>NZ_JAHWGL010000012.1 GCF_019334315.1 Hymenobacter profundi
TCCTTCGCAAGCTCAGGATGACACACTATTGTGAAGTCCCTGGTCTCAATAAAACGCATCCTCAAAGTGCTCTACCCGGAAGCCAGCAGCTACGGGCGTTACGGCCAAAACGTCGAAGCGAATGTCGCCGTGCCAGTTCAGTTCTTCCTGTACCTGCTCGGCGGCCAGGCGAAACAATTGCCGTTTGCGCTCCGTCACGAACGCCTCGGGGTAGCCGAACTGTGAGGTAGAGCGCGCCTTCACCTCCACGAATACCAGCAACTCGTCGTCCAGCGTGGCAATTAAGTCGATTTCGGCACGGCGGTAACGGTAGTTGCGTTGCACAACGGTATACCCTTGCGCCGTGAGGTGCGCGGCGGCGGCATCTTCGCCGGCTTGGCCGAGTTGGTGCGCGGGAGTCATCATACGGGGGTAGGGTAGGGGGGCAGCACGGATGGGGTTGGTGCTAAATCTAGTACCTTTGAAGTGGTTTGTGCACCGACCCGTCACCGGGATTGTAGGTAGCTGTTATTGGCAGGCCGAGAGGATGTAATTACTAGCCAGCGCGGCTTGCTTTTTGTACACCGCAGTTTTCAATTAGGATGGACACATTGCTTACTTCTTGCAGTACATCGGCTCCGACTAGTTCGGTGTTCAGTGCTACGCCTACTGCTACGCCCCACCAAAATCGTGCGCTACATGTGCGTCATTTGGGCGTGCAGCCCTATGAAGAGGCTTGGGCCTATCAGGAAAGCCTACTAGCCGATACCTTGGAGCGCAAAAAGCAGAACCGCGACGCCATCGAGCGAGGGGAAGCCCCTGCGCCTACCCCCAACTACCTGTTGCTCTGCGAGCATCCGCACGTGTATACACTGGGTAAGAGCGGCAAACCTGAGCACCTGTTACTGGATGAAGCAGGCCTGGCGCACCACGGTGCCACGTTTCACCGCATCAACCGCGGCGGCGACATCACCTACCACGGCCCCGGCCAGCTGGTAGGCTACCCCAACCTCGACCTCGATAATTTCTTCACCGACATTCACCGCTACCTGCGCGTGCTGGAAGAAGCCGTTATCCTCACCCTGGCCGACTTTGGTCTCTCCGCCGGGCGCATTGCCGGCCTCACCGGCGTCTGGCTCGACTGGGAGGAAGGCGCCCCCAACCCGCGCAAGATTTGTGCAATGGGCGTCAAGTGCAGCCGTTGGGTAACGATGCATGGCTTCGCGCTCAACGTCAATACTGACCTTGATTATTTTGGTCATATCATCCCCTGCGGCATCGACGACAAAGCTGTAACCTCGATGGAGCAGGAGTTGGGCCATGATGTGCCTTTGGCTGAGGTTGCGGACCGCTTGGTACCGCATTTGGCAACCTTGTTGGGAGCTACGCTGACGCAAGAATAGCTGCGATAGAGCGTCCATTTTATCCACTGATTACCTATGAAAGAAGATATTTCCTTTGATCCGGTAGAAGGCGTTTCTATTGCCATAGTGCCCAGCCAAGACGCGGTTGTGGAAGACGGCAAACCCGGTTGGCTGGTCTACTTGTTGAACTACAATTCCTTTCCGCTCAGCAACGTTATCGTAAGTTCTAATGGCTACGGTACTGATGCGCAGGGCGAGCCAGTGCGTACCTCCACCCTACGTCATGCCTTGCCGGAGGTAGAGCCCCGCAGCGCCGTTCCCATCGAACCCATCGACCCGGCCCTGTTTCACCTCAACAATCAATACTGGCTCAGCTACTACCGCGGGGCACAGATTTTCGACAAGAAATTCATTTTCGTTCCCGATTCTATTGTGCCCGCCAACCTGACGCACATTGCGCTGCTCGAGCAGGAAGGCGTGCTGCACAGTTAATCCGATCTTGCCCGATTCCACCCACCCCCTTTGATCTTGACTTTACGATGCCCGTTCTCGGAGTAAAACTGGTCCTGTCGGCTCTGTGGTCGTTTTTGGTGGCGCTGTTTGCCGTGCCGTCCATTATCTACATCGCCCACCTAAAAAACATGCTCGACACGCCCAACGTGCGTACCGTGCATGAGTCACTTACCCCCCGTTTGGGCGGGGTAGCCATCTTTGCAGGCTTCATGTCGGCGCTTACCATTTTTGCGCCTCTGGAAAATGGTATTCAACAACTGCTGGCGGGTTGCATCGTGCTGTTTTTTGTAGGACTGAAGGATGACTTGGTGACGATTTCTGTCACTAAAAAATTTATCGGGCAGCTATTGGCCACTGGTATCATTATGGTGATGCCTGATATAGAAATCCGCATTACCAGCTTCCAGGGCATCTTTGGTATTCACGAGCTACCTATGGGTGTCAGCTATGCCATCACATTCGTGGCCATTGTAGGCATCACCAATGCCATCAACCTGATTGATGGGCTCGATGGCCTGGCGGGTACCATTGTAAGCATCATCTCCGCTACGTTTGGTTACTACTTTCTACGCTATGGTGGCCCTTCTTACGGAAACTACGCTTATGTTGCTATCTGCCTGATAGGTGGTATTATCGGTTTCCTACGTTATAACTTCCACCGCGCCAGTATTTTCATGGGCGATACTGGTTCCTTGGTGTGTGGATTTATCGTGTCAGTACTCACCATTCAGTTTGTTGAGATGGGCGCTACCACGGGACAGCCATTTGGCGCTTCGTCGCCATCGGTAGCGGTAGGAATTTTGTTTGTTCCGTTGTTCGATACTCTGCGCGTCTTTATTATTCGGATGCTGGCGGGCCGTTCACCCTTCTCACCCGATAAGAACCACGTGCATCACCGTATTCTGGCTATGGGCTTTCAGCAGATAAGTACAGTGCTACTGCTAGGGCTGCTTAATCTAGTAGTGATTCTGTTTGTCATCAACTTCTCCGCTCTAGGCAATACTCTATTAATACTAGCATTAGTGGCTTTCTCGGTATTGTTGAGCGTTTTTCTGGGCGTATACCACAGCCGGCGGGGTGTACAGCGTCGAGTAGCGTCATAGTAGTACAGCAAGCAAGTTCGCCAGAGATTATGATGACCAACTACTCAATTGCTACACGCCACCACTGGCGCTGGGTGTTGGTATGGCTGCTCTGCTGGCTGACCCTACCCAGCGGCGTCCGTGCAGCTGAGTATCGGCCATTGCCCCCATCCGCCAAAAGCGGCTTGTCAAACGATTGGCTGATTTACAATGCGTCTCGAAACCGGCTGACGCTGTACCTACCCGGCTATCACGCGCCGGCGCATGCGTATTATCAGTGGGTGAATCTGCGTCCTAGCAGACCCCTACCCATCACGTTTGTGGCTCGTCAGAATGAGTGCTTATTTCTGGACAACCAGTTAATTTTCACCTCACCGGCCGCCGCCTCCTACACGCTGGATCTGGCTACCTTCCTACCAGCTTCTGCGCCGGCTGGTCAACATCTACTCTGTGTCTGGCATGCCGATGCGGTACCCAATCTATCATCGTTTGCGAATGCTATTCCGGAGGTAGCAGCGGCTTCTGGCAAGCCGGCCTCCACTGTAGCTAGGGTGCTTCCGCGTCCTCGTGGCCACCAGGGGCAGACTGTGTTTATCGGCTTTTTGCTGCTGATTGGGCTGCTATACGGTGGCCTGCGAGCTTCCTACCAACCAGGTTTTGCTCGTATCTATCAGTTTGAGCAGCTGTGGCGCCGCGGTAACAACGAGCCCGACTTTTTGGTGAAGCCTACCATCACCTGGCTCAATATCCTACTCGTTCTGATTTTCTCGCTCTCCTTTGCGCTGCTGCTTGTTGCCATCCATACCAACATCCAGAGCATCGTCATTCTACGGCGCTTGTTTGCCGTGCCTGAGTCGGCTATTGTACTGCGGGTGTTGTTCTACACCAGCCTCATTGCGGCCTTCGTATTAGGAAAGTACCTTTTTCTTGAGTTGATGGGCTACATCTTTGATGTCACGTCCTTGGTAATAGTCCAGTATCGGGAATTTATCCGCACAATTCTCTTTATGGGATTATTCCTGCCCCTTGTTATGCTACTCTATTTAGGCCTCAATCAGACCCTGCCCGAGACAGTACTATGGGTGTCTAATGGTGTGGTTTCCTTACTGTTACTAGGCTCTGTATTTCGTATAGCCCGCACGTTACATCGGCGGGCGTCATTACTGAATCTGCATTTGTTTTCGTACCTTTGCGCCACGGAAGTGATTCCACTCATCATTCTGCTTAAAATAATCGTTTTTACTTACTAATACCGCGCTGTTGCGGGTGTGAAGCATTATTCATAACCCTCCTTTTGCGCTAGATTTACTCGATTACCTATGGCCGAAAGCAAAGACCAACCGGGAACGGGCCGGCATGCCAAAAGCATTGCTAGCATCCTCGTTACGCAGCCTAAGCCCACCGGGGACATATCACCCTATTTTACCATTGCGGAGAAGTATGGTATTAAAGTTGATTTTCGCGAGTTCATACAGGTTGACCCTGTCTCATATAAAGACTTTCGCAAGGAAAAAGTAAACATCCTCGACCATACGGCTATCATCTTCACCAGCCGCAATGCCGTCGACCATTTTTTTCGTATTTGCCAGGAAGCCAAAATTGAGATGCCTGCCGAAATGAAGTATTTCTGCATTTCAGAGCAAACAGCTAACTATTTGCAGAAGTACATTGTGTTGCGGAAACGGAAACTATTTGTTGGACTTCGTACCGCATCTGATTTGTTCGAAGTCATCAAGAAGCACAAAAGCGAAAAGTTCTTGTACCCATGCTCTGACATTCGCAAAGATGATATTCCGGAGTTCATGCGGGCCAACAACTACAAGTTCACGGAGGCGGTCATCTACCGTACTGTTGCCAGCGACCTGTCGGATCTGAGCGACGTGAAGTATGATTGCCTAGCTTTTTTCAGCCCCTCCGGCATCAGTTCCCTCTTTGTTAACTTCCCCGACTTCGTACAGGATGGTACGCGCATTGCGGCATTCGGTCCTACCACAGCAAAAGCCGTTCGCGATGCAGGTTTAGAGTTGGATATTGAAGCTCCTATGCCCAATGCGCCCTCTATGACGGGTGCTATTGAAGAGTATATTCGTCGAAATGCCGAAGCTGTTGCTGCCCTCAAAAGCAGCAAATAAAAGCAAGAAACAGAATAGTATTAGCCCCCTTTTCCAGCAATTGGTCGTTGGAGAAGGGGGTTTCTGTTTTACCGATGCAAAATGGTAACCGAATCAGTCTCGGAAGTGTATTTAAGCAGGCAAAAACATAAGGCTAGATAGACACTTAATCTGACAGCAGAGCGTTTTAACGTAAAGACGCGACCGAGTTTTTTTTCTACATTTGAAAACGTACTTGTGTAGCCTGTTATGGCATACGCTCCGTTAAATCTGTTGCTATATGAAGCGAATTTTACTTGCCGGTTTTTTATCCACCTGCGCTGGTACTGCCTTTGCCCAGCAACAGCCTAATTTTACGCACTATCCGTTTGTTGGCCTTTACTTGAATCCTGCTTATGCAGGCATCAAAGGGCAAGGAGAAATTACAGCGTTGGGTCGCTACCAATACCTTGGCTACAGTGGTAGTTTTGATGATGGTGGTTCGCCCCAAACATACTTGCTTTCGGCCTCGTTGCCGGTGCCTGCTTTGGGTGGGGGTATCGGTATTCAGGTATACCGAGATGTAGTAGCAGTGTTGAAAACTACGAACGCCCAACTCTCTTATTCCAAGCATTTCAAAATTGGCGAAGCCAGACTGGGAATTGGCGTTCAGGGTATCTACAATCACGTAGGCCAGGGCGGTTACCGACCCGTCGATCTAAACGACCCGAGAGTGCCCATAGAAGGCTCTGACGCAAAGTTTGACCTAGGCGCTGGAGTATGGTATGAAGCGCCTAAATTTTATGTGGGTGTAAGCGTAAACAACCTACTGCGGGCAAATGGGTACCGCTACCTAGCGCGACCAGTAGATCCTACTGCGGAGCTTTCTGAAACGGCTCGGTATCTGAATGAAAATCATTCGTACCTGACTGCTGGCTACAATATTGAGGCATCTTCATCCGTTGTGGTAACGCCCACCGTACTCATGAAAATGGTGCTGCCGGGTAAGTTCGGAAACAACGATAAATTTAATTTCAAAAATAATTCTTACGAAGCTGGTGTTCGTGCTACAGTCAATGACCGGTATTGGGCTGGCATTGGTTATCGCTACGATGAATCCATTACTGGCTTGGTAGGATTCAGTTTTGGAAAAGATAACGCTGCACGCGTTGGATTAGCTTATGACCTTATTGCATTTAACCAAGATGCAAGGGCGTTGAGCTCTGTCGAATTGATGTTATCGTATCGCCTACCCAAGCCCGGAATTTTTACGCGTCCAGCAGTACGTACGCCGCGTTACAGTTTTTAGCCTTCATATCTGGCAGGGTTTTCGCGGTTCAGGTGAGTAAGAAAGACGAAGAGGATAACCGTAGGGAACCTTGAGGAGCTATCCTCCTGTTTCACCGAATGTTGCACTTCTCGCGGTCTTTTCAACGCGTCAGAGGAAAGGCTTGTGCGCGTACGCTTCAATGAGTAAATTTGCCGTTCCATAAAATTGTAATCTTTGGGTATTGCCGCCCAATCAGCCTTTTCTACACCTACCTCATGAACAAGTTACTTCTACTGCCTCTGGTTGCCTTCTCGGCATTGTTTCTGGGGGGCTGTGGCTTTGGCAAAGGACCGCAGGGCGACCTAGTAGGGGCGGAGGACCGCCCTGAGTATAACCCACAGGAGGTTCCTTTTGGCATGGTGCCCTGCCCCGGTGGTACGTTCCACATGGGCCAGACTGATCAGGACATTTCGGCCTCTATGGTGAACATGAACAAGCAGGTGACCATCGCCGGCTTCTACATGGATGAAACAGAAATCACCAACAACGAGTACCGCCAGTTCATGAATGCTATCCGTCAGGATTCCATTGATGTGTTGGGTGAAGAGTATGTGATGACGGAGCTGTATCCCGATACTACCGTATGGGTACGCGACTTCACGTATCACATGGGCGACCCGCTGATGGAGTATTACTATACTCACCCAGCATTCGACGATTATCCAGTAGTGGGGGTAGACTGGTTTGCCGCCAAGTATTTCTGCAACTGGCGCACCAAGAACAAGAACGCCGCCAACGAAGAGTCTGGTCTGGCACCTATGCCTAACTTCCGTTTGCCCTCTGAGGCGGAGTGGGAATATGCCTCCCGCGGCGGACGTGACTTAGCCACCTACCCTTGGGGTGGTCCTTACCTACGCAATTCGCACGGCTGCATGCTGGCCAACTTTAAGCCCGGCCGCGGCGACTATGCTTCTGATGGTTATGCTTACACGGCCCCAGTAGGCGCCTTTTTCCCGAATGACTTTGGTCTATATGACATGTCGGGTAACGTGGCCGAGTGGTGCGATGATGCATACATGGAAGCTTCGGTACCGGTAGTGTGGGATATGAACCCTACCAACCCCGACGACAACGAGCCTCGCAAAGTGGTACGTGGTGGATCTTGGAAAGACATTGCTTACTTCCTCGAAACGGGTACCCGCAACTTTGAATACCAAGATTCCGCTCGCTCTTACATCGGCTTCCGTTGCGCCATGATTCAAATTGGCCGCAACTCTCGCTAACTCAAACTTCGCTTTCAATTAATCAATCAGGCCGGGTGGCCGACGCATTAACCTCACCAACCCCTCATCATTTCCAATCTTCTTTTCAACAATGGCAGCAAAAGGTAACTTTTTCTTCGACAGTGTAATGCCGAAAATCTACGGTATTGGAGCTGCAGTCGTAATTATTGGTGCACTATTCAAAATTCTACACTTACCCGGCGCTAACGAGATGCTGATTGTAGGTCTGGGCACCGAAGCAGTTATTTTCTTCTTAAGTGCGTTCCAACCTAACCCCAAAGAAGTTGATTGGTCATTGGTGTACCCTGAGTTGAGCGAAGGTTACGACCCATCGACTGGCAACTCCAGCTTCCGCACCAACGCTATTGCTGACAACGGCAGCACTGGCCTAACCCGCAAATTAGACGACATGCTGAAGGATGCAAATGTAACTCCTGAAGCTATCAACTCGCTGGGCGCTGGTTTGAACCGTCTAAGCACCACCACACAGCAACTCTCGACGCTGGGCGACGCTACCAACGCTACGGAAGAGTACACCACGAAAGTACGTGGAGCTGCTCAGTCGCTGGAGCGCATCAACGAAGCATATTCTAATACGGCTCAGGCTATGTCGGCTATGGCTGAGGCTACCTCGGACGCCAAAGAGTACCACACGCAGGTACAAACCGTGACCAAAAACCTGGGCGCTCTGAACGCAGTGTACGAAATGGAATTGCAGGATGCCAACACGCACCTGAAATCGATGAATAAGTTCTACGGCACACTGAGCCAGGCAATGGAAAACCTGACCGAAGCCGGCAAAGAGACCGAGCAGTTCAAGCAGGAAATCACTGGTTTGACCACCAACCTGACCTCGCTGAACCGTGTGTATGGCAACATGTTGAACGCCATGCGTGCTACCAGCTAAGCTGATAAGTAGAAAGATTTAAGAAATTCTGTCCCCACTATACATTTAATAGGAAGACGAGATGGCGGGAGGAAAAGAAACTCCACGGCAGAAGATGATTGGCATGATGTACCTAGTACTGACTGCACTTCTAGCCCTGCAAGTAGACTCAGCAATTCTGCTGAAATTCAAATTCTTGGATGATGCGCTGTTTGGCATCAACCAGAAGGTTGAGAAAGCAAATGGTAATGCCGTAAAAGGCATTCAGGCACAGGTTGAAAAGAACCGCAACCAAGCCAGCGATTTGGCAGTGCTGAAGCAAAGCGAAGAGATTCGGGAACGCAGCAAAGCAATGGTTGCTTACCTGAACGATGTACGCGATAAGCTGGTAGTAGCTACCGAGAATAAAAAAGGCCAGAATGCGTACAATAACATGGATGCTAATGATAAGGTAGCAAACGCCATGTTGGGCCAGAACAAAAACGGTTTAGCCTATCCCCTAAAAGGCAAACTGAATGAGTTCTCTAGCTACATCAAAGGTTTCGTGCCCGGCGCTACTCCTCTAGCTCTAGATGCCAAAGAGGACCCTTTGACCGCTGCTGACCCAGCACAGAAGACGAAAGACTTCGCTGAGTTAAACTTCGAAAAGACGCCTCTTGTAGCTGCTTTAGCTGTGCTATCGCAGAAAGAAGCTGAGGTATTGAAGTACGAATCGGATGCTTTGGCTGCACAAGCTGCTAAGGTAGGTGGTACCACCATCGTATTTGACAAAGTAGGCGCTTTCGCTAGTGCAGAGTCAAACACAGTAGCTGCCGGCACAAAGTATAAAGCAGAGCTCTTCCTTACTGCTTCGGCCTCGAACCTGAAGCCTACGATGACTCTGAATGGTTCGCCATTGTCAGTAGATCCTAACGGTCACGGTAAAGTAGAGTTCACGGCTACCCCTGGTGGTTTTGATGCAGCTGGTAACGCCAAAAAGCAGTGGTCAGGTACGATTCGCTTCAACCAGAATGGTCGCGACACAACTTTCAAAGTAACGGTTCCATATACTGTTACTAAGCCAGTAATGCAGATTCAATCGGCTTCGGTACAAGCTTTGTACTTCAAGTGTGGCAACAAGCTAAGCGTACAGGTTCCTGCTTTGGGTGCTCAATACAAGCCTAGCTTCTCTGCCTCGGGTGCTGCCTCTATCCCTGGTTCGAAAACGGGTGAAGTGATGCTGGTGCCTAACTCGCGGGAAGTGACTCTGAACGTAAGCAGCAGCGGTAACGCTATCGGTTCGCAAACCTTCCAGGTGCGTCCAGTTCCGAAGCCTGATATCAAATGCGTAGTAGGTGGCCGTGAGGCTAACGAAAAGCAGGGTACTCCAATTACTGCCGTGCGTAACCTATCGCTGCGTGCTATCCCGGATGCCAGCTTTGCCAACTTCCTACCTGAAGACGCCCGTTACCGGGTAACTAGCTATGAAGTAACATTGGTACGTGGTCCACGTCCTGTAATGCCTTCTCGCACTATCAGTGGTCCCGATGCTAACTTGAGCGATGTAGTAAACACTGCTAAGCCTGGCGACCGTCTATACATTCAAGTGAAGGAAGTGAAGCGTATGAACTTCCAAGGCCAGCAGGAAGACGTAAACATGGGCAAACAGTTCAATATTCCGCTGATCTAAGCATTGCTTAACTGAACGAAACGCGGCGATTTACTGATTACTACGGTATGAACAAGATTCTCTCTTTGGCTGCTCTGGCAGCAGGCCTCACGCTGTCGGTAGCAGCTTCGGCACAGGAACAAGCTACTACCGCGAGCAGCAATGGCTCGTACCGTCCGATTCCGAATTCGGATATCATGTTCAGCAAAACTATCTGGCGCGCTGTTGACCTACGGGAAAAGCAGAATAAGCCAATGTTTGCCGAGGGTAAAGAAATCAGCCGCATTATACTGGATGCCGTGAAGCGCGGTGAGTTGCAAGCTTATGCTAATGACTCGCTGACTCGGACGCTAACACCAGCCCAAGTACAGGCCAATGCTTCTTATGTAGAAGAAACACAAGGCCTAACTGATGCTGAGAAAGCTGCCGGTTTCACAGATGCTGACTTAGGCGGCGGAAGTGACGACGGTTGGGGTAGCAGCAGCGGTGGTGGCGATGGTTGGGGTGCTCCAGCGAAAAAGTCCACTGCCAAGGGTAAAAAAGGAGCTACTACTAAAAAGGTAGCTGCTGCTCCTCCAAAGCCGGCTGCGCCACCTAGCTATGAGTATCGTCCTAAGGACTTGTACCAAATGGAATTGAAAGAAGATATGATCTTCGACAAGAAACGGTCGCGGATGTATCACGACATCAAATCCCTCACGCTGGTAGTGCCTTCTACGCTGCCTTCCAACGCTTCGGGTATTGAGAAGCCCATTGGCACGTTCAAGTACAGCGACTTGGTTCGGGTGTTCCGTAACAATCCTACTAGCGCCATCTGGTTTAACCCTCAGAACGACGCACAGCACAAGAACTTGGCAGACGCGTTTGAGTTGTGGCTGTTCAATTCGTACATCGTGCGAGTGTCGAACCCAAACAACGCACGCCTCGACGAAATCTACGGTGGTCAGCAGCAAGGTATCCTGGCTTCGCAACAAGCTGCCGCTGATTTGATCGAGTATGAGTACAACCTGTGGAGCTTCTAAGACCACAGATTAACTCGGATTTTAGCGGATTACACAGATTTAGTAACTGATCCGCTTATAAATAAAAAGCCTCAACCAATAATTGGTTGAGGCTTTTTATTTATAAATTTTTACGCAAAAGGCTATTCCAATGCAGCAGATTCTTGGTCAGCAAAGTAATTGAGTAATACTTTAGCTTTGGCTTTTCCTACTTCTGCCACTAATTCCAACTCAGTAAGCTCCTTAATCTTTTTAACAGACTTGAATTTGGAGAGAAGCTTATCAGCTGTAACAGGACCTAGGCCTTTCACATCTGTTAGCTCTGTTTTAAGGGTAGCAGCGTCGCGGCGGCTACGATGGAAGGTAATGCCAAAGCGGTGTACCTCATCGCGCATTCGTTGGAACAGGCGTAGGCTTTCGCTTTTTTTATCGATGTAAAGGGGTAGGGGGTCGTTGGGTACGTAAATTTCTTCCAAGCGCTTAGCAATACCAATGACAGCCATTTGGCCCCATAGGTTTAGATCTTTCAGCGCTTTCACAGCCATGCTAAGCTGGCCCTTGCCCCCATCTACGATAACCAGCTGGGGTAGGCTGGCACCTTCGTCTACAAGGCGACGGTAGCGGCGCGTTACGACTTCGTACATCGAATCGAAGTCGTTGGGGCCAATCACCGTCTTAATATGGTAATGACGGTAATCCTTCTTGCTAGGGCGGGCATTACGGAAACACACCATCGCAGCCACCGGGTTATCGCCCTGGAAATTGGAGTTGTCGAAGCACTCAATGTGTTTGGGTAACTCCGTGAGGCGCAAGTCCTTCTTAATAGTTTCCATGATCCGTACCTCGTTCAAGTCTTTGGAGCGGTCGTTCATGCTTTCCTTCTCCTTGCGCAGGTACAGCACATTTTTGAGGCTTAGCTCTAAGAGCTTGCGCTTGTCACCGATCTGTGGCTGAGCCACTGTTACGCCGGGTAGGGGCAGATCGGGTAGGGGTACGTTGGTCAAGACTTCCTTTGATTGGCTCTCGAACTCCTCGCGCATCTGCATGACCAAGGGCGCCAGGATATCCGCGTCCGACTCATCCAGCTTCTTCACTACCTCCAACGACTGCGTTAAGATGATAGAGCCGTTCATCACTTTGAGGTAGTTGATAAACGCTGATTTTTCGTTGGACGCAATGCTGAATACGTCGATGTTTGACAGCGACGCGTTGACAACTGTTGATTTGGCCTGGAATTCTTCCAGCTTATCCAACTTTTGCTTGAACTGATGCGCTAGCTCATACTGCTGATCCTGAGCGGCGGCGGTCATTTTCTCCCGGAAGTAGGCCCGCGCTACCGTCAGGTTACCGTTCAGAATATTCCGAATCTGTGCAATGTATTGATTGTACGTTTCTTCATCCTGCAAGCCCTCGCATGGCCCTTTGCAGTTGCCAAGATGATACTCTAAGCAAACTTTAAACTTACCAGCTTCTATATTTTGAGGCGACAGGTTATAGGTGCAAGTCCGCAACGGATACAACGCTCTGATTAGCTCTAGTATCACGTTCATGGCTGTGAGGTTGGCGTAGGGGCCGTAATAGCGACCATCGCCGGGCTTCTTGTTGCGGGTTGGGATGAGGCGCGGAAACCGCTCGTTGGTCAGCAGTAGGTAGGGATACGTCTTGCCATCTTTCAGTAGGATGTTGTACTTGGGCTGATGCTGCTTGATGAGGTTGTTCTCTAACAAGAAAGCTTCCGACTCATTGTCCACAATGGTGAACTCGATGCGCTTGATGTTCTTGACCAGTTGCTGGGTCTTTTTGTTATGATCCTGCTTGGTGAAATAGCTGCTTACGCGCTTGCGTATATCTACCGCCTTGCCAACGTAGATAATGCCCTCATCATCAAAGTATTTATAAATACCAGGACGATGGGGCAAATGGCGAATCTGTTCTTGCAGGTGGGCGTTGGCAGCCATAGGGTAGAGTAAGTCGGAAGTTCCTAGTGCGTACGCACTGGTAGGAACAGGAGATTCAGTAAGAAACTGTGGCCTATAGAAACAGCAAATGGCGAGTGTTTATCACCGCCATTTGCTGTTTTTTATGAAAAGATGCCCTAAATATCCTGATTGCGGATATCTTCTAGTTTCACTTGGTTGAGCTTCTGGTCGTCTGGGATGGTGTCGCGCTGACCAGCGCCGTAGTAGCGGCTGCAATCAATTTCCACAGTCAGCGGCTTTGCTGGCTTCGGAAACGGACCGGTGCTAATGCCGATGTTCTTATTGTCGGCATACACCTTCTTCATAAACAAGCCATAGAGGGGTAGGGCCATGCGGGCACCCTGGCCGTCGCGGCCGGAGCGGAAGTGAATGCTACGGTCCTCGCCGCCTACCCACATGCCGCACACCAAGTCGGGCGTGATGCCCATGAACCAGCCATCGGAATAGTTACTGGTGGTGCCAGTCTTGGCGCCCATTTCGTAGGGGAATTTGAAGCCAGTTTTCAGAATGGTGCTGGTGCCGCCGCGCTCTGTGGTAGAAGCTTGCAGCAAGTAGGTCATCAGGTAGGCCGTTTCTTCGCTGATAGGCGTGCGGGTTTGCGGCACGAATTCAATCAGCGTATTGCCATTTTTATCCTCGATGCGCGTCACCATCATGGGGGCGGTCCACACGCCTTTGTTCACGAAGGTGCCATAGGCGCCGCACAGCTCAAATACGCTCACGTCGCTGGAACCGAATCCTACCGCTGGCACCGCCTCAATAGGAGAAGTAATACCCAAACGTTCGGCATATTCTACTACTGTTTTCGGGCCTACCTTTTGCACCAGAAAGGCCGTGATAGAGTTCATCGACCGCGCCAATGCCTGCCGAATCGTATACATCTGGCCAGAGTATTTGCCCTCGAAATTTCGGGGCGTATAGCTAGGCCGGCCCGCCTCGGCAGGAAACGTTACGGGTACGTCGGCCACTTGGTAGCAGGGCGAGTAGCCCTGGTCGATGGCTGCCAGATACACAAAGGGCTTGAAGGTAGAACCCGGCTGGCGCATGCCCTGCTTTACGTGGTCGTACTTGAAGTAGCGGAAATCGTTGCCGCCTACCCACGCCCGGATCTGCCCATTCAGCGGGTTCATGGCCATGAATCCGGTTTGTAGGAAACGCTTGTAGTACGCCAGTGAGTCCATCGGCGACATCGTCACTTCCTTTTCGCCTTGCCACGTGAAGACCGTCATCTTGTACTTCTTGCGCAGATAGTAGTTGATGGAGTCCTTATTGCCATCGAAGCGGTTGTTGAGCGAGCGGTAGCGGCCCGTACGCTTGATGGCGGTTTGCAGGAAATTTGGAATCACGCGGCCGTTCTCATCGCGCCAAGGCTGCTGGCCCTTCCACACCCGGTCAAACAGCTTTTGCTGCTGCTTCATGTGCTCGGCCACGGCTTGCTCGGCGTACTTCTGCATACGCGAGTCGATAGTCGTGTAAATCTTCAGGCCGTCGGCATAGAGGTCGTGGTCGGTTTCGCGGGCCCATTGTAGCAGAAGCTTGCCTAGCTCGGTGCGGAAGTAGGGCGCAATCCCTTTGTTCTGATTCTCGACGCTGTAGTTGAGCTTGATGTTGGTGGCAACGGCCTTTGAATACTCGGGCTCCGAGATGTAGCCATACTTCTGCATCTGGCCCAGCACCCAATCACGGCGGCGCTTGGAACGCTCTGGGTTACGAACGGGATTAAACCACGATGGCCCGTTTACCAAACCCGCCAGCAAGGCTGATTCTTCTAATTTCAGGTCTTTAGGCTTCTTATTAAAGAACGTCTTGGCGGCTACGTTGATACCGAAGGCATTCGAGCCAAACTCGGCTTGGTTGAGGTACATGCGCAGGATTTCGCGCTTGGTGTAGTTGCGCTCCAGGCGCACGGCCATAATCCACTCTTTGGTCTTCACAATGAGTACGCGCAAGCCTTTGGTGTCATTCAGCAGGCCGTCGTTCAGGTCCTCCCGTGTACGGAACAACAGCTTGGCCAACTGCTGCGTGAGAGTAGAGCCACCTCCGCCTTTGCTACCCGTCAGGATGCCGCTAGCCACCCGGCCCATTGCTTTCAAGTCGATACCCGAGTGGGCCTCGAAGCGCACGTCTTCGGTGGCAATCAGAGCGTCGATCAGGTTTTGAGGTAAGTCCTTGTACTCGGCGGGCGTGCGGTTTTCGCGGAAGTATTTACCCATCAGCGCGCCATCGGCCGAATAGATTTCGGAAGCCAGCTCGCTTTTTGGGTTTTCCAGCGTTTTCAGATTAGGCATACGCCCAAACAGGTTCAGAAAGTTGACGCTGACAGCCCAGACGTACAGAACGAACAGCGCCAGCCCGCCCCCAAACAGCACCCACAGCGTCCGGGTGATGCCCTGGAAGCGGTGGCTTCGCTGAGGTTTGCGCGAGGAGGGTTTATTCTTCGTGGCAGGATAGGCCATGGGAGAATTGGTAGTTAAGAAGTAGAAATGAAGTAATAAATGAAAAGTTGTCCAACCTAATAATCTGATTTATAACCAAAAATGTTGCTAACAGCGGCGGTGGGGCTTCCATCAATACTTCACCCAAAATTAGCGGAAATTGTTATCGTAGAATTGCTGGTATTCATCCAGGTTCTTGGTTTGACGTAGCAGCAGCAGGTTCTCCGTACTAATCACAACGGTTTGGTAGCCCGCGCCCCGCAATCGGCTTAGCGGCGACTGAGGTCCGCGCAACTTAAGTGCATAGCTCTGTGCTTCCTTCAGGGTAGGGAGGCTGCCCACGACTACCAAAACTTGCGCATCTCCGAGCGCCTCAGTTTGCACCGATAAGTTCTTCGCCCGGTAGAAACGGCCATTATAAGCTTCCAACTGCTTGGGCAGTTCCGCCAGCAGGGGGGCATCTGACGAGAAAACCAACGCTACGGTGTGCGCTGAGGTAGGCGCTGCGGTATAGGGGGTAGCCGATTTGGCAGGCTCCGCTGCCGCAGGTGCGGGGGCAGTACCAGTTGGCGCCGGCGACACGGCAGCTGGAGTAGGCGTCTGTCTAGGCGCTGGCACCGACGATAATGGTGCAGTAGTCGGAGCGGCAGTACTTGCTGGTGGGGTAGGAGCGGCGCCAGGAGTAGGCACTGCCTCGCGCGATGGTGAGGCCGCTGGGAGCTCCGGGCGATACACCTCTATTGGCGTTGCGGGTACAGGAGCTTGGTAGTAAGCTCGCGGGCGAGTGTCTACTTCACCCGGCCGGAAGTTGGATACGATGGGTTTCTGCGTGCTGGCCAGTGCGCCTGGCAACTGCCCAGCCTCGTATTTCTGGTAAGATGCCTGCAACGTAGTGGCCTCACTCACCAACGGACTATCCGGGTACTCCTTAATGAATTTTTCTACAGCTGCCTTGGCCGTAGGAGGCGTTTGGGTCCGGATGGTAAGCAGGGTATTCAAGTAAGCCGCCCGGTCGTTGAGGTCGGTGTCGGGGTATTGCTGTCGGGCCTGCGTCAGAGTAGCGGATGCTTGTGTAAAATCCTGCCGCTTATACTGCGCGAAGGCCGAATCCAGCTGCACCCCCATCTTCTCATTGGCAACGGATACGCGCCGCAGATACTCCGGATCGGCCACCAGTTTGGCATACGACGAGTTGGGAAACTGCCCCCGCAACTTCTGCGCGTATACTTCAGCCCGCGGGTTATTCTGATCCTTATATAATAAGTAGAGACTATAATATACTTGCGGGGCGTGCTTTGTGGCCGGAAAACGCGTTAATAATTGCTCGTAGGTTTCGATGGCGCGGGCGGGCTCTTGCAGCTGAAGACGATAGATAGCCCCCAGCGCAAACAGTGCTTCCTCCACCTGGAGCTGCGAGGTTTGCAACTGCGGCTCCGTAAGCGGAATGCTTTGGCGATACTGCGCTACCAGCGTTTGCAATTGGGCTTCTGGGGTAGGTGCGGCGGCTGGCGTGGAGCCCAATTGGGCACCGTTTACAATATTCTCACTGCCGGCTGCTATGGCCGTCACGGGTGTCCCGCCGTTCTGATCGTTCACAGGCGAGTTGCTGGCCTGCGTTACGATGCGCCAGTTGTCCTGAAGTGGTCTATTACCCCACTTCCGCAAGAAGTCGGCGCGGGCCGTGCTCATGGAGGTAGGGTTATCGAAATACCAGGCGGCGCCGGTGCTGGTACTGGCAAACAAATCGGGGTCGGTGCCCACGTTGCCGGAGCGGGCCGCACTCACGCCCGTAGCTGTCTGTAGGCGGCTTTGTGCGTCTGCGGCTTGTTTGGCGCGTATTTCCGCCTCGCGGCGTGTATCTAACTCAGCTTGAGCGTAGGCATTCAAGCGCGTATCCAACTCAGCTGGCGCCAGTTTCGCCAGGGCTTGCAGGCTGTCCTGCGTTTCCACAATCGTAATCTGCTGGGCAAACTGTTGCAGCACTTCGCTACGCTCAGCCGTTACGGCGTACTCGGGCACCTCGCGGGGCATCGCTTGCACAGCACTATCATAGTAGGCCGCGGCAGCACGATATTTCTGTAGGTTGTCGTAATAAATACGCCCGGCTAGCAACTGAGTGTAGCCTTTTTGCGCACGGTTGCTACCACCGGCTCTAGCCGATTGACGCAGAAGCGTCAAAGCCTCGGGGTAGCGTTGCTGGCGGTATTCCAGGCGCGCCATCTCGTAGTAAATCTTGTCGCGGTACTCCTTATTATTCGGATTGCGGAGCAGCTTCGCGAAGTATTTATTTAAACGCGTCCGATCTTCCTGACCCAAATTCGACACCTGGCCCAACAGCAATTTGGAGTAGAAATCCAGCTCGTAGGGCGGGTTGCGCTTTAGAATCTGATTCAGTTCGGCGTAAGCTTTCTTGTCTTCTCCGGCCTGCTGATACAGCTGCGCCAAAATGTAGCGCGTGCGCGACTGCTCATTCTTGGGCTCTACCAGCGGCACCGCTCGCTCCAAGTTGTCAATGGCCCGTTGCGGCTCGTTCATCGCCAAATAATACTCGGCGCGGGTCAGAAACAAGTCCTTAGCATTTACCGGCGTACCTTCCTCCCGCTCCAGAATAGAGGAAACCGCGGCGGCGCTTTCGTATTCCTTCATCGCCATAAACGAGCGCATCAGCCAGATGAGAGCGGCGTGGCGGGTGTTAATATCTGAGCTGGTGGTGTTGATGAAGCGGAAGGTTTTGACCGCATCCTCGTACTCCATCTTATAAAAGCGCGCCTTGCCCACTAGCAGGTAGGCGTCGTCGGTCCAGTCGCTGCCGGGGCGGTGCTGGATGGGTAGGGAGGCTTTCTTGATGATATCGTCGAGGTCGGCCGCCAGGCGAGTAGCCGTGGCTTCGTCGAGGGTAGGAAACAACGACAGGACGTGGTTGTAGTCGTTTACGCGAGCTTTATAGAGGTCTGCCTCCACGGCGCGCATTTTCTCCCGCGCCAGAAAATACGCGTTGTCGCGAGCTACCACATTGTCATAGGCATGACCAACCAGCGAGCGGTTCTCGGAAGAACAAGCCGTGAGAAATACGCCCAGTAGCAAGCAGCCAGCCAGGACAGAGAGCAGACGGAAAGGTAGCAGAGTAATCAAAGGCACAGGCAGGTAGACGCGGTATGGAGCAGGTAAAACGCACGCCGTCGGCCAATTTGTTCGGCCATGTTGCGCGGGATTTCTACACAACGCCGTCAGACCGGTAAAATTACGGGATTTTCCGGGGCAAACGGCCGACGCGCAAGCCGGAGTTTGCGTAGAAAGAAAGGTAGTACGCCGAAAATCAATACTTTCGCACCCCCAATGCCTCTTTTATGGCCGTTCCTACCCCTTCCGAGCCAGATTTTGATAGCAACAACCGCTTGCGTGCGCTGGCCAAGTATTCAGGGCTAGGCTTTCAGATGCTGGGTATTATTGGGGTGTTCACATTCATCGGGATAAAGCTGGACGACTACCTGCACACCAAAAAACCGTGGTGGACCGTGGCCTTTGTGCTCGTAGGAGTAATTGGCGCCATGTATCAGGTAATTCGTTCTGTCACCCACGACGAGTAGCGTTCTTCGCGTACACAGAAACATATATGCTACAGTTTTTTCGCCAGCTGTTGATTTTCTCCTTGCTCATTGGTGCCGTGCTATATGCCCTGCATACGCAGTACGGTACTACCCTTGTGCACCCCTTAGCAGGTTATATCTTCGGTTTCTTCATACTTATTACCATCATCACGTACTGGATTACCCTACGTCTGGTGCGTATCAGCCCCGATAACTTCATGGCGGCCTACTTCGGGTCCATGGTTTTGCGGCTGCTTTTGTCGTTGGGCTTGGTGTTGATCTACCTCTATAAGGGTGGCGCACGCGAAGGAGACGCCCGTTGGACCTTCCTTGGCGCCTTTTTTATCCTCTATTTTCTCTTCGCCGGATTTGAAGTCTGGACTGTTCTGAGTAACTTGCGCCCGTTTTCAAAACGGGGTGTAACTATTACATGAAGTTTTTGTGAACCCATCACTAAGCCTTTCTGAATGAAGCGTTTATTTATAGCTCTCTTCTGGATTCTCTCGCTTCCCGTCTTCGCGCAGCACACAGCCGATACCATGACAGAGGCTTCAGACTCGGAAGCCTTCAAGCCGGGCGAGATGATTCTGCACCACATCGGCGATTCGCACGAGTGGCACTGGTTTTCCACCGACAACAACCATTTTACCACCTATCTGCCCATTATTGCCTTCCAACCCGGCAAAAGTGTAGAGGTGTTTTCGTCGAAGCACTTGGCCGAAGGCGAAACCTACAACGGCCTGAAGCTGGAGCACGAGCACTTGGTGGCGGAAGACGGTGGTAAAGTGTACGACTTCTCCTTAACGAAGAATGCCTTCGCCCTATTGCTGAGCAGCGTGTTGATGCTGATTCTCTTTATTAGCGTCGGCAATGGCTTCAAAAAGCGCCACGGCCAAGCACCACGCGGCTTGCAGTCGTTCTTCGAGCCCATCATCATCTTCGTACGGGATGAAGTAGCCAAGAAATCTATCGGGCCGAAGTATGAGAAGTACATGCCCTACCTGCTCACGGTGTTCTTCTTTATCTGGTTTAATAACCTGCTGGGCCTCACGCCGGGCGCCGCCAACCTCACCGGCAACATTGCTGTGACGTTCACGCTGGCCGCCATGACGCTGCTCATCACCTTGTTCAGCAGTAATAAAAATTACTGGGCGCACATTTTTGCTACCCCTGGCGTACCCAAGCCGCTGCTCATCATCATGATTCCGGTGGAATTGATTGGGGTTGTAGTGAAGCCGTTCTCGTTGATGGTTCGTTTGTTTGCCAACATGACGGCCGGCCACATCGTAACGCTGAGCTTTATTAGCTTGATTTTCATTTTCCGTAGCCTGGCTATCAGCCCTGCTTCGTTGGCCTTCGGTCTGTTCATTAATATTTTGGAATTGCTGGTAGCTATTCTGCAAGCCTACATCTTCACCCTGCTCACGGCCATGTACATTGGCGGCGCGGTAGAAGAGCATCACCACGACGAGGCGGACTACCAGATGGAGGGCGACCATATTGCTCCCACGGCCGCTCACTAAGGTTTCACCACCCCTCTTTTTTTGTTTTCACACTCCCCACAAACCTCTTTTATTATGCTTCTCTCTTTGTTGTTGCAGGTTGCCAATTCGGTTGGTCTGGCTGTATTCGGTGCCGGTATCGGTGCTGGTCTGGTAGCCCTGGGCGCTGGTCTGGGTATTGGCCGTATTGGTGGTCAGGCAATGGAAGCCATCGGCCGTCAGCCGGAGGCTTCGGGCAAGATCCAAACTGCTATGCTGATCGTAGCCGCCCTGATTGAAGGTCTGGCCCTGTTCGCAGTGGTAGTTTGCTTGCTGATTTCCCTCAACCTGTCGCCCCAATAAGGTAGAGCAGTAGATGGAGCAGCCCGCTGCGCTTCGCTTCGGCGCACGGCGTAGCGGGCTGATTCAGCTTTCAGGTAGGGAGTTATCGAAAGGTGGCGTTGCGTAAGATGCCGCTTCTTTCTCACTGTACCTACCTACCTGTTTTTTGCTTACGCAGTACGATGTATCGCTGACTGACGACCCTCCCATGAATCTCGTAACCCCCGAATTAGGCCTGATTTTCTGGCAGACGGTGATTTTCCTCATCGTACTGTTCCTGCTCGCCAAGTTTGCCTGGCGCCCCATCCTCAGCTCGCTGAAGGAGCGCGAAACCTCGATTGAAAACGCGCTGCGCATGGCCGACCAGGCCAAGCTGGAAATGCAACAGCTGAAAGCCAGCAACGAAAAGCTGTTGGCCGAAGCCCGCTTGGAGCGCGACCGTATTCTGAAGGAAGCCTCAGCCGTTGCTACCCAGCACATCGAGGAAGCCAAGAATAAGGCGACTGAAGAAGGCAACCGCATGATTACGCAAGCCCGCGAAGCTATCCAACAGGAAAAGAACATGGCGCTGGCCGAGGTGAAAAACACCGCCGCTCAGTTGTCGATTGACGTGGCCGAGCGCATTCTGCGCCGCGAGCTAACCGACGCTCCTGCCCAGCAGCAGCTGGTCGATTCTTACCTGAAAGAAGTAAAGCTTAACTAAGCTGTTCGCGAGTGGCGGTTAGCTGTTGGCTTCTACAAGCACGACAAGAGCTACTAGCCATCAGCCATCAGCTATCAGCTAAAAAAAATGTCTGAACAACGAGTTGCTTCCCGATACGCTAAGTCGCTGCTGGATCTGGCAGAAGAGCAGGGCAATCTGGCGGCCGTGAAGGCTGATATGGATCTGTTCAGCCAAACGCTGGACGAAAGCCGCGACCTGCGCCTGCTACTCCGCAACCCTATCGTGAACCACGATAAGAAACTGGCTATTCTGAAAGCTGTTTTCGGAAGCAAAGTCTCGGATTTGACGATGAAGTTTCTGTCCATCATCACCCAGAAAAACCGTGAAAGCGCTCTGGAATACATTGGGCCGGAATTCATTCATCAATATAATGTGTTGAAGAGTGTGCAGGTAGCCGAGGTAACCACGGCCACGCCGCTCACAGCAGAACTGCGCACCCGCATGAACACCTTGGTGCAGCAGCAAACCGGCTCGCAAGAGGTGCAGCTAACGGAAAAAGTAGACCCGGCCCTTATTGGTGGCTTCGTGCTGCGGGTAGGCGACCAGCTCATCGACGACTCCGTGCGCTACCGCCTGCAAAAGCTGCGGACCGAATTTTCTAAGAACCCCTACCAATCCCAACTATAAGTCATGGCAGAAGTACGTCCGGATGAAGTATCCGCTATTCTGCGGGAGCAGTTGTCGAACTTTAAGACCGAAGCCGAACTCGAAGAAGTCGGAACGGTTTTGCAGGTAGGCGACGGTGTAGCCCGCATCTACGGGCTGGGCAAAGCCCAGTCGGGGGAGCTACTCGAATTTGAAAACGGCCTGCAAGCCCTAGTACTGAACTTGGAAGAGGACAACGTAGGTGCCGTAATGCTCGGCGACTACTCCGATATCCGGGAAGGTGCTACAGTACGCCGTACCAATAAAATTGCCGCTATTCAGGTAGGCGAGGGCATCATTGGCCGCGTGGTAAACACATTGGGTCAGCCCATCGACGGCCGCGGCCCCATCACAGGTGAAACCTACGAGATGCCGCTGGAGCGCAAAGCGCCTGGCGTTATCTACCGTCAGCCTGTAAACGAGCCCCTGCAAACCGGTATCAAGGCTATCGACGCTATGATTCCGATTGGCCGTGGCCAGCGTGAGTTGATCATTGGTGACCGTCAGACAGGTAAGTCGACGGTAGCCATTGACACCATCCTGAACCAGCGTGAGTTCTACGACCGCGGTGAGCCAGTATTCTGCATCTACGTAGCCGTAGGTCAGAAAGCTTCTACGGTAGCACAGGTAGTAAACGCCCTGCAACGCGGTGGTGCTATGGACTACACGGTGGTGGTGTCAGCTTCGGCTTCGGACCCAGCTCCTATGCAGTTCTACGCTCCCTTCACGGGTGCCGCCATCGGCGAGTTCTTCCGCGATACGGGCCGTCCCGCACTGGTAGTATATGATGACTTGTCGAAGCAAGCTGTAGCTTACCGTGAGGTGTCGCTGTTGCTGCGTCGTCCTCCCGGACGCGAAGCCTACCCTGGTGACGTATTCTACCTGCACAGCCGCTTGCTGGAGCGCGCTGCGAAGATCAACGCTTCCGACGTAATTGCCCGCGACATGAACGACCTGCCCGACAGCATCAAGCACATCGCCAAAGGTGGTGGCTCGCTGACGGCTCTGCCGCTCATCGAAACGCAGGCAGGCGACGTGTCGGCCTACATCCCGACCAACGTAATTTCGATTACGGATGGCCAGATCTTCCTTGAAACCAACTTGTTCAACTCGGGCGTTCGCCCGGCTATCAACGTGGGTATCTCGGTATCGCGGGTAGGGGGTAACGCCCAGATCAAGTCGATGAAGAAGGTAGCTGGTACGCTGAAGCTAGACCAGGCACAGTTCCGCGAGCTGGAAGCCTTCGCCAAATTCGGTTCCGACCTTGACGCTTCGACCAAGCTCACCATCGAGCGCGGCCGCCGCAACCTCGAAATCCTGAAGCAGCCACAGTTCTCGCCCCAGCGCGTGGAAGATCAGGTAGCCGTTATTTACGCTGCTACCAACGGTCTGCTCGACCAAGTACCTGTAAACAAGGTGCGTGAGTTCGAGAAGGAGTTCGTGCAGGTGATGACCACGCGTCACCCTGAGGCTCTGCAAGCCCTGAAAGCCGGTAAACTCGACGACAGCGTGACCAACGCCATTCGTCAGGTAGCCCGCGACCTGTCGGCAGTATACGCTTCGAAGTAATTATAAATTAGGAAGTAGGAAGTAGGAATTAAGAATTGTGTGGTAATGCTAATCAGCTCAACCAAATAATTCTTGATTCCTAACTCTTAATTCATAATTCCCAAAGAATGGCTAGCTTAAAAGAAGTCCGCAACCGCATCGTATCGGTGCAGAGTACGCAGCAGATCACCAAAGCCATGAAGATGGTGGCGGCTGCTAAGTTGCGTCGGGCCCAGGATAATATTCTGCGGATGCGCCCCTACGCTCAGCGCCTCAACGGCATTCTGGCAAACCTAACGGGCCTAACTGGCGGCGAGATGGTGAGCGAATACGCGGAGCAGCGCGACGCGCGTCGGATATTGGTTATCGCCATTACGTCGGACCGTGGCTTGGCGGGTGCTTTCAATAGCAACATCTTCAAGGGCGTGAATGCCTTGCTGCGCGAGCAATATGCCGCGCAGGCTGCTGCTGGCAACGTAACCGTGATGGCCATTGGCCGGAAGGCACAGGATTACTTTGGTCGTCGCCTACCCACGTTGGGCAGCTATGGTCATGTGTTCACGCAACTGTCGTTCGACACGGTACGTGCAGCGGCGGAGCAAGCAATGGACGGTTTCCGCAACGGCGACTTCGACCAAGTGGTGATGGTGTACAACGAGTTCCGGAACGTGGCCACGCAAATTGTGCGCACCGAGCAGTTGTTGCCCCTAGTACCCGCTGAGGCTACCGAGGAAACAGCTACTACCAACGTTGACTACCTGTTCGAGCCCTCGAAAGAGGAAATTGTACAGACGCTGATTCCGCAGTCGTTGAAGATACAGCTGTATAAGGCCGTATTGGAAAGCAACGCTTCGGAGCATGGCGCCCGTATGACGGCCATGGACAAAGCTACCGACAACGCTGGTGAACTGTTGAAATCGTTGAAACTGACTTACAACCGGACGCGTCAGGCAGCCATTACCACCGAAATTCTCGAAATCGTGGGTGGTGCTGAGGCACTGGCTGCTGGGTAAGTTGACCTGCTGATTACCACAAGAAAGCCCGTTTCTGAAACAGAAACGGGCTTTCTTCTTTATGCTCCGGTAAGCTGTCATTCTGAAGGCAGTGAGGAATCTAAGTACATTCAGCAATGAGTAAACTTAAATTACTCACTGCGTTTGGAATGACAGTCTATGCTTCCTGTGCGTACTGTCGGCTGGCTAGCTCCTTGCTGGGGGTAGGCACGGGCGTATTCTGTTCCAACAGCTCCAGAATGTCGGCGGGCGTGATTTCCGTGAAGTCCTTGATGACGCGAATTGGCGCTTGAAACTTGTCGGCCGATACGCTGGTGCTGAGGCATAGGCAGCGCATACCGGCTCTGTAAGCAGCTTGCTCGCCCATGATGGCATCCTCAAACACCAAGCAACGCTCGGGTGGAATGCCTACCTTTTCTGCCGCCACGGAATACGTGTCGCCGTGGGGTTTGCCCCGGTCCACGTCATCCTTGGTAATTAGCTCGTCGAAATAGCGGCGTAGGTTGAGGTGGTCGATGATGTAGCTGATGGTGTCGTTGCCGGAGCCAGTGCCGAGGGCAATGCGGAACCCCGCAGCGCGGGCGGCTTCCAGAAACGGCGTGAGGCCGCTTACTTCTTGGCGGTCGTCCCAATAGAGCGTGCGGTAGAGAAATTCCCGTTGGGCCGTGTAGCGCTCTATGTCTTGCTCCGGCACTGGGTGGCGAAAAACCGATCGAAGAATGGCACCAGCGGGCATGCCATTCAAACGTTCAAGTAATTGGCGTGCGTTTGTGGTTAGTCCTAAGTCTCGGAATAACATCTGAAAGGCATAAGCTTGGATGTCGGTATTATTGACAATAACCCCATCCATGTCGAAGATGAGGGCATAGTCGGATGCCTGGGCCATAGGGTAGGGAAGAAGGTAACTAAAAGATAACGTGCTTCCGCTTACGCAAACAGTCCACTTTTGACTAAGGAAAGCAACATTTTAACGCGCAGAGTCTATCTTTGGCCCATCTAAACCGTGGTGCTGCGGCATCTGCATTTTGTCTGTGATTTGAAAAAAAGTCTGTCTTTCTTACTAGCAGCAGCGTTGGCACTACCTGCCGTCGCGCAAAAAAAATCCTCTCAGAAGTTAGAGCGTCCCAAACTGGTGGTGGGTATTGTGGTGGACCAGATGCGTTACGACTACCTCTACCGCTACTGGGACAAGTATGGTAAAGACGGGTTTCGGCGTTTGCTGGGCGAAGGATTCAGCTACGAAAATGCCCATTACAATTACGTGCCTACCTATACTGGACCGGGCCACGCCAGCATCTACACAGGCACTACACCCTCCGTGCACGGCATCATCGGCAACGATTGGTATGAGCGCGAGGCGGGTAAGAATACCTATGTAACCGAAGACAATACTGTGCAGACAGTGGGGAGCACGGGCACGGTAGGGCAACAGTCGCCGCGCCACATGTTGACCACGACCATCACCGATGAGCTGCGCTTGGCTACCAACTTCCATAACAAAACGATTGCCGTGTGTATCAAAGACCGCGGCTCCGTGTTGCCCGGTGGACACACGGCCAACGCGGCGTATTGGTACGATGGCAAGACGGGCTCCTTTATTTCGAGCACTTTTTATCAGAATAGCCTGCCCGAGTGGGTAAAGGCGTTCAACGACCGGAAACTGCCGGCGCAGTACCTGAGCCGGCCTTGGCAAACGCTCCTACCCATTGAGCAATATACCGAAAGCACGCCCGATGATGTGCCGTGGGAAGGCTCTTTCAGGGGAGAAGCCAAGCCTGTATTCCCGCACAACCTGCCCCAATTGAGCGGCTTACCCGATGCCTCGGTGGCCGCTAAGTTGCGCGATGCCGGTGAGCCAGTGCCTGTTACGAACCTAGACGTGGTGCGCTCTACCCCCTTCGGCAACACGCTGGTGGCGGAGTTGGCGATGGAGGCCGTGCGGGCCGAGCAGCTGGGCCAGCGCGGCATCACGGACTTTATGCCGGTCAGCTTTTCGTCTACCGACTACGTGGGGCACCAGTTTGGGCCGAATTCCATTGAAGCCGAAGACACCTACCTGCGCCTCGACCAGGACATTGCCCGCTTGCTAGCCTACCTCGACAAGACCCTGGGGAAAGGCAACACGCTGGTATTCTTGACTGCCGACCACGGCGCCGCGCATTCGCCTAATTTTCTGATTGATAAGAAAATTCCAGCCGGCGCGGTAGGGCCACGCTTTATGCGCGACTCGGTGCAGCACGAGCTGGTACGCCGCCACGGTGCCGGCAACTGGGTACTCACCTACGAAAACCAGCAAGTGTACCTGAACCGGCCGCTCATTGCGCAGAAGAAACTGGACTTGCGCCTGATGCAGGACGAAGTAGCCAGCATTATGCTGCAATTTGCGGGCGTCACGCGCGCCATCACCGCCGACGACGTGCAGAAGTCGCACTGGGAAAGCGGAATGCTGATGTACCTGGAAAACGGGTATTTCCCGAAGCGTTCCGGCGACGTGCTGGTGGTGCTAGAGCCCGGCTGGCTGGAATCGGGTTCCTACCCTGCCCCCAACAAAGGCACCACCCACGGCTCGGCCTCGGCCTACGATACCCACGTGCCCATGCTGTTTTGGGGCTGGCACGTGAAGCACGGCGCCTCGGCGGCGCCGGCTGTGATACCAGACATTGCGCCCACCGTAGCACGGTGGCTACATATTCAGGAGCCCGACGGCTGCACCGGTCAGCCATTGCAGGAAGTACTGAACTGGTAGTATAATTTTTAGAAATTGTGGCTGCTGTTTTTCGTTTTAGTGCCGTATAAGGCTATCTTGGGAAAAACACGCAACTTCGCGGAATACAAGCCCAACATAGCTCAATGCTATCCGTACAGCACACGCCCATCACTGCATAATTCCCTACTAAATACTTTTTACCCTCAATGGCTAAGTTTAACCCCTGGCACGACGTATCACGCGGCGAAAATGCCCCGACGCTGGTAAACGGCATTATCGAAATCCCCAAAGGTTCGAAAGCAAAATATGAACTGGACAAGGATAGCGGCCTGCTGAAACTAGACCGCGTGCTGTTCTCGGCTGTGCATTATCCCGCCGCCTACGGCTTCATTCCGCAGACTTACTGCGACGACAAAGACCCGCTCGATATTCTGGTGCTGTGCTCTGTGGACCTAGTGCCCATGTGCGTGGTAGAAGCCAAAGTTATTGGCGTGATGCAAATGATTGACGGCGACGAGGAAGACGACAAAATTATTGCCGTAGCTGCCCACGATATTTCCGTTAATCACTTCAACGAGCTGGAAGACCTACCTCCCCACATGCTTTTGGAGATGCAACGCTTCTTTGAAGACTACAAGGCTTTGGAGCACAAGCAAGTAACAGTGGAGCGCTTCATGGGCCGCGAGCAGGCCTACCGCATCATTGAAGAAAGCATCACGCTGTATAATACCACGTTTAGCAAAGAAAATGTCGCGGCCGATTCAGTAGCTGAAACTTCGACCAAAGCGTAGTACCAACTGTTGTTCGTGCTATACTTACAAAACCCACCGGCCTACCGGTGGGTTTCTTGTTGTACGCCATTATGCTTGGCCCTACCTCACCGTCGGACTACAGGGCCTTATCTTGCCGCCAGCTCTTCGTTCTCTTTGCATGCGCGACTCCTCCACTACCCACGCGCCTACCTGGCCCGCCACGCTGAAACGCGCTACCAATGCAGTGCTGTACAGCAGCACGTGGCTGGCGCTGGCAGCCGTGGCGCTTACGTGGGCGTCGTTTTTGTTCTGGCGGGTGCACATTCCGCCCCGGCTGGCGGGTCTGATTTTCGCGGCGACGCTTTTTCTCTATAATCTCGATAGCGTATTGCCTTACAAATACAGCCAGAAGCTGGTGCTCTCGGAGCGCAAGCTGTGGATGCGGCAGCATCGGCGCGAGCTATTTGGGCTGGCCCTGGTGTCGCTGGCCGGGGCTGGTGCTCTGTTTTTTTACGACGGCTGGCTGCACCTGATTGGCTTTTTGGCTCACCTGGCCCTAATTTCGGTACTGTATTCCCTACCCTTGGTGCGGGTTCGGGGGAAATGGCGTGCCCTGCGCGACCTACCCCTGCTCAAGGTATTTCTAATTGCTTATGTATGGGCCGCTGTCACGGTGTGGGTGCCGGCGCTATACCTGGGTATCCCACTCAGCACGCCCGAGTTGCAGTTGCTCTTCGCCCGCCGCTTCTTTCTGATTCTAGCGCTAGCCTTCGTCTTCGACATCCGCGACTACACCAAAGACCGCCTCACGGGCACCTACACGTTTCCGGGGGTATTTGGGGTGCGCGCCACCAAGTGGATAGCACTGGCGGCGCTGCTGGTGTCGTGCGTGCTACTCCCCCACAATATTACCCTGCGTCAAGGCATGCTGCTGTTGCTGCCAGCTGCTCTGGCTGCCGCCGTTATCTGGTATGCCGACGAAACACGCCCAGATTATTACTTCGCCCTGCTTACGGATGGCGTTATGATTGTGTATTTCTTGGCGGTGTACTGGGCGATGTGAGATGGTGAGTTTTTCATTCATCATCTTCCCGCTTCACCACTCCTCTGGTGCGGTTAACTCTTCAAAGGCCACTCCTAGCTTTTCGATAAGGTCGTGGGCGAGGCTGCCGGCTTCGCCTAGCGCCTCGGCAGCCAGTGTGCCAGCGCGGCCGTGGGCATAGACGCCTAGCAGGCAGGCATCGAGAGGACTGAGGTGGTTGCTTTGAGCACGTAGGGCGGTGAGCACACCCGTGAGGGCGTCGCCGGAGCCGCCACTGGCCATGCCAGGGCTACCGGTACTATTAAAATATAGGGTGCCGTCGGGAGTGCCTAGGCAGGTGTAGGCGCCTTTCAGTACGCAGTAGCAGCGGTGTTTCTGGCAGAAGTTGCGCAACAGCTCCAGGCGGTGGTAGTCGTCGCGGGCGGGCTCTGTGAGGCGTTCGAATTCCTTAGGATGGGGCGTGAGCACCGTATCGGGCGGAAGTAAGTCGAGCAACTCGCGGTTTGCTCCTAGCAAATTCAACGCATCAGCATCTAATACCAGGGCGATGTGCTGCTCACCAGCCTCTCGTAGCAACTGTTCCAACACGGCCTTCGTGGCATCTTCCTGTCCCATGCCCGGCCCTATGCCCACAGCGTCGTACGATTTCAGCGGTGGCAGTTCCGTAAGGTGCTCCTGATTGGGGTCGACCAACGCCATGGCTTCCGGTGCCGAAGTTTGCAGCACATCGTAGCCTATACTGGGCGTACGTACCGTAAGCAAACCTACCCCGCTACGCAAGCAAGCCCGCGTAGCCAGCACACAGGCTCCGATTTTTCCCTTGCTACCCGCCAGCAGCAACGCATGACCATACAAACCCTTGTGCGAAAACATAGCACGACGCGGCAGCTTACCCGCTACGAAAGCGGCGTCTACGAAATACTGGTCAACTTTCGCTTTCGCGAGAAATTTTGTGTCGAGGCCGATGGGTAGCAAATGCCACTGGCCCACGTATTCGGCATGGTGGGGTAGGAGAAAGGCCAGCTTGGGCAGCTCGAAGCTGACGGTGTGGTAGGCTCGCACAATCACGCTATCAGCAGGTTGAGGTGCGTCGGTGAACAGTCCGGAGGGAATATCCACCGACAGCACGCGGACTTTGGCCTTGTTGAGGTGGCGAACCAGCGCGGCGGCCACTCCTTCTAGCGGTCGACTAAGACCTGTACCAAACAGAGCATCTACTACTAATGCCCCGTCGGGTAGGGTAGGGAGGGCGTCTTCCCCTACCTCGGCTCGTGGTACGTTGACGGGTAGTCGGTCGAGGTTGGCTTGGCAGTCGGCCGAACGCTTCTCAGTGGGTAAAAGCCATACGCGCACCTGATAGCCCGCTGTGTGTAGGTGTCGTGCCACTACCAGCCCGTCGCCGCCGTTGTTGCCGGGGCCGCACAGTAGGTGCGTTTCGCCTGCTTCGGTGGGTGAGAGGCGGTTCATCAGCCAATCAGCCAGCGCAGTAGCGGCGCGTTCCATGAGGTCAAGAGAGGAAATGCGGTCGGTTTTGATAGTAGCTTGGTCGGCGGCGTGCGTTTGGTCGGCGCTAAGGATTTTCATAGAGTTAAGAGAGTAGAAGGCAGGGCAGAAGTACTATCCTGCATCTTACGGACAAAAAGACCCCGTGGTGAGCCGAAAATAAACTTCGAGCCTGTGTTCCGCGTTTTCACCTGTATATTCTGTCCTGAACTTCAAAACCAACCCATATGCAAACCTGGAACGATGTTATCCGGCTGGCCAACCACGGTAGCCCTACCCCGCCCCGTCGGGTAGAGAAAACCAACGCTGAATGGCGCGAGCAGCTCACTCCCGAGCAGTACCATGTAACCCGCGAGCACGGCACCGAGCGCGCTTTCACGGGCGAGTACTGCGAGGCGCACGAAGCTGGCCTTTACGCCTGTGTGTGCTGCGGCACCCCGCTCTACGATTCGCGTACGAAGTTCGAATCTGGTACTGGCTGGCCCAGCTTCACCCAGCCTGTAGAAGAAAGCGCTATTAAGTATAAGAAAGACACCAGCTATGGTATGGTGCGCGTGGAAGTGCTCTGCAACGTATGCGACGCGCACCAAGGCCACGTTTTCCCTGATGGCCCGGCTCCGAGCGGCCTGCGCCTGTGCATCAATTCGGCTTCTATCAAACTGGTAGAAGCCAAGGAAACAGCCGTCTAACAGCCGCGCTTCGTGCCCTACCCCAGAGAGCAGCCGCGAAACCCGGCTGCTCTCTGTTTTTGACGGAAAATTCTGTTGAATTTTGTAGTGCAGGATGTAGGCGATAATCGGAAAATACTACCGCCTACCCAATTTCAAGTATTAGCTATTCCATAACCTGTCATTTCCAACGCATGTCGCTCCTATTCACTGATTTTGCCAGCTGGCAGGCGCACTGCGAGGCAACTGGCGAGGCTCTTTTTCAGCCCGTATTGGCCTACGAGATAGAGCAAAAAGGCCGTGCCGAAGCGGATATCTGGCCGGGGCTGCAACGCGCCTACGATGTGATGCGCGACGCCGTGCAAACCGGCCTGACGCAAAACATGGTGTCACGTTCGGGCATGGTCAACAATGGCGCCCGTAAAATTGCCGCTTCGCCGGTCACGGTGCTCTCGCCCGAGTTCAAACAGCTCGTGACGCGGGCACTGGGTGCCAAAGAGGTGAACTCGTGCATGGGTAGGGTAGTGGCGGCGCCTACGGCCGGCGCCTCGGGTATCTTGCCCGGAGTGCTGGTTACGTTGCAAGAGCAGCACCAGCTAGATGACCGGAAGATACTAGAGGGCCTGCTAGTAGCGGCAGGCATTGCGCTTATCATCGAGCAGAATGCCTCGTTGGCGGGTGCCGTGGGCGGGTGCCAAGCCGAAACGGGTAGCGCGGCGGCTATGGGCTCCGGCGCTATTGTGTACTGCCTAGGCGGCTCGGTAGACGAGGTGTTTGCGGCCGTGGCCATCACCATTCAATGTATGTTGGGCCTGGTCTGCGACCCGGTGGCAGGGCTGGTGGAAGTGCCTTGTGTGGTGCGCAATGCTTCGGCAGCGGCCATTGCCTTCAGCTCGGCCCAGATTGCTATTGCCGGCGTCGACCCAGTAATCCCCGTAGATCAGTGTGTAGCGGCCTTGGGCGAGGTAGGCCAAAGCATGGAAACCCGCTACAAGGAAACCGCCTTGGGCGGCCTGGCCAACACCACCCGCGGCCGCGAAATTGAACGAATGGTGCTGGTGCAGGACGTGCAAATTTTACCGGACGAGGAAGCAGGGTAGGCGCTAGCAAAGCTTACCGCCGCTCCCGCCACAGCTTATTAAACGACTTCGGTGCTACCTCCAACGCTTCGCGGCGCTTGTTCCAGCCTACCAGCGTCAGCATTCGGAACAAGGCCCAGTTCTTGGCACGAGCGGGTAGCAGGTTCAGTAGGCGGCGGTTCAGCATTGCCAGTTTCCAGAAGTAGATGGCGCGGGTTTCTTCCGAATCAGCCATGCCTTCTTGTACGCTCTGCTGCCGGTTTTTGAGTAGCAGGTTGTGAATGTTGATTTTCACCGGACACACCGAGGTGCAGGCCCCACACAGGCTGCTGGCGTAGCTTAAGTGCTTATTTTCAGCGAGGCCCGATAAATGGGGCGAAATAACGGAGCCAATGGGGCCAGAATACGTGGTTTCGTAGGTGTGGCCGCCGATGTTTTTGTAGACCGGGCATACGTTGAGGCAGGCGCCGCAGCGGATGCAGTGCAGGGCCTCACGCTTGTCGGGTTGGGCCAGTAGGTTGGTGCGGCCGTTGTCGAGCAGTACCACGTACATTTCCTCGGGGCCGTCTTTTTCCAGTGGCTGGCGCGGCCCTGTGTAAATGGTGTTATACACCGTCACTTGCTGACCAGTGCCGCTTGTGCTGAGCAGGGGCCAGAACAAATCCAGGTCCTGGAGCTTCGGAATTACCTTCTCGATGCCCACAATGGCGATGTGCGTGCGCGGAAAAGTGGCCGACAAGCGGGCGTTGCCTTCATTCTCCGTCACGGCTACGGCGCCGGTATCCGCAATCAGGAAGTTGCCGCCCGTGATGCCTACCTCTGCTTGCGTGTATTTGTCGCGCAGGAGGTGGCGGGCGGTGAGCACCAGTTGCTGGGCATCGTCGGTGTGCTCAATACCTAAGTGCTTCACGAAAATATCGGCAATGTCCTTCTTGCTCAGGTGCATGGCCGGCGTTACGATGTGGTAGGGCCGCTCGCCGTTCAACTGCACGATGTACTCGCCTAGGTCAGTCTCGATAGAGTCGATGCCGTTTTTGCCGAGGAAGTCGTTCAGGTGAATTTCCTCGGTGGTCATGCTCTTGGCCTTCACCACCGTGCGGGCCTTACGCCGGGCCATGATCTTGCCTACTTCCAGCAGGGCCTCTTGCGCATCTTGCGCCCAAATCACCTTGCCGCCCCGCGCCGTAAAGTTGCGCTCAAACTCCAGCAAGTACTCGTCCAAGTGGTTCATCACCTTGGCCTTGAGGTAGGACGCCCGCTCCCGCGCCAGCTCGTGGTCTTGGTAAAAGCCGAGGCCGGTTTGCACGGCCGCGTTGTACTTGCCAATGTTGAAGCGAATCTTACGGCGGTGCTCCAGGTCGAAGGCTTTCGACTCGGAATCGGTGAGGAATTGGGCGGATTTCATGGCTGAAAGGGGAAATGGGAAACGTCTGTCATCCTGAGCTTGCGAAGGACCTTCTCACACTAGAACAGCAGTCATAACAACGACTCGTTCTCCGGGCGTAAGGTCCTTTGCGCAACTCAGGATGACAGCTATCCAACGAATGAAACTACGGCTTGTTGGAATCCACCACAATCCGCTTGTCCCGATTAGCTAGGTCCCAGGCGGTGTAGAACACCAAGCGGGCGCGGGGCTCCATCTTCTGAAACTCGATTTTATCGACTTCATCGCCAGCACCGTGGTAGTCGTCGTGTACGCCGTTGAAGAAGAAGGCTACCGGAATTTTATGCTTAGCGAAATTATAGTGGTCGGAGCGGTAGTAGAACCGGTTGGGGTCCTGCGGGTCGTTGAAGCGGAAGTCCAAATTAATGTTGTCGTGCTTCTGATTTTCCTCCTGCAAAATGGTGTGTAGTTCCGAGGAAAGCTTGTCTGAACCAATCACATACACATAGGTAGGTTGGCCCTCGTGCTCCTTGTCGGTGCGGCCCACCATGTCGGTGTTCAGGTCGGCCACGGTGCTTTCCAGCGGGAATACGGGGTGGTCGGTGTAGTACTCCGAGCCCAGCAGGCCTTTCTCCTCACCCGTTACGGTTAGGAACAGGATGCTACGGCGTGGGCCATGGCCTTCTGCCTTAGCCTTGGTGAAGGCCTCTGCCATTTCCAGCACCGATACCGTGCCCGAGCCATCGTCGTCGGCGCCGTTGTTCACCTCGCCATTCGTGATGCCGATGTGGTCGTAGTGAGCCGAGAGCACCAGCAACTCGTCCTTCTTGTCAGTTCCTTCGAGGTAGCCCAGCACGTTTTCAGTGGTGAAATCCTCGGTTTTGCGGGGCGCCTTAATACTGAATTTGGTGGGCTTGAAGGGCGCCACCACCTGTTTGCCCGCCTTGGTGATGCTCTGCTGATACTTGGTAACGGCCGCAGCCGTAGTGCCCAACATCTTGTACCCTACCTGCGGCGACACAAAGAACATGGTAGCACGCGGCGTCTTCTGGGCATCCTTAAAAGCAATGCTAGGCCGATTGATGTAACCCGCCATGCGCGCCGCTAGCTTCTGGAAGTTGCTGTTGGGGTTGAAATCAACAAAAAACACGCTACGAGCACCTTTCTGGATAGCCAACGCCGCCTTTGCCCGGTAATCGGTGCCCCACTTGCTGGGGTTGCCGTCTTTGCCTAGCAATGGCTGATTTTGGGTGTTGGTGGGCTCCCCAATCAACATAATCAGGTCTTTCCCTTTCACATCGAGGCCGGTGTAGTCGGAGTAGTCGTCCTGCTCGATGCCGTAGCCCACAAACACAGGCTGCACCGTCGTTTCCTGCTGGAAGGGCGAGGTACCCATGCCGTAAAAATCCTGGAGCCACTGGTAGGTCTGACCGGCCACCTTCAGGGTAGCGCCATCGGCCCAGGTGCTGCGCTCCATGGTGAAGTGCTGTAGGTAGGGATTGTCGGAGCCCTGCACGGGGCCTGTCAGCCCCAGCTCTTTGAAACGGTTGGCTATGTATTCGGCAGCCATTTTCTGGCCTTTTTCGCCGGTTTCGCGGCCTTCGTACGCATCCGAGGCAATGATGCTCAGGTGCTTGCGCAAATCTTCCTGCGTAATGGTCTGGGCGTAGGTAGCGGCCAGGTCGGAGCCGGCGGGCAGCACCGTTTGCGGGGCCGATTGCTGGGGCGGGGTGGTAGGGGCTTCGGTCTGAGCGCCGCGCTTGTGCTTTACTTTAATTTTCTTAGGCTGCTGCGCCACGCTGGCCGTTGTGCAGCACGCTGCCAGCAGCAGGGTTAGGAGAGAGGGTTTGTTCATTCGTTGGGTCTTGGAGATTTTGTTTTTAGCAGAACGTTATTCGATGGGTCGTCATTCCGACCAACGGGAGAAATGACGACCTATTGCTGCATAATCAGCACCGAAGCGTAGGCGGATACACCCTCGCGGCGGCCTACAAAGCCCAGCTTTTCGGTGGTGGTGGCTTTAATGCTGATATCCTCTTCGGCTATACCCATCACCTCGGCTAGCACGCGCTGCATTTCCGGGATATGCGGATTTACCTTAGGCGCTTCCAGGCAAATGGTGGAGTCGATGTTGCTGATCTGGTAGTTTTTCTCGCGTAGCAGGCGCACTACTTCGGCCAGCAGGCGCTTGCTGTCAATGCCCTTGTACTGCGGGTCGGTGTCGGGAAAGTGAAAGCCGATGTCGCGCAGATTGGCGGCACCCAGCAGCGCATCGCAGATAACGTGGATGAGCACGTCGGCGTCGGAGTGGCCCAAGGCGCCGTGCGTGTGCGGCACCTGAATACCACCAAGCCAGAAGGGTAGGCCCTCCCGAAGCTGATGAACGTCGTAGCCGAAGCCAGTTCGGATTTTCATAGGAAAAGCAAGGAATAGAAATGAAGGCCCCAAGATACGGCCCTCGCCAGACTCAGGGCATATGAGCGCGCAGTGAAAAAAAGTATAGTGAGGGTAAAATATTGCGCGGCGCTATACGTCTGCACCGGCAATAGAAGGAGTTGCTGAAAAAACAGATGGAAACTTTGGAATCAATTAAAGTTTCCGATGTACCTTTGCAGCGTGAGTATGGAAACGAAAGACCGGATATTACACGCTGCCAGGGAGTTGTTTATGCGTAACGGCGTCCGAAGCGTATCAATGGATGACATTGCCAACCACCTGGCCATGTCGAAAAAGACCCTCTATAAATGGTTCAGCAACAAGGATGAGATTGTGCAGACCTCCATCCAGCAGCACCTTGTAGAGGAGTCAACCTGCGAAGTCCCTACCAAAGGCGCTGCGAATGCACTGGAAGAAATGTTTCAATTGATGCAGTGGCACCGACAGTTTCTGAGTGAATTGCACCCCAGCATCTTCTACGATTTGCAGAAATACCACCCGCAGGCCTGGGCGCTGTTTGAAGAGCATAAAAAGACCTTCTTACTGCAAAAAATAATTGAAAATCTGGAGCGGGGCATGGCCGAAGGCGTGTACCGCGCAGATCTGGACTTGGCCGTGCTGGGGCGCCTGCGCCTGGCGGAAATAGACTTATGCTTCAACCCCGATATTTTTCCGAACCGGCAGTTTGAGTTGATTCAGCTGCACACGGTATGCCTGGAGCATTTTTTACTCGGCATTTCCTCCCTGAAAGGTCATAAGCTCATCAACCAATACCGGCAACTAACAGAGGCCGAGTAGCCTCTCCCAAGTGTTCCCTCGCTCTTTTCTTATATGAAAAACATTTGCCGCCTACTGCTGCTACTTGCAGTGCTGGGTTTCCTGAGTCTGCACGAGCTACTGGCTCAAACACCAGCCACTGGTCAGCCCGTAGCCACCACTGCTCCCATGGCGCTGTCGTTGCCGCAGGCTATCGACTACGCCGTCAAGAATAAATCCACGCTCCAGTCTACGCGTATCGACCAGCAGCTGGCCGCCGCGCAGGTAGGACAGGTAAAGTCGCAGGGCCTGCCGCAGATAAATGTGTCTTCTTCCATAACGGACAATTACAAGCTGCAACGCTCCTTGGTTGACTTCGGCGCTTTTGGTGGTGGACAAGGTCCACTAACTGGTGCTGCCCTCACGCCAGAAGCGGTAGCAAGCGCACAAAACGGGCAAGTAGTGAATCTACCGCCTACCTACGACCCCTACGTGCCGGCGCCGCCTACGGCACTGTCATTGGGCTTTCAGTGGCAGGGCAACGCCTCTGCCTCAGCGTCGCAGCAGCTTTTCAACGGTTCCTACCTCCTGGGCCTGAAAGCGGCTAAAGTATATCAGCAGTTGTCGGTGAAGCAGACCAAACAGAGTGAAATTGATGTAGTAGAGCAAGTATCGAAAGCCTACTACAGCACATTAGTAGCCGGGCAACGGCTAGATTTGCTGTCGCGCAACGTGGCTCGCCTAGATACGCTGCTTTATCAGACCCAGAAGACATTTGAAGCTGGTTTTGCTGAGAAGCTGGACGTGCAGCGTCTGCAAGTGCAGCGCAACAACTTGCGCATTGAGCAGCAAAATGCTGAGCGCTTGATTGAGCTAAGCGTGGCGCTACTGAAGTTTCAGATGGGCCTCGACCAGCGCCAGCCCGTGCAGCTCACCGATTCGCTGAGCACGGCCGTGCTGGATGCTGAGCGCCTAAAGCAGAGTCTTGTTCAGGCTGATGCTGATTTCAACTATCAAAACCGCATTGAGTACTCGGTGCTGGAAACCCAACGCGACCTGGCTGCGCTAGATGTACGCAATCAGAAAGCCGGCTACTTGCCCACCCTCAACCTGATTGGTGCCTACGGCTTCTTGGGTTCGGCCCGTTCGCTACCTACCTTAATGGAGTTTCGCGGAGCAGGTTCGATAGATTCAAAGACGCAGTTCCCCAACCAGAACTGGTTTGCCTTCGGCAATGTGGGCTTGCAGTTGCAAATCCCGGTTTTCGATGGTTTCCGCAAGAAGTACCAGGTGCAAACAGCTAAGCTGACGCTGAAGCAGGTAAATACGGGCTTTACTACCCTGCAACAAAGCATTGACCTACAACGCACTCAGAGCCAGACCACGCTACAAAACGACCTGGATGTGCTGGCCAACCAGCGCGCCAACCTGGACCTGGCTACGGAAGTAGCACGGGTAGCCAAAATCAAGTTTCAGGAGGGGGTAGGCTCCAACGTGGAGCTGATTACGGCCGAAACCGACCTGCGCCAGGCCCAAACCAACTACTACTCGGCACTCTATGATGCGTTGGTCGCCAAAGTCGATTACGACAAAGCCAGCGGCACGCTGTACACGAAATAAGCTGTCTACGCTAAATAAGCTGATAGCTAGTAGCTGTTGGCTGTTAGCTTTTTTTTCAGATACTCCTCCTCATCTTATATGAAACGCTCCTCCTTTAAAGCTATCAGCTATCAGCTAGTGGCTATCAGCCTGTTCACCGCCTCCTGCGGTCAGGGCGACAAAGACCCGGCCGCCCGGTTGGCGGAACTCAAGAAAGAACAAGCCGCCACCCAGGCCAAAATTGCGGATTTGGAAGCCAAAACCGGCGCCAAAGAAGCCAACGCGGCCGCGCAGGCCGTGCCCGTATCAGTACTTAATGTGCAGCCCGAGAACTTTGCCAGCTATTTGGAAGTGCAGGGTAGGGCCGATTTTGATGAGAATGCCAACGTGTCGCCGCGGGCGCCGGGCACTATCACCAGCATCCGCGTGCAGCGCGGCGACCGGGTAGGCAAAGGCCAGATTCTGGCTACTCTAGACGCGGCGGTGCTGGAATCCGGTATTGCTGAGCTGCGCACCCGCATGGACCTGGCCCGCGTGATCTACGAAAAGCAGAAGCGCCTCTGGGACCAGGAAATCGGGACCGAAGTACAGTATTTGCAGGCCAAAAACAACTATGAGGCCCTGAAAAACAACCTCACCACCCAGCAGCGGCAGCGCGACCAGTACAACGTGCGGGCGCCCTTCGCAGGCACCGTGGATGACGTGCCAGCCAAGGTAGGGGAGTCGTCGGGACCTGGCTCGCCGGTGGTGCGCCTGCTCAGCGGCAGTAGCGGCAAGATTGTGGCTGACATCTCGGAAGCCTACTCCAACAACATCAAGCCCGGCGACAAGGCCTTGGTGAGCATCCCCGACATGGGCGAGGAGAATATTTCCGCTACGGTGCGTACGGTCAGCAGCATCATCAACCCCACCAGCCGCACATTCACCATTGAGTTGCGCCTGAATAGCTCAGCCGCTGTGAAGCTGCGCCCCAACATGGTGGCCACCGTACGCATCCAGAACTATAACAGCCAGAACGCCACCGTGCTGCCCGTAGACTTGGTGCAGCGCGACGAGCAGAATAGCTATGTGTACGTGGTAGAAAATAAAGGCCAGCAAAAAATAGCTGCCAAGCGCGTTATCGAAACCGGCGCCACTTACAACGGTAAAGTGGAGGTAACCAGCGGTTTGAAAGCGGATGATCAGGTAGTATCAGCGGGCTATCAGAATTTAAACCCCGGCCAAATAGTTAGCTTATAGCTGCTGGCTGTTAGCTATTAGCTTCATAAGTGTAAGCGAAAAGCTACGTAAATGAAAAATTATAAGGAATTGCGGGTTTGGCAGCAAGGGCTACGGATTGTAGGCTTTGCGTACGAGGTAGCCCGTCAGTTGCCGCGCGAGGAAACGTACGGTTTGCGTAGTCAGATGACGCGGACGGCCATTTCAATTCCGTCAAACATAGCCGAAGGTAGTAGTCGCACCAGCGAATTGGAGTATAAGCACTTTCTGGAAATTGCGTTAGGCTCTTGCTTTGAACTTGATACGCAACTCATCGCGGCTATCCAATTAGGGTTTATTGAACTGCCACCAGACCATCCACTTCCTACTCTTCTAGAAGAAGAAATAAAGATGCTACACGGCTTCATTAGTCGTCTGTCTTCTACTTCAAAAGCTATTAGCCAACAGCTAGCAGCTAACAGCTAAAGAAAGCCATGCAGGATATAGAAAAAGAATTTGGGCCCACCAGTTGGTCCATCAATAACAAGACGAGTATCTACATCATCACGCTGATCTTGTGTATCGCGGGGGTGTTTGCGTACATCAAGCTCGGCAAGGAGAAGTTTCCGGATATCGTGATTCCGCGCATCATCGTGGCCACGGTGTACCCCGGCACCTCGCCCACCGACATTGAAAACCTGGTGACGCGCCAACTCGAAAAGGAGATTAAGAGCGTGAATGGGGTGAAGAAAATCAACTCCACCTCCAACCAGGACTACGCCATTGTGGACGTAGAATTCAACTCTGGCGTGGATGTACAGTATGCCAAGCAGCTCATCAAGGACGCCGTAGACAAGGCTTCCAGCGAGCTGCCCAACGACTTGCCGGCCCCGCCCACGGTGCAGGAGGTGAATATCTCCGAGCAGCCAATTATGTACATCAACCTGGCTGGCAACCTGCCCCTGAGCCAGTTGAAAAGCTACGCCGACGACTTTCAGGACAAGATTGAAGCCCTACCCGAAATCACGCGGGTAGACATTGTGGGTGCCCTGGAGCAACAAGTGAACGTAGACGTGGACCTGAACCGCCTGCGCGCTTCCCGCCTCAGCTTCACCGACATCAGCAACGCCATTGCCCGCGAGAACATCACCATCTCGGGTGGCTCGGTGGACGTGGGCGACCAGAAACGCGCCGTGCGCGTGGCTGGGCAGTACGCCAACGCCGCCAACATTGCCGATATCCAGATCAAGAACCTGAACGGTTCGGCCATTCGCCTGGGCGATATTGCCACGGTGACCGATGCTTTTAAAGACCGCGAATCCTACGCTCGTCTGGATGGCAAAACCGCCATTACCCTGAACGTGGTAAAGCGTCAGGGTGAAAACCTGATTGAAGCTTCGGATAAAATTAAAACGATTATTGCTGATGCCGAGCAGACCCTACCCAAGGAGCTGACCATCACCGTGACGGGCGACACCTCGAACGACACCCGCGTGACGCTCAACGACTTGATCAATACCATTATCATCGGCTTCCTGCTGGTAACGCTGATTCTGATGTTCTTCATGGGCACTACCAACGCACTGTTCGTGGGTTTGTCGGTGCCGCTGTCGATGTTCCTGGCCTTCGTGCTGCTGCCTACCCTCGATTTCTCGCTGAACATGATTGTGCTTTTCGCCTTCCTGCTGGCGCTGGGTATTGTGGTGGACGACGCCATTGTGGTAATTGAAAACACCCACCGCCTACTGCACGAGCACCCCGAGATGACCACGGCCCAGGCCGCCAAGTATGCTGCTGGTGAGGTGTTTGTACCCGTGCTGGCCGGTACCCTGACAACGGTAGCACCCTTCGTGCCGCTGATGTTCTGGCCGGGTATTGTGGGCTCGTTCATGTTCTACCTCCCTGTCACGCTGATTCTTACGCTGATGTCGTCGCTCATCGTGGCCTTCATTATGAACCCGGTATTTGCCGTGTCGTTCATGGAGCGCGAGGAAAACCACGGCGGCAAGGTGGTAGCGTGGCGCGAGTTGTCTACACTGGCTAAGCTGTCGATTGGTGCTGTGGCAGTCATTGCGGTCATTGGCTACCTCAGCGGCTCTACCTTCCTGGGCAACCTAATGCTGACGCTGCTGGCCTTCATTTTCCTGAACAACTACGTGTTGGTGAAGCTGATTGCCGGCTTCCAAATGAAAGTGCTGCCCCGCTTCCAAAATGGTTACCAAAGCCTGGTACGCTGGGCGCTCAACTGGCCGATAGCCATTATGGTAAGCATGTTGGTGCTGTTTGTAGTGGCGTTCTTCGCCGTGGGCGCCCGCTCGCCCAAGGTGGAATTCTTCCCCAGCGGTGACCCCAAATTCATCTACACCTACCTGAAAATGCCAGTGGGCACACGGGTAGAGGTAACGGACTCGGTGGCCCGCATTCTAGAGCGCCGCATTTACGGCGTGATTGGCCGTGAAAACCACGACGTAGAATCGGTGATTACCAACGTGGCCATCGGCGCCGGCGACCCTGGCGAAGCTACAGCTACCGGTGTGTCGCAGTCCAACCTGGCGAAGATTGGCGTGGCGTTCAAGGAAACCAGCGAGCGGACCGGTCCGGCCACCAGCGAGTACATGAACAAGATTCGGGAGGTGGTGAAAGGCATTCCGGGCGCCGAAATTTCGGTGGATAAGGAAGCTAGCGGCCCGCCCGTGGGTAAGGAAATTGCCATCGAAGTAGCCGGCGACGACTATCCTACCCTCGCCAAGCTCTCCAAGAAAGTGACGCGCTATGTCGATTCGCTCAACATTGGCGGTATCGAGCAGCTGCGTTCCAACTTGGAAGACCGCAACCCCGAAATTGCCGTTGACATCAACCGGACCCGCGCCAACCGCGAGGGCATCAGCACGGCCCAGATTGGCTCCGAGGTGCGCACGGCCATCTACGGCTTCGAGGCCAGCAAATTCAAGACTCCTGATGATGAATATCCCATCCAGGTGCGCTACGCTGAGCCCTACCGCAACGACGTGGACGCCATCCTGAACTCGCCCCTGACCTTCCGCGATGCTACTGGCCAGGTGCGCCAGGTGCCCATCTCGTCGGTTGCCGACGTGAAATACGGCACCACCTACGGCGGCATCAAGCGCAAGGACACCAAGCGCGTGATTACGATTTCCTCCAACGTGCTGGGTGGTTTCACCGGCCCCGACGTGGTGCGCAACATCGAGCAGGCGCTGAAATCCTTCCCTACCCCGCCCGGCTACACCATCCGAATGGGTGGCGCGCAGGAAGACCAGCAGGAAACCAGTTCGTTCCTAGGAATTGCCGCCATTGGCGCCATCGGCCTGATTTTCTTGGTGCTGGTTACGCAGTTCAACTCGGTGAGCAAGCCTATCATCATCCTCACGGAAATTATTTTCTCCGTAATAGGGGTGATGTTGGGCTTGGCTATCACGGGCATGAACATCAGTATCGTAATGACGGGGGTAGGCATTATTGCTCTGGCTGGTATTGTGGTGAAAAACGGTATTCTGTTGGTTGAATTCACCGATATGCTCCGCTCGCAGGGCATGAAGCTGCGCGAAGCCATTGTCTTGGCCGGACGCACCCGCCTGAACCCGGTAATCCTGACGGCCACGGCCGCCACGCTGGGCCTGATTCCGCTGGCTATTGGTCTGAATATCGACTTCTACGAGTTGTTCAACTCGGGTCACCCCAACTTCTTTATCGGCGGTGAATCGGTGGTGTTCTGGGGTCCGCTGGCTTGGACAATTATTTTCGGGTTGGTGTTTGCAACCATTATCACCCTGTTGGTAGTCCCCGTTATGTACCTGCTCAACGAGCGGCTACGGGCCAAGCTTACGGGCGTCGACCCCGACGCTCCGCGCGAGGCGCCGGCCGATGCGGAGGAGGTGCGGGCCGCTCGCCCACCGGTGCTGGCCGAAGCGTAATCATTATTTCACAGTATTTTCACGCCAGCATAACAAACCTCGCCGGCTGTTACTCTTCTCGCAAGGGTAGCAGCCGGCAGGAAATGGCCCTGGCCGCTGCCGGTTGCTGGAACTGCGGTGTTTCTTTCTCTTTCTTTATGTTACCTACTACTACCCCAGCCGTTAAATCCATCGAGCAGCAAGTGTTGCGCATTGTCAGCCAGCGCCGGCCTATGCGCCCCGTTCGCTTGCGTAGTCGTCTCAACCACGAGCTGGGCCTCGACCAACTCGATGTAGTCAACATCATTCTGGCCCTGGAGCAGAGCTTCCACATCGTCATTCCCGATGAGGTGCCGCTCACTACCGTTAGCGACTTCGTGACTTACGTAGCCGAGCATACGCCCGAAACGGCCAGTCAGGCTGCTTAATATAGCGGCCATACATGCACAAAGGCCCGCAACACACCAGTGTTGCGGGCCTTTCTTGTTAGCAAAGGGTAGGGGCTTACCGCCTACCGAACGTTACCTCCCGTAGCAGTTGTATCGATGTTGGGCTGGCGGCTGATGCTGGTAGTAGTAGCCGCTACGTCGGGCTGCGCGGGCGAGCTGGACGTGGCATCGTCGCTTAAGTCGGTTGTACCAGCTTTTTTAGCTGATTCGGGAGCTTCCTGTGCGGGCTCGTGGGCAGAGGCTGGTGCGGCCTGAGCCGGCGTTTGCACGCGCGCTGAATTATCCACCATTGCGCTGAAGCCAGTAGCTGCGGGGCTATCCTCTACCACCACCGGACGAGTTTTTTCCCACTCCGCAAATTTATCGAGCTGTTCCTTGAGCGTGGAGGTGAACCAGGCTATCAGAGCCACGTCGTCGAGGAGACCAATCACCGGAATAAAGTCCGGAATCACGTCGATGGGGCTCAGAAAGTAGATAAGCACGGCCACAGCCGCCAAGATGGAAGAAGCCGGCAGGCCCGTGTATTCGCCCGTGCTAGCCGATCGCACCAGCCGAATCAGCGTTTGCACAGTTTCCCAGGCTTCGTGCGCCAGGCTTCCTAGCTCGTTTTTCTCGCGGGCTTTCTGGTAGGCATCATTCAGGAGCTGTTTGATGCGCAGGGGTTTACTCAGGTATTCTTCGGCTTTGCCCAGAAACTTCTTGAAGAACGGGGAAGAAGCAACGTGTTCGCCTTTAGGTGCTTTCGTAGCCATAGGGTAGGAGCGTAAAAGAAAATAGAAAGCTGATGCCGTTATAGACAGCCGCCGATGCTACATACTAAATCAACCGGAAATAGTTGTAGCTGAAACGAAGGTAAAAAAAAGCCCCGTTTGCGGGAACGGGGCTTTCGAAGCATAGGAAAGGAAGGCAGTTGCGCTAGTTCAGGGCTACCCGGCCAGCGGCGTAAAAGTTGCGCTGGTAGTACGCCTGCTTCAGGGAGCTAACCATCACACCGCCGTTGGTGGCAGAATGAGCAAACTTACCATCGTTGAGGTAGATGCCTACGTGGTAGATGGGCTGGCCCGGTCCACGACGGAAAAACACCAGGTCGCCGGGCTGCATTTCGTCTTTGGCCACATGCTTCACATTCTGGAACATGGAGCGCGAGCTGCGTTGCAGGGTGATGCCGTATACTTCCTTAAACACCCGCGTCACGAAGCCCGAGCAGTCGGTGCCGCGCTTGGAGTTGCTGCCGTAGCGGTAGGGCGTGCCCAGCCAATCGAGCACAGTTTCCAGCAGGTTTTTGTCTTCGGTACGGTCGAGCGATACGCCGAGCTTCTGCTCGTAGTGGGCGTAGGCCACAGAGTCGTTAGCGAAAGCAGGCAGCGCGGTGCCATCTGCAAAACCGGAAAAGTCGGGGAGGAGTGAGGCTTGAGCTACTATAGGAGCCGAATTGTTCGTTTCGGGCGTACGCTCAAAGAAAAACGAAAGGGCCATCGAGGCAGCGGCGAGGCAATACAGAATTCTGTTGTTCATTGTCCGTCGTAGAGGTGGCGAAAAGCTGCGGCCGATACGGAAAAAGGCGCGCTAGCAGAAGGAGGGTACTTCGATAAGAAAGGGCTACCGTGTAGCAGGAAATAAAGAAGCAAAAAGAAGTAGTCAGACTGATAAAACCTCGATATTTCTAGGATACCAGATTTTTAAAGCTAAGCCGTAATAGAGGAGCTATCCAAGTAAAGCCGGTATTTTATTCCTGCTTTATAGGTTAAATTCAATGAATAGGCTGAAAAATCATATAAAATACGAAACTACGCTGGGTTATACACCGTATAAACCTGCCCAAATTTTACACATGAAAGTAGCGCCCGTTATCGAAAATTCTCCTTTCGCCCGCATCGCCCGCATAGTGCTCAAATCGCGTAGCGTGGCCATGGTATTAGGCGGCACCATTCACCTGAGTGGAGCTACCAAAGAGGAGTTTTTGCGCGACCCGCGTTGGGTGGCGCACGAGATGTGCCACATCCGGCAGTACCAGCAGTATGGCCGGGTAGGGTTCCTGCGCCGCTACCTGCGCGACTGGCTACGCCACGGCTACTACAATATCCCCTTCGAAGCTGAAGCCCGCGTGGCCGGCGACCAGGAAGCGCACCTCTACGCCAACGGCCGCCCCGTGCCCTCGCGCGCCCACTCGCACAAAGGTGCAGGTGAGGTGTAGCTTGAGCCCTTAACCTAATAAGAGCTACATAAAAAATGCCGCCCCACGGAGGTAGGGCGGCATTGGTAAGAAAAGAAGGGTAGCCTATTCTATTGGCTCAAACTTTTTCTGGTTGCTGAGAGCCAGCCACGTATCGGGAATAACCTTGGTCATGGCTGCCAGAAGTTTGTTGCTCACGCCCGAGATAACGCGGGTTTCACCGTTCATCAGTGCTTTGTAGCCGTCTGCGGCTACATCTTTGGGGTCAGCCTTTTCACCTTGGCCTTCTTCGGTATGCTCGGCATGGGCCGTGTAAAAGAATTCCGTTTCGGTAGCGCCAGGGCAGAGGGCCGTTACTGTCACACCGGAATCTTTCAGCTCCACGGTGAGGGCTTCGGAGAAAGACAGCACGAAGGCTTTGCTGGCGCTGTAGACTGCCAGTAAGGCACCCGGTTGGAAAGAGGCCAAGCTCGCCAGTTGCAAGATTCGGCCTTTGCCGCGCTCCTTCATGTCGCGTCCAAATAAATAGGTGAGTTCTACCAGTGCCGTTATGTTGGTCTTGATAATGCCAACGCTGCGGTTGAGGTCGGCATCTAAAAATGGACCTGCCAAGCCGAAACCAGCGTCATTCACCAGAATATCTACCTGTAAGCCTTTGCTTTGCACCTCATCATACACGCGCTGGGCGGCGCCGGGGGCACTCAGATCCTGCGTGATGAGGGTAGGGATGATGTTGTGCTTACTCTGTAGGTGCTCCGCGAAGCCTTGCAGCCCGCCGGGATTCTGGTCGACTAGCACCAACTGGTACTGGTCTTTGGCAAAGAGATGAGCCAGTTCTTGCCCAATGCCACTAGCGGCACCAGTAACAAGCGCAACAGAATAATTTGGGTCTTTGGCCATGGGAATAAGGTAGTCGGATGGTTGAGGGAAATGCCAGCGCTAGGGCGTAGCAACAGGATATCATACTACGTTAGCTGAAGCAGAGTTATAGTCGAGGTTGGGTAGGGGCGGCCAGTAATCGAGCTACTAATGCAACTAAACGTAAGGGTTTTACGAAAAAAGAAGGCAGCCCAAGGTCGCTGCCCGCGTAGTGGCTCAGCCATTGCGTGCTTCTCTCACTCGCTTACGATCTATTTCACTTATGGCAAACAAGACCCGCAATCAACAGCCCGTATATAGCACTTCCACCTCGTCCACATCGGGCGTTTCGGCCGGTACCGTTTCTACGGGTACCAGCAGCCACACCGACCCCGGTAGCTACCGCAACGACGAATCCAACCCAGCCCAGGACCTGGACCTAAGCCCAAACCCTGCACCTCGCTCGCGCAATTCCTGGATTGAAGGCGTCAATCAGTTGCCGCAGCAAGTGAAAGAGTGGGGCGGCAAAGCCGTAGATCAGGTAAGCAGCCTCAGCACCACCCAAAAGGTGGTAGGCGGTGCCCTGCTATTGGGCGGTATCGGCTGGCTGTCGTGGCGTGCGCAGAACAGCGGCGCCGACGCAGATGACTCGTCATATGACGCCGTTACCAGCACCCGCCCCTGGGGTAGCGCCAACCGCACGGAGATTGACCCGCAGTTTCAGCCCGTAACTAGCTACCGAAACGGCTTGGCCGGCGACACGGTAATTGAGTAGACGCTTGCTATACGCACAAAAAAACAGCGCCCCGATGAAAGATTTCATCGGGGCGCTGTGCGTTGAGAGCCTTCTACGGGACTCGAACCTGCGACCTGCTCATTACGAATGAGCTGCTCTACCAACTGAGCTAAGAAGGCGTTTCCGAGGTATCCGGCGCTACCAAGGGCTGCAAAGATAGCCAGACGTTCAGAAACTACACAAACCGTAGGGTCAAAAAATCTGGATATCGTGCGAAAAAGAGTGATACAACCCTAGATTGTGGTTTGGCGTTGGAAAGATACCCGTGCCGCATCACCTTGCGGACACTGCTAATCCCTTTCTCGCTTATGAAGAAAAACAAATCGTCTGCCCTCGTGCAGGCCCTTGGCAGCGGCCTGGCCGGTGCCGTGGCGGTGAACCTACTACACGAAACCGTGCGCCACCTTCGCCCCGCCGACGCACCCCGCATGGATGTACTCGGCGAGCGAGGCCTGCGCAAGCTGCTAGGCAAAGCCGATGCACCCCAGCCCGACGAGGAATCGGCTTACTACCTCACCTTAGCCGGCGACTTACTCAGCAATGGTTTGTATTACAGCCTGGTGGGTAGGGGCAAGGGTGCGTGGTGGCGCGGTGTAGCGCTGGGCGCGGCGGCCGGGGTAGGCGGGGTAGTGCTGCCCGGCCCAATGGGATTAGGCGAAGCCCCCAGCAACCGTACACCTCAAACCAAAGCCATGACGGTAGCGTGGTACCTGGTAGGCGGCGTGGTGGCAGCCGGCGTATCGCGGTGGTGGAGCAAAAGCCACAAATCCAAGAAGCGCAAACCCAAGCGCCACCAAGCATAGTGTGTGCGGTTTGGGGAGTGGTAGCGCATAGCCTTGACGTTCCGGCACTTTCCGGCATCTTTGCGGCGTGATGAAACAACTCCGTAAACTGCTGGTGCGGGCGCTGGGCTTCGAGCGCTACATTCGTCTGGTGAGCCGCGTGTACCTGCGGCTGGTGGGCGCGGGGTGGGGCAAAAAGAAGTACCCGGAGCTGTTTTTCCTGCAAAAGCTGATCAAACCCGGTTTCGTGTGCCTGGATATTGGGGCCAACCTGGGCTATTACTCCGTGGCCTTGTCGCGGTTGGTAGGCAAGGAGGGTAGGGTGCTGGCCGTGGAGCCCATTCCCGATTTCCAGGCCATCTGGAAGGAAAATGTGAAGCTGAGCGGGTTCGATAATCTGACGCTGCTACCCTATGCCCTGGGAGGCCAGAACCAGATGGTGCAAATGGGCACGCCCGAGCGCCACGGCCTGCTTCACCACGGCATGACCAAAGTGGCCAGCAGCAACCCCCACGAGCACTACGCCCGCACCTACGAGGTGCCCATGCGCGTGCCCGACGAACTCCTGCGCGACCTCACCCGCCTCGACTTCATCAAGTGCGATGTGGAAGGGTTTGAATCAGAAGTATTTACGCATTTACAAGCTACGCTGCGCCGCTTTCAGCCCCTAATCCAAACCGAGCTAAACGGTCTGGAAAACCGCCAGAAGGTAGTAGCCGTACTGGCAGGCCTGGGCTATAAACCATTTGTGCTCTCCGAGCGTTTGGAATTAGTACCGTGTTCGGCTGCGCAGCTTACCAGCGCCGTCACGGCCGACTTTTACTTTCAACCTACCCCCACGGCGGCATAGCCGGGCGTTTTGTATTGATGGGCAAATTCCTGCTTTTTCTCCTCGTTTTCTTTTTCCTGGTTCGTTATGTAGTGCCGTTGGTACTGCGTTTTGTAGTGAGCCGCTTTCTGCAAAAGCATGCCCGCCGCTACGGCGACGCGTTTAGCCAGCAGGCGCCGTTTGGGCAGCCCCGGCCGTCGTCGCCCCCGCCCGCACCGGGCCAGGTGCGCGTCGATTACGTGCCACCGAAAACTGCCAAAGCCGGCGAGAAAGATTTCAAGGGCGGTGAATACGTTGATTTTGAAGAGTTGAAATAGCCACTTGGCTGTGTAGCCGATAGATAGCGCTGTGCCCCAGTTGGCAACCGGTTTGTGGTTGCTGACGGGGGCACAGCCCTTACTAAATGAAATAAACATTCTACCTTCGGGGCTGCTTCGCCGGGCCGGGGGGCCGGGCGGGCGCATCAGGCTTCTTTCTTCCTCGGATGACTACTGTTTCTCCCGCTCCCGCGCCGTTGTGGCGCCGCGTACTGCCGCACTTGCTGGCGGTGGTGTTCTTTCTGGCCTTGGTGGCCGTGTACTTCGCCCCGATTCTTTTTGAAGGCAAAAGCCTGGCGCAGCACGACATTGTGCAGTTTCAGGGCGGTGCCCACGAGGCAGCGCAGTACCGCGAGGTAGCAGGCAAGGAGGCATTGTGGACGAACTCCATGTTCTCCGGCATGCCGACCTACCTCATCAGCACCCGCTTCCCCGGCGACTTATCCATCTATCTGCACCAGCTATTCACCTTGGGTCTGCCGGCTGTAGTAGCCAACCTGTTTCTGACCTTGCTTTGCGGCTACGTGCTGTTTGTGGTGCTGGGTGTGCGGCCATTGGTAGCCACGGTAGGAGCCATTGCGCTGGGTTTCACTAGCTACAACCTCATCATTCTGGCGGCGGGGCACAACACCAAGTCGTTGTCGTTGGCGTATGCGCCGCTGGTGCTGGCGGGGCTGCTGGTGGCATTTCGGCGCAACAAATGGCTGGGCGCCGGGCTGTTTGCGCTGGGCCTGACCATGAACGTGCGCTCCAACCACCTGCAAATCACCTACTACCTACTACTGCTGGTGCTGGTGTTTGGTATTGTGGAGCTGGTGGCTGCCGTGAAGGAAAACCGTCTGAAGGACTTCCTGACCCGCACGGCCCTGCTGGGCGTGGCGGCGCTGCTGGCGGTAGGCGTGAGCTTCGGACGCCTCTACACCACGGCCGAGTACGGCAAATATTCCATCCGCGGCAAGTCGGAGCTGACGAAGGCGCCGCCTGCCGCGCCCGGCCAGCCCGCCGCGAGTGAGGACGCCCCCAGCGGCTCTGGCCTCGACCGCGACTATGCCTTTGGGTGGAGCTACGGGGTAGGCGAAACCATTACCCTGCTGATTCCTAACTACTACGGTGGCGCTTCGTCGGGCTCTTTGAGTGAAAGTTCGGCCACGGCACAAGCCCTGAGCGGTCTGGGTGTGCCACCCGTGCAGCTGCGCGAGTATTTGCAGCAGCTGCCGCTCTACTGGGGCGCGCAGCCCATCACCAGCGGACCGGTATATGTGGGTGCCATTGTGTGCATGCTGTTTGTGCTGGGCCTGTTCGTGGCCGACCGCCGCACGCGCACCTGGCTGCTGGTAGCTACCATCCTGTCGATTATTCTAGCCTGGGGCAAAAATTTCGAGACGTTCAATAACCTAATGTTCGATTACTTCCCGGCTTATAACAAGTTCCGGTCGGTGTCGATGGCGTTGGTGATTGCCCAGCTAGCTATGCCATTGCTGGCGGTGCTGGCACTAGCGCGGGTGCTGCGCGCCCGTGGGATGGCTCCAGTGGCTACTCGTCCCGGCCTACCGCAACCTAAGGTAGAAACCCCCGAAACCGCCGACCTCAAGCGCAAGCTACTCTACGCCGTGGGCGGCACCATCGGCCTGTGCGTGCTGGCCTACTTGGTAGGGCTAGGGCTAGACTTCTCAGCGCCTATCGATACGCAATTGCAGCAGCAGGGCTTCCCACTGGATGCCTTGCGCCAGGACCGCGCCTCGCTAATGCACACCGATGTGCTGCGCTCCATCCTGTTCATCGCTTTTGCGGGCGGAGTACTATGGATGTTCTTGCAGCGCAAAATCACGGCGACGGTAGCAGCGGCCCTGGTAGGCGTGCTCACGCTGGTGGACCTGTGGGGTGCTGACAAGCGCTACCTCAACGATAGCAATTTCCAGCGTGGCACCGTGGCGCAGCAGTTCATCCCCACGGCCGCCGATCAGCAGATTTTGCAAGATAAAGACCTGAGCTTCCGGGTGTTCAACTTGCAGGCGCCTTTCCAGGAGGCCAACACGTCGTATTTCCACAAGAGCATCGGCGGCTACCACGGCGCCAAGCTCCGCCGCTACCAGGATTTGTATGAGTGGCAGATTGCGCGCAACAACATTCAGGTGCTCAACATGCTGAACACGCGCTATATCGTTATGCCGCCGCAGCAAGCCGGTCAAACGGAGCAAGTGCAGCGCAATCCCGCCGCACTGGGCAACGCTTGGTTTGTGAGCGACATCGAGAAAGTGCAGTCGCCCGATCAGGAAATCAATGCCCTCAGCAACTTCAACCCGGCCACTACAGCGGTGGTGGATGTGAGCAAATTTCCGCTGGCAGAAACCTCCTACCTCACCGCAGGCTCTAGCATTAAGCTCACCGCCTACTCGCCCGACGAGCTGAAGTACACCTACAACGCCACCCAGCCGGGCCTGGTGGTCTTCTCCGAAATCTATTACAAGGACGGCTGGAATGCGTTTATTGACGGTAAGCCAGCGCCCTACCTACGTGCCAACTACGTACTGCGCGCCATGCAGGTGCCGGCTGGTCAGCACACCATCGAGTTCAAATTCGAGCCCAGCGCGTACTCCATCGGTAACACTATTTCGCTGATTTCCTCTATCCTGCTGGTGCTGCTGTTGGTAGGCGGTATCGTGTACGCTGTGCGCCGCCAACCCGCGCCCGATGCAGTATCGGATGATTTGCTGATGGCGTAGAAGTGGTGAGTTTGTGAGGCGGTGAATTGGTCATTTTTGTAGAGGGGTGAAGTAAAAGCGTCTGTCATCCTGAGCTTGCGAAGGACCTTCTCACGCCTGGAACGAGAGGCGCAACAACGACTCGTCCTCATATTCATCGTTCTCGCGTGAGAAGGTCCTTCGCAAGCCCAGGATGACAGACGCTTTCACTTCACCCCTCATTCTCCAAGAACTCCCGGAGCCAGTCGCCGCCCGGCGCAACATCCGGCTGCTCTTGCTGCGCGATGATTTGACGCACTCAGACCTACCCGGCAATAAGTGGCGCAAGCTCAAGTACAACTTGCGGGAAGCCCGCCACCTCGGGCATAATACACTGCTGACCTTCGGCGGTGCCTACTCCAACCACTTAGCTGCCGTTGCTGCGGCTGGGCCACTGCATGGTTTCCGAACGGTAGGGGTAGTACGTGGCGAACCAACGCTGCCCCTCAACCCTACTCTGGCCGGGGCGCAAGCCCACGGCATGCAACTCCACTACCTCGACCGTGCCACATATCGGCGTAAAACCGCGCCGGAAGTGCTAGCGGAGCTGCTACGCGAGGTAGGGCCAGCCTACGTAATTCCCGAAGGTGGTTCCAACGCGCTAGCCCTACCCGGCTGTGCCGAACTGGTAACGGAGCTGACCCAGCAAACATATTTCGACTACCTCTGCGTGGCCTGCGGCACAGGTGGAACCTTGGCCGGCCTACTCACTGGCTTAGCCGGCACCCGGCAAGCCATAGGCGTAGCTGCTCTAAAAAACGCCGATTTTCTGCGTACGGATATCGAGGCGCTAACGCGTGCGGGCACTGGTGCCACCTATACCAATTGGAAGCTGCACACCAACTACCACCTGGGCGGCTACGCAGCCTACTCTGCCGAGCTGATGGAATTTATCCGGCAGTTTCAGGCGCGGCACGGGGTGCTACTCGACCCGCTGTATACCGGCAAGCTGCTCTACGCCATTCTGGATTTGCTGGAGAAGAACTACTTCGCGCCGGATAGCACCGTGGTGGCGGTGCACACAGGTGGGTTGCAAGGCTGGCAGGGCTTTGGGCAGCGGTTTGAAAGCCGTAGCGCGTGGTGGCCAGTGGTATATTGAGTTGTAGGATAGTTGTCAGGCGCTTGCACGTCAGAAATATAATTTCTGACGTGCAAGCGCCTAGTTATTTCTAGCGCCGCTAAAGCGAATATGCAAGGGAGTAGTGGCACCAGAAAACGCACATCCCAGTCTTCTACAGTCATCATCACTACGAAAGCCTGTAGCAACACTGTGCTTACCAGAAAAACGCAGGCAGGCTGCCAGATGGTATGCCGCCGCGCACCCCAAAATGCAAGCCAATAGCATGGGTAAATAAAGCTGACAATACCCAAAATGTGTCCCCAAGAATAATACGTTTTGGCGTAGCCAAAAAACACGACGAGCTTCAACAACGCCAGCTTGGTGAAAAACACTGGGTTATGCCAGATGAAGTAGGCCAATCGTATTACGGGGGATAAGCCGTCCGGAGGCATCTGAATGGGCTCAGTGGGCTCCACTACCCAGGCAGTGTAGCCATAGATAATCTCTCCACGCAGGTAGGTTTCAACTAGGGTGAAAGTGAGTAGCAGCTTATTGAGGATAAGCCAAATTAGCGGTAGCAGTAATACTAGCAACAACAAAACCCGGCGATAGAGCCGCTGGTCGGGTTGCTGCCGCAATAGCGTTAGCACCGCTAATACACCCGCTGCTGGTACTACAAAGCCATTAGGTCGCGAAAAGAATGCGAGCACCAGGCACAACGCAAAAAGTATCCAGCTCCGCTTACCGCTTGTGTGTGCTCGCACCAGGGCCCAAAACGATAATATCAGGTAGCTCTGAAATAATGATTCGGTGAGCAGATACACATTGAATTGCTGCGTGTCGCGCCACAGAATTAGGCTGGCTGTACCGAGCAGGGCTGGCAGGCGGTGGCCACCAAGGCGGCGTAGTGCATCGTAAAAGCAGGCAGTAGCTAGGGCGGCTATTCCTATCTGTCCTAGTACAATACCCCAGCGCCCAGCGCCCAGCCAGTGCCAAAAGCTGACAAACAAGGGGTAGCCTATGTAGCGCAGATTGTGGTTATGCTCAAAACACCACTCCTCGGCAATACGACGACCATAAGCTAAGTAACGGCCGCTGTCGTTTACGTAATACGGGCCATGATGCTGCCATAGCAGCGACAGTTGCATCAGTATCCACAGTACAGCCAATACCACCTTCTGCTGACGCCATAACCACATCGCCAGTCGGTTGATGCGACAAATACAAACTAAAGAAGAAAGGCGAAATGAAATGGCTGGCATGAATAGGTCAAAGGTAAATAGCTGCCATTAAATCAACTTCGTACCAGTTTACGCGCCTGTCTGGACCTTTCTGAAGAAAATCGCGTTACTAGCGCAACCTAGCTATAAATTTATTCCTGCATGATTCGTTTGTTTCGCCGCCTATTGCCGTTGTTGTTCTTGGTAGCATTGGGCTGGTTTTTATGGGATAAAGTGGAGCCTACCCTATCAAGCTGGGGAAAAAACCCGCTGGACATAGAACCCAAAATCACCGTGACCCACAACACGGTGCTGGAGAAAATAGAAGGCTTGGGCCGCTTGGAACTGGTGCGCTATCAGTTTAAGGACGTAGTGGAGTACAAAAAAGAGTACTCGCGTTTTCTACCCAATGCCAAGGTAGCCCTCATTGTGGCTGGCAATGCCATTGGTTGCTTGGATTTGCAAAAGGTGCGTCCGCAGGATGTGGTTTTTGTGGGCGACTCCATTGTGCGGGTGGCCCTACCCCCCGCGCAGCTCTGCACTTGGCAGGTAGACCACACCAAAAGCAAAGTTTATTCGGTTGAGAACGGTTATTTTCAGGATGCCGAGCTAGTGGACGCGGCCTATAAATACGCCGAAGCCAACGTGCGCCGGACTGCCTTGCAATCAGGTATCTTGGCTCAGACCCAGCAAAACGCCCAAAAGATTCTGCGGCCCATGCTGGAAACCCTCACGGGTAGGCAGGTGATACTCACGCAGCAAACTGCCGCGCCGCAAATGCCCGCCCGGCGGTAGGGTAGGAAAAACGTCACGCTACGTCTTCGCTCAGCATAACGTTCTGTATCAATAGTTCAGCCTACTCGTCCTCATCAGGTATCTTGCCTAAATCATCCAGCGCCATGCGGATCAGGTCCGATTCGTAGCCTTTCAGGGTAAGGTATTGCGTGAGTTTTAGGCGGCGCTTGCGCGGATTCGGCTCTTTTTCCTGGGCGTCTTTTTTCTCCAGTAAATCCGTGAGATTCTGGTAGTACTCGTCGCCGTCGATTTCCTTCATGCCGGCTTTAATGCAATAATCCGATAGGCCTTTTTGCTTCAGCTCTTGCGTGATGCGGCGGCGGCCCCATTTTTTCTGGCGGTAGTGGCCGCGCACGTAGCTGCGGGCGTAGCGCTCCTCATCCAGCAGATTTTCGCGGCTGAGCTTGATGATGATTTCGCCGGCCTCATCTTCGGTCAGGCCATAGCCGCGCAGCTTGCTTTCGGTTTCTTTGAAGGTGCGTTCCTGGTAGGCACAAAAGGCCGCAATTTTGTGCAGCGCCTCACCAGGGGTGTAGGTCTTCGGCTTTTTATCGGGTTGATACATGCGGGGAGATAAAGAATTGATACGATAACGAGGATGCAGCGGGGCGCGTTCCGACGCAACCACCGCTTGGTACGTAAACGGGCAGCGCGGGAACAGCAGGCAACCTTTGCCCGGCAAAATCTCTCTATCTTCACAGTCTCCGTGTTTATTACAAAAGTTGATGCGCTACCTGCTGCTTGTTGTATTGATTATAAGTGAGTTGTCGGCACGAGCTGGTATTGTGCGCGGCCTTGTGACCGACCAGCAAAACCAGCCGCTGGCTTTTGCCAACGTGGCCGTGCGCGCCACTACCACCAGCACCGCAACCAACGAACAAGGCCGCTATCAGTTGCGCCTGGAGCCGGGGCAGTACGAGTTGGTATTTCAATATGTAGGGTTCAAGCCGCGCCTGCAAACCGTGCGCGTGGCCGGCGGCGACACCGCCACGGTCCTCAACGTGCAGCTTACCCCCGAAAATTACCAGCTCAACGAGGTAGTGGTGCGCGCCTCCGACCGCGACCCCGCCTACGCCCTGGTGCAGCAGGCCATCAACTGGCGGCGCTACCACGAGCGAGAGGTAGCCGCTTACCGGGCGCGCCTCTATGTGAAAGCCCTGGGCCGCCTCTCCGATGTACCGGGCAAGGTGCTGGGCCTCGTAAAGATCGGGCCGGACATCAAGCCGGGCATCTTCTACCTCTCCGAAACCATTTCCGACATCACCTTCCGCCAGCCCAACATCATCCAGGAAAAGATGCTGTCGAGTAGGGTGAGTGGCGATTCGAAGCGCGTGAGTTTCAACATTGCTAGTGCCGGCAAGGGGCTTAATTTTTACAGCAACCTGCTAAAAAGCAGCTTTTCGCAGCGAGGCTTTGTGTCGCCGATTGCCAGCAACGCCATGCTGTTCTATCAGTACGAGTTGGTAGGCTCCACCCAGCAAGGCGATTTGCTGATTCATAAAATCCGCGTGACACCGCGCCGCCGCGCCGACCCGGCGTTTTCGGGTTTTATTTATCTGATTGACGGTACATGGCGGCTCTACTCCGTGTCGCTCGACCTCAGCAAAAGTGCCCAGCTGGAGTACGTCGACCATGTACACCTGGAGCAACAATTTATGCCCGCGCCGGGCGCGTCGGGCGTGTGGGTGATTCAGTCGCAGAAAGCTACGGCTACCTTCGAAGCGTTCGGGTTTAAGGGGAGTGCCAACGCCACAGCGGTGCTATCGAACTACAAAGTGGTGCCTACCTACGCCACGCCCCAGCAAGTGGCCGCGCCACCCGCGCCGGAGCCTGTGGCCAACGCCCCCGTGGAGCGTGAAACCGTGGCCGACGTACGCAAGCAACGCCCTACCCTGCGCGGCCTCAATCAGAAGGTAAAGCGGCAATTGCGCCGCAGCAACGCCGATTCTATCAATACCGCGCTGGGCATTGTGGAGCCGTTGCGCCGGGGCGAGATTCAGCGGGTAGAAGCCGGTGCTACCACCCAGGACTCGGCCTACTGGAACGAGGTGCGCCCGGTACCCCTCACGGCGGAAGAACAGCTGGACTACCACGTGAAGGACAGCACCGAGGTAGTGCGCAACTCGCGCCCCTACCAGGATTCCTTGGACCGCAAGCGCAACGAGCTGGGGGTAGGCAAGCTGCTGCTCAGTGGGTACACGCACAACAACACCTTTGCCAAGCGCCAATTGTACGTGCGACCGGTGTTCAACATCCTGCAATACAACACGGTAGAGGGCATGGTAGCCAATGCCGAAGCCACCTATACGCAGGATACCGACGACCGGCGTCGCTTCCAGTTCACGCCTATCATCCGCTATGGTTTCGCGGCGAAGCTGTTGAGCCCCTCGGCGCAGATTGATTGGCAGCTGGACCCCGTAGTGCTGCGCCGCCTGACCGTTTCGGTGGGCCGCACGGTGGAAAACTTCGCCGAAAACACCCAGCTCACGCCCTTTATTAACTCGGCGTATACGCTGTTGCGCAACCGCAACTATGCCAAGCTCTACCAGCGGCGCGGGGCCGAGGTGGCCTACCTCACCGAAATCACCAACGGCCTGACCGTGCGCGGCGCCGTAAACTACTACGACCGGCGCGAGCTGTTCAACAACACCTACGACCTGCTCATCGACGTGCCCGGCCGCGCTTTCACGCCCAACACACCCGAAAACGCTGAGCTAACCGATACGGGTTTCGGCCGCAGTCAGGCTCTTACCTTGGAGCTGACCGCCACCTATCAGCCCGGCCAGCGCTTCCTCACGCGCCCCGATGGCAAGGTGAACCTCTATACCCGCAAGCCGCAGTTTCGCTTCACGTTTTTGCAGGGCGTTCCCTCGGTGTTTGGGTCTGATGTGCGCTACACGCGCCTGGCGGCGGGCATCCGGCAGAGCATACAAATGGGCTTATTGGGTACCGGTACCTACGACGTGGCGGGCGGTGGCTACCTCGGCTCGCCGCGCTTGCAGTTCATGGACTACCGCCATTTTGCCGGCAACCAAACCATCCTGACCGGCAACTTCGCGCAGTTTCAACTGCTGGATTACTACCAGTACAGCACCCGCCGCGCCTACCTCGAAGCGCACTACAACCAGCATTTCAACGGTTTCTTTCTCAACAAAGTCCCGCTGCTGCGCCGCCTGAAGTGGCAGGAAGTGGCCTCGGTGAACTACCTGCACACCCAGGCCGCCGGCCACTATCTGGAACTGGGCGTGGGCATCGAGCACATCTTCAACATCCTACGCATTGATGGCTATACGGCCCTGCAATCGGGAAAGCAAATAGGCAGTGGTGTACGGATTGGGCTAGGGTTTTAAAGTAGAAACCCGTAATCAAATTACAATAGAACGTTATGCTTGATCTGGCGTCCGCTTGTCGAAGCATGATAGTCCCAATATTTAGCTGCCTATAAACCTACGAGCGTACCACCGTTGCCGGCCTAATCGCCCTACCACGCACATTATACAGCACAATCGACACCAGAATAACCCCATACGCCCACAGCTCCACCGGCCGAGGCTGCTCTCCGAAGTACCAAAACGCCAGCACAAAGCTCACCAACGGGTTCAGGTACATCATGATGCCTACTGTGCCGGAAGTGAGGCCATTGAGGGCGTAGAGGTTCAGGAAAAGAGGTAAGACGGTGAAGCCCACACTGAGAATTCCCGCAAACAGCAGCAGGCGCGTATCGGCGAAGCCGGCTTGTAGATCGGCGCCGAGTAGGGGAGCGGTGGGTAGGAGAATGACCGTGGCGAGTAGCAGTTGAATTGTGAGGAGCACTAGGCGGTCGTAGCCCTGCACAATGCGTTGGGTGATGAGATAGAGTGCATAGGTGATGGCCACTACCAGACTCATCAGTAGGGAGCGTACGTCGCCCGTCACGAGTAGGGTGCAGCTCAGCGCGCTCAGGCCAATTGCCAACCACTGCGGCAGCCGCAACCGCTCGCGCAGCAGCAGAAACCCCAGCAACGATAATAAGATGGGGCAAATGAGGTAAGCAAACGAACCCGCCTGCACGCTCACTTGGTTGATGACGTAAATAAACAACAGCCAATTGCTCATCAGCAGCAAGCCGCCTACCACAGTGCCGCCCGCCACGCGCCATTGCTCTGCCCGTGCGGCCGCCCGGTACTGAAGCAGGGTAGCGCGCACCACCCCCACGCGCCCTACCCCGTGCAGTACCAGCAACACCAGCACCGACAGCAGCACCCGAAACAGCAGAATCTGCCCGCTGGGGTAGGTGGTGAGCTGGCGCAGGGGTAGGGGAAAGAAGCCCCAAATCAAAAAAGCGGTGAGGGCGGCTACGTAGTAGCGGGAGGTTTTCATACAGAGGAGAAAGGCCGCAAAGATACGCTGCCAGCTGCCGGTCGTCCACAACCGTTCTACCTTTGTAGCGGTTGTATTGTTCGTTATGCTTCAGTTCCTCAGTTTGCCCGCTCTCACCGGCGGCACCTTGCTCCAAACACCCGCTACGCCCGTGCCCGTGCAGCACTTGCTGCTGGATAGCCGGCGGGCTGACGCCCAGGCGGGCGGCGTATTTTTTGCCCTGCGCGGCGCCCAACACGATGGGCACCGTTACCTTGTTGATGCCTACCAGCGTGGCGTGCGCCTGTTCGTGGTCGATCAGCCCAACGGTCTGACCGCCCTACCCGGCGCCGGCGTCCTGCTGGTACCCGATAGCTTGGCAGCCCTGCAAGCCGTGGCCGCGGCGCACCGACGGCAGTTTCGCCTACCCGTGTTCGGCATCACGGGGTCTAATGGTAAAACCATCGTGAAGGAGTGGCTGGCCCAGCTGCTGAGCCCCGACGAGCTGGTGTGCAAGAGTCCGCGCAGCTACAACTCGCAGGTGGGCGTGCCTTTGAGCGTGTGGGAGTTGAACGCGTCGCACACGCTGGGTATCTTCGAGGCGGGTATTTCGGAGCCGGGCGAGATGGCGCGACTGGCTCAGGTAATTCAGCCTACCCTCGGCCTGTTCACTACCCTCGGTACGGCCCACGATGCCGGTTTTACTTCGCTTGAGCAGAAAGTAGCGGAGAAGATGCAGTTGTTTACTGAGGTAGATATGCTGTTCTATTGCCGCGACCAGGAGTTGGTGCACGCGGCCGCTCAGCAGCTACCCAAAGCAGTGCGCACGTTTTGCTGGAGCCGCTTTCATCCCTACGAGGCCAACGTGGCCGTTACGCTTTTGGAGTCTGCCGCCGACCGTACCACCGTGCGCCTGGCCATGCAGCGGCCGTTGTTGCAGGAGCACACTTTCACCCTACCCTTCGCCGACGAGCCCTCGGTGGAGAATGCCTTGCACTGCCTTACGGTATTGCTGTGGCAGCAGGTGCCCGCGGCCGAAATTCAGCGCCGGCTGGACCGCTTGCAGCCCGTGGCTATGCGTCTGGAAATGAAGCAGGCCCTCAACGACTGCTACGTGCTCGACGACACCTACAACAACGACCTTGCTGGCCTCACGCTGGCCCTGGACATGTTAGCCCGCCAGCCGCGCCGGGGCCGCCGCACCCTCATTCTCAGCGACGTACTGGAATCGGGTCTGGCAGCTGATGAGCTGTATGGACGCGTAGCCCGGCAGCTGGCTACACATGGGGTAGAGCGGTTGGTAGGCATCGGGCCAGAAATCAGCGCGCACCAGCGTGTGTTTGGCAGCGCCGAGCAGGAATTTTATCCGGATACCGAAGCCTTCCTGGCCGGTTTTCAGGCCGATGATTTTCACCATGAAACCATTCTGGTAAAGGGTGCCCGGCGCTACGGCTTCGAGCGGATTGTGGCGGCGTTTCAGCAGAAAATCCACGGCACGGTGCTGGAAGTGAACCTCGATGCGCTGGTGCACAACCTCAACTACTACCGTCAGCGCCTCGCGGCCACCACCAAGCTCATGGTGATGGTGAAGGCCTTTGCCTACGGCAGCGGCAGCTACGAGGTAGCCAACCTGCTCCAATTTCATCGGGCCGACTACCTTGCCGTGGCCTATACCGACGAGGGCGTGGACCTGCGCGAGCACGGCATCAGCCTACCCATCATGGTGATGAACCCCTCGCCCGACAGCTTCCAAAAGCTGCGGCAGTATCACCTGGAGCCCGAAATCTACTCTTTTGAGCGCCTGCACGAGTACTTGCGGGCCGCCCGCGAGCAGCCCCTACCTGCCATTCACCTCAAGCTCGACACGGGCATGCGTCGCTTGGGTTTCGGGGAAGAAGACCTGGACGAGCTGTGCCAGGTGCTGCAAGCCAACGCCGCCCACCTGCGTGTAGCCAGCGCCCTCACCCACCTGGCCGGCGCCGACGAAGCCCAACACAATGATTTCTCGCAGCGCCAACTGGCCGCTTTCCAGCGCATGACGCCCCGCCTCGAAGCCGCTTTGGGCTATTCCATCCTCAAACACGCGCTCAACTCGGCGGGCATCATCCGATTTCCAGAGGCGCATTTTGATATGGTACGGCTGGGTATTGGGCTCTACGGAGTAGAAGCCACCGGCCAGCAGCCCGATGCCCTGCGTCCGGTCAGTACCCTGTGCACTACCATTTCTCAGATCAAAACCCTACCCGCCGGGGAAACTGTGGGCTACGGCCGCCGCGGCCAAGCCACCGACTACGACCGGCGCATTGCTACCCTGGCCATTGGCTACGCCGACGGCTACGACCGGCGCTTTGGCAATGGGGTAGGTGAGGTGCTGGTGCGCGGGCAACGCGCACCGCTCATTGGGAATGTGTGCATGGACATGTGCATGGTCGATGTGACCGGTGTAGTGGGTGCCCAGGCCGGCGAAGCGGCTGTATTATTTGGCGAGGGCCTACCCCTCACCGAGTTGGCCACCCGCATTGGCACTATTCCCTATGAACTGCTAACCAACGTGAGCGAACGGGTAAAGCGGGTGTTTGTGACGGAGTAGGGGAACCAGCGGAGAGAGGTGGATAATATAAAAATACCTTTATAACTATATCCACCGTACACCTAAACGATACTATCTCACCCTGATTTAACATGAAAAAGCATTTCCTTTCCTTGTTTGCCGCAACGGCCCTTCTTGCCTCTTGCAGCGACCTAAAAAATCCAGAAACCAAGAACGAGCCCCAGGATGCTACGGCTGATACGGCCGTTGTGTATAAAAATAGCGAAGGGCCAGCCCCCACAATTATCGATACGGACCCTGATTGGACCTACAACGCAGCCGATCTGCAGGTAGTAAATGACGAAGAAAGCGGTCTGCTGCCGGGCGTACGCATTCTGGCGGCCGGACGGGTGCGTCTCTACGGCCTCAACGACGAAGTCCTGTTTGATGTGGATAAAGCCTCGCTACGTCCCGAAGCCACTAAGGCCTTGCAGGATATTCTGAATTCCATCGACAAACGCTACCCCAACCGCGACATGCGCGTGTATGGCCATACGGATTCTACGGCCAGCGCCGCCTACAACAAAACGCTGGGCCGCGAGCGTGCCGACGCCGTGCGCAACTGGCTGATAGAGCAAGGCAAAGTGCCCGAATCGCGCATCACAGTGAAGTCGCTGGGACAAGCGCAACCCATTGCGGATAATGGCACTGCTGCCGGCCGTCAGGAAAACCGTCGCGTCGAAATTGCCGTGCTCACCAAGTAAGTTAATTTCGTAGTCCCCTATACGCAACGCGGCCCCGATGCTAGTAGCATCGGGGCCGCGTTGCATATAGGGCTTAATATAATTAGTCTTTCAGCATATCTACTTCAGCCCGAATCATGGCGTTATAGCGCTGGCCGTTGCTGGCTAGGGTGAGCAGGCTCCAACCTTTACCCATGGTGTAGCTCCAGGTGCGGCTTTCCTTGAACTCGAAGGTAGGCCGCAGAATCTGGCCATAAGGCGTGTAGGTATCCATGAAGTTGGTGGTGTAGAACTTATCACCGCTCACAATCCATTCCATCGCCACAAAGAAGCCTTCTGTGGGTGCCTCAATATTATACGTAGTGAGGTCTACGGTATACCATTCACCGCCTTTCGGGGCCGACACGACTACGTTTTCGGTCAACAGATCGGTGTTGGGCGAGTTGTAGTTACCGTCGGCGCGGTAGATGCGCACGCGGAACGGTTCACGGGGGAAGCCGTTTTCCCCGATGTAGAACGACACCGAGCGCACGTTGCCGAGTTTCTTGTTCTTGTCGTTCTTCACGAAGAACGCATACTGGCTACCGGGCATACCCTGAATCATCCCTTCGCCGGGGGTGTTGTTGCGCGACCCCAGCGACAGATCTTTCACTTTGGCGCCTTTTACAGTCACGTTGGCCAGCTCCACCACGCGGCGGGGCACTTCCACAATCATGTCGGGCACGTTCACGCCGCGCTTTATGGCAACAGCTTTGCGGTAGTAGCCCAAGGCCAGGATAATCAGCGAGTCTTGCGGCACCTTTTCGGGGGCGGCCATCTGGAAGAAACCGAACTCATTGGTGAGTGCGCCGGTTTGTTCTTCCTTCAGCCCCAACGAGGCAAAAGGAATAGGCTCCTTCGTTTCCTTGTCGACGACGCGACCAGAAATCCGGAACTGTCCTGCCGCTTGGTCCTGAGCAAAGCTCAGCGCAGGCAAAAAGAGGGCAAAAGCAAGGAGGGTGAATAGTCGTCTGAGCATAATAAAGTACGCTTGTATACTCCCAAACTACAAAAAATCGTGCCGTAATCGGCGGATAATCTTACTATATTCATAATTATGCAATTTGATTTTGAAATAGTGATACTACGCAGCAAAACGATAGAAAAGCACCAATTTTTAGTATAAATCTGGCCTTTGGCTGAAACATAAAAGGGTGGTACCTTTGTTTGAATAGAATCTAAATAGAAACTACCGCCGTGCCTGTGTCCTCTGCTTCTTTCCCTACTTCTACCGCCCGCAGTGTAAAAGACCTGCGCGTAGGCGAATCCGGTACTATCTGCTGCCTCAACGACCCCGAAATGGCGCTGAAACTGCTGGAAATGGGATGCATTCCAGGTACGCAGGTACGCCTAAACAGCAAAGCCCCGCTGGGCTGCCCCGTTACGCTGGTTCTCGGCAACGGCGACTACACCTTGTCGCTGCGCGTAAGTGAGGCCGCTACCATCATGCTGCGGGATTAGTACGAATAGTTAGGTAGGTAGATGGGTAGCGTTGATGTTACGATAAAGCGAGCGGGCGCCGGCATGTCGGCAACTACACTGGAAGTGGCGTCGCCGCGGCTGCCGGGCACGCTCACGCGCATTGCGCTGATTGGCAACCCCAACTCCGGCAAGTCGTCGCTGTTCAATCAGCTCACAGGCCTCAACCAGAAGGTAGGCAACTTCCCAGGCGTGACGGTGGACCGCAAAACCGGCGTGGCGCAAATTACGCCCCTGCTGCGCGCCGAAATCATCGACCTACCCGGTACGTACTCACTCTACCCCAAAAGTCTCGACGAGCGAGTTATCACCGACCTGCTCTACGATAGAACCTCGGCCCAATACCCCGACTTTGTAGTTATAACGGCCGACGCAAGCAATTTGCGGCGCAACCTGCTGCTGTTCACGCAATTAGCTGATTTGGGCCTGCCCGCCGTACTGGCTCTTAATATGATGGACACGGCCGAGCAGCACGGCGTCAAAATTGACGTGGCGGCCTTGCAGCAAGAAGTAGGCGTGCCCGTCATTCCCATGAATGCCCGTAAAGGCATTGGCATAGCGGCCCTCAAGATTGTGATGGGCCAACAGTTGGCAGCGCCTACTGTGCGCTTCTACGAGCCTACCGAGGAGCTGCTGCCCATGATTCGGCAGATCCGTTACTACTTCAACCTCCACAACGATTACTTGGCGCTGCACTACGCGCATCAGTACCAACGCATTAGCTTCCTGACTGCCGACGAGCAAGCCTACATCGGGGAGTTGGTGCAGCAGTACGGTTTCGAGCCCACAGCGCAGCAAGCCCAGGAGACGATTGACCGTTACGCCCGCATCAACGAGCTGCTGCTGAACGTAGTAGAAGTAACACGTACCGATGAGGCCGAGCCCTACAGCAACCGCATCGACCGGGTGCTGACGCATAAGGTATGGGGCTACCTGATTTTCTTCGGGGTGCTGTTTCTGATGTTCCAGGCGGTATTTGCCTGGGCCAGCTACCCTATGGAGCTGATTGACGAAGGCGTGGCTTGGATCAATCAATTGGTGCAAACCAACTTCGAGGGGCCGCTCATCAGTCTGCTCACGGAAGGCGTACTGGCTGGCCTGGGCGGCGTGCTGATTTTCATTCCGCAGATTTCTCTGTTGTTTGCTTTCATCGCGGTGCTGGAGGAAACCGGCTATATGGCCCGCGTCACGTTCATGATGGACCGCATCATGCGCAAGTTCGGGCTGAACGGCAAGAGCGTCGTGCCACTGATTTCGGGGGTAGCGTGCGCCGTGCCGGCCATTATGAGCGCCCGCACCATCGAAAACTGGAAAGACCGCATCATCACCATCTTCGTTACACCGCTGATGTCGTGCTCGGCACGCATTCCGGTGTATACTGTGCTTATTGGGCTGGTAGTGCCCGATACGCCGGTGCTAGGCATCTTCAACCTGCGTGGTATTGCGTTGATGGGGCTGTATCTGCTGGGTTTCTTCGCCGCTATTTTGTCGGCATTGGCCATGAAGTTTCTGCTGAAAACCCGCGAGCGGAGCTACTTTATTATGGAGTTTCCGGTGTACCGCTGGCCGCGTTGGAAAAACGTGGGCATTACCATCGTAGAGAAGGTAAAAACCTTCGTGTTTCAGGCGGGTAAGGTGATTGTGGCTATTTCCGTTATCCTGTGGGTATTAGCCTCCTACGGTCCCGGCGACCAGCTGGCCCAAGCCGAAACTCAAGCCCGTGCTGCGGCCACGCAGCAGCAACTCTCGCCCGAAGAAACGGAAAATGCAGTGGCCTCAGCCAAGCTCGAAAACTCCTATGCCGGTACGATAGGACATGCGCTGGAGCCCGGCATCCGCCCGCTGGGCTTCGACTGGAAAATTGGTATTGCATTGATTACCTCCTTTGCTGCCCGCGAAGTGTTTGTGGGTACTATCTCCACTATCTACAGCGTGGGCCAAGATGCCGACACGCGTACCATTCAGCAAAAGCTAGCCACCGCCCGCGACAGCCAGGGCCAGCCGTTCTTCACGCCGGTGCGGGCCTTGTCGCTGTTGGTATTCTATGTATTTGCGATGCAGTGCATGAGTACACTCGCAGTTACCTACCGCGAAACCAAAGGGTGGAAGTGGCCTATTCTGCAAGCCGTATATATGACGGGCCTTGCTTATGCTGCTTCGTTGCTGGTGTACCAGCTAGGTTCGTAGGGGCGAAGTAAGCTTGTAGAAAAGAAAAACGTCTGTCATCCTGAGCTTGCGAAGGATGACAGACGTTTTCGCTCAGTATCTTACCCTACTGCCCCACCAAAAACACCGCTGGTTGCTTGTGAATCTCGGGGAGGCCGCGCTTTTTCCAGCCAGCAACCGTATCGGTGCGCACGTACTCATTGGGGGCCGTGAGGCTGGCTGCGATGCATAGGCGGGTAGAGGGCTGCAACTGGCTCAGCAGGTCTTCGAGCAATGGCATGTTGCGGTAGGGCGTTTCGATGAACAGCTGGGTTTGGTGTTGAGCCAGCGCAACGCGCTCCAGCTGCTTCACAGCCGCAGCGCGGCGGCTCCGGTCGATGGGTAAGTAGCCGTGGAAGGTGAAGCTTTGGCCGTTCATGCCGGAGGCCATCAGGGCCAGCAGCAAGCTGCTGGGGCCTACCAGCGGCACCACCCGGATACCCAATTGGTGCGCCCGCCGGGCCAGCTCGGCGCCGGGGTCAGCCACGCCGGGGCAGCCTGCTTCGGACAGCACGCCTGCATCTTGTCCCGCCGCCACTGGCGCCAGCGCAGCCTGAATCTGTGCTTCCGTGCTGTCTTTGTCAATCACCGTGAGGCGCAGGTCTTCGATAACTTGCTCGGGTGCTACCTGCTTGATGAAGCGCCGCGCCGTACGGGCGTTTTCGACCAGGAAATACCGGAGCGCGGCAATCTGGGCCGGTACCTGGGCCGGCAGCACCTGCGTGGCCGTATCGTCGGCCAGCACGGTAGGAAGGAGGTAGAGCGTACCAGGTGTCAATGAAGAGTTAAAAATTAAGAATTAAAAATGATTGTCTGACTTTAGTTGAAGCTGATATAGCAGGCGTGTTATGCGTTGCTTGCAAGGCTCTTATGGTACCTAGCCTACCTATTTTTAGGTATCTATTCTTACTTACCCCTGGTCCACGAAGGCTTTTACCAACTCGAATACCTGATCGGGTTCCTCGGCGTGTACCCAGTGCCCGGCGTTGGGAATAGTAGCGATGTGGCTGTTCGGAAACAGGGCCGGAATGCCGTGTAGCTTGTCCTCGGGCGTGATGTAGTTGGAGCGGCCGCCGTTGATGAACAGGGTAGGCTTCATGAAAGGCGTATCGTTGGTGATTTCCTCGCCAATCTGGGCCATTTCGGCGTCCAGCACGGCCAGATTAGGGCGCCAGGCGAAGGAGTTATCTTCGCGGCGGTAGAGGTTTTTGAGCAGGAACTGTCGTACGTCGGGCTGCGAAATGTGCTGGGCAAGGGCCTCGTCGGCGGCCTGGCGGGAAGTGCAGGTAGTGAAATCGACGGCGTGCAGACCAGCCAGAATATCATCTTGGTGGCGCATATCCGAGAAGGCGGGCGCAATGTCAACCACAATGGCCTGGGCCAAGTAGCTGGGGTGGTCGAGGGCGAAGCGCATGGTTACCTTGCCGCCCATGCTGTGGCCTAGTAGGGTAGTGCGGTCGGCGGGAAGTTGCAATTGCGCAAACAGCTTGCGCACGTCTTCGCTCATCAACTCGTAAGTGTGCTCGGGTGCGTGCGGCGAGCGGCCGTGGTTGCGCAAATCCACCAGCACTACGCGGTAGTGCTCAGCCCAGCGCCGGGCCAGGGTTTGCCAGTTGTCGAGAGTGCCGAAAAGGCCGTGCAGGATAACCAGGGTACGCTCGCCCTGCCCCAATTCGCGGTAGTGTAGTTGCATAGTGCCGGCAAAGGTCGGAAGAAGCTAGGTATTACGCTGGCAACGGCTCTGGGGTGGCGCTGGGAAGCTCAATTTCAATAGTCGTTCCCTGGCCCTGCGCACTATGAATGCGCAGCTCTCCGTGTTGCCGGTCTACAAAAGCGCGGCACAGCACCAGGCCCAGCCCCGTACCCTCGCGCCGCTGCCAGCGGGTAGGCTGCGCCAAGGAGTTAGGATGCAGCAGTGCTGTTACCTGCTCAGGAGACATGCCTGGACCACTATCTGTACAAGCAAGCACCACGGCCTGAGGGCTGGCAGCGGGGTAGGCGCCCAGCCGCACGGCGCTACCCACCGGGGCAAACCGCAGCGCATTGCTCAGCACGTTGCGCAGAATGGTGCGCGTCATGTTGTAATCGGCGTATAGCGTAAGCCGAACCGGAACGTCGGTTAGCAGCTGAATCTGTTTGGCCTGTGCGGTTGTCTGGTACAGCTCCACAATTTCGGCAAACAATTCTGCCACGGGCAGCGGCTCAGGCTGAAAAGCCAATTCTCCGTTCTGGTTCACGGCCCATTTCAGCAAGTTATCGAGCAGGTGGTTGATGCTGCTGGTGGTTTGATGCACCAAGGTGGGCAGGCGGCGCAAGCCAGCCTCATCGCCATTGTTGAGGTAGAATTCAATCAGCTTTGTTACGCCCGAGAAGGAAGTCACGGGTCCGCGCAAGTCGTGCGCCACAATCGAGTAGAGACGGTCTTTGGAGGCGGCCATGCGCTGCAACTCCGCTGTGGTTTCCTGTAAGGCCCTGTGATTGCTGGAGAGTGCTGCCCGGCTGCGCCGCAACTGTAAGTAAATGAAAATGAAAGCCGCCAGCCCTACCGTTAGAATGGCAATGGTAATAATGAGCTGACGGTTCAGCATACTCTGCAACTCCTCGTTAGCAGTAAGACGGGCAATCTGCTGCTCCTTGTCCTGGGTTTCGTAACGCTGCTGCAAAGCGGCCAGCGCCACCAGCCGGTCATGGTTGTTGAGGGTGTCATTGAACAGTAGGTAGCGCTGCTGCCAGGCATAGCCCTGGGCGAAATCGCCCTGTGCCGCTGCAATGTTGGCTAAGCTACTATATGCCTCAAGCAGGAAGGAGTAGTAGCGGTGGGCGCGCGCCAACTCCAGCGCTTGCATAGCAGAAATTTCTGCCTCAGCGGGACGTCGGCGGGCTAGCAGTACGTGGCTCAGTTGTAGCAACGCGCTGGTTTCTATTTTGGAGTTGTGTCGTTCTTGCGCCAGGCTCACAGCATTGCGCATCAGCCCTTCGGCAGTAGCATACTGCGCAATCGATTGATAATAAGCACCTAAATTAGCTGTGTACTGCGCTTGCGCAAGAATGTCCTTGCTACGACGAGCCATAAGAAGGGCGCGGTGCAGGTGCTGCAACGCTTGCTGATTACGGTGCATGGCCAGCAGCAACACCCCCACATCGCCAAACAGCGCAATCTGGGTAGGGCGCTGCACACCTTTGTGGTAGGCCAGCGCCAGTGCTGGTCGGTAGAGACGCCACATGGTGGCCGTATCGCCGCGGACTGAGTGCACACTAGCCATGTGGTGGTAGCTGCGCACAATGCCGTCGTAGGAGTTGAGCCGCCGGGCCAACGACATGGCCTGCTTATATAGCGTGAGGGCGTATTGGCTGTCGCTGAGGTTGGTGTAACACACGCCCAGACTAAGCAAGCTCATCAGCTGCCCTCGTTGGTCGTGTAGCCGCCGGGCCAGTGTGAGGGCCTGCCGACCATAGACAATGCCTTGCTCCGGGGCGTTGTCGTAGTGCTGCACGCACAGAGAGTCCAGGAGGCGCACGCGGTTGGTATCGGGGGGCAGGATGGCCAGCAGGCGGTGCATCCGCTGCACGGCCAGCGAATCCTGAGCCTGTGCAGATGAAATTCCGGCAGCACTTGCTAGCAACAGGCAGAGCCATAGTTGCTTGAGTGAACCGGAGAATGACACAGCGTAGGGATAGAGATAGATGGAGGCCAACAATCCACACTGATGTTGTCAGCAATGCAACGGATTGTCGGTAAACAATATAATAGAATTAAAATTAGTTTTTATTTCACAAAAAGCAAAACCACCGCTCGCGCTGTTCCAAATGCGTGTTGCGCAGAAACTCCGCTAATGGATCCAGATCGGTCAGGATAGAGGTAATAGTAAGTGCTTCGCCGCTAGCTAGATGCAGTCGCATGTACTCGTACTTGTTCCAGAATACGTGCCGCGACACGCAAGTGACGTACTCCACCCGCACCAGATCGGCCCGACTAAAGGGAATGCGTACCCGCTGCTCGTATACTTCCAAGCGGTTTTGCTTGCCATCGAACACCAGCGTGGTGCTGAAATTGCGGGCGTAGTACTGGGCATGCAGCACCAAAGAGGGTACCGAAAATCCCAATACAACAGCCCCCAGCGCCATTGCCAATACCAATTCCACCGCCGATAGCGTACCCATGTAAAAAAACGACAGCAAAAAGGGTAGGCCCACGCATAGGCACAGCAGCGGCCAGAACAGCAGGTAGAACTGCCGCAAAAAAGTGGGCTGATATACCTTGCTGTTCTTGCTGAAAAAATTCGTGATAAACCGCAGCCCCACCACTATCACCAAAATGGCGAAAGTGGCTTCCAGTAGCGGGCGTAGAAAGGTCAGAAAGCGAGTCATTTACCGAATGGTTATCCACGGCTCATCCGCCGCGTGGGGGCGCAGGGTGCCAAACGGCGCGAGATGCAAGCCGTGCCGCTGAAAAACTGCCTGGGCTTTTTTCCTACCCTCCGGTGCCACGCACACCAGCAGGCCTCCCGAAGTTTGCGGGTCGCAGAGCCACTGGCGCTGCTCGTCGGAGATGGGGCCTACCTTGTGGCCGTAGCTGGCCCAATTGCGGTTGGTGCCGCCGGGCACGGCCCCTTGCTGCCGGTAGGGCTCGGCGGCGGCCAGCAGCGGCACGTGAGCAAAGTCGATTTCGGCCGTCAGGTTGCTACCCTCGCACACTTCCGAGAGGTGACCCAGCAGGCCAAAACCCGTAACATCGGTCATGGCACGCACGGCTTCCAACTCGCCTAACTCAGCCCCGATTTTGTTGAGCTGCATCATAGACTGTGGCGCCAGGTGGGCGTCTTCGTCGCGCAGAATGCCTTTTTTCTGGGCTGTGGTCAGCATTCCTACCCCAAGGGGTTTGGTGAGGTACAGTTCGCAGCCAGCAGTGGCAGTGTCGTTGCGCTTGAGTTGCGCAATATCCACCATGCCCGTCACGGCCAGCCCGAAAATGGGTTCCGGCGAATCGATGCTATGGCCGCCGGCCAGCGGAATGCCCGCCTCGCGGCAAATGCTACGGCTGCCTTCCATCACGCGCTGGGCTACCTCGGGTGCCAGCTTATCCACGGGCCAACCCAGCACGGCAATGGCCAGCACCGGCCGCCCGCCCATGGCATACACATCGGAAATGGCGTTGGCCGAGGCAATGCGCCCGAAATCGTAAGCATCATCCACGATGGGCATGAAGAAGTCGGTGGTGCTGATGAGGGCCTGCCCATTGCCAATGTCGTACACGGCCGCGTCGTCGCGGGAGCCATTGCCTACCAGTAGTTTGTCGTCGTGGGGCTGGGCAATGGTGGTGTGCAAAATCTGGTCGAGCACGGCCGGCGCGATTTTGCAGCCGCAGCCCGCGCCGTGGCTGTATTGGGTGAGGCGAATTTGATCGGGAGAGGTTATTTCAGAATCAGACATGCTGAAGATGATGAAACGTTTAAAGAAATATTATAGGGTCCATTCTGCTTGCTGAAGGACTATTCGATAGCCATCCGGGTCTTCAAAGCAGCACCCCTTCTCATTCCAGTAAGGGTTATAAGAAGCAACGGGAGGAAACCCGCAATGCTGCATTCGTTGCAGGGTAGCCTTCCATGAAGCAGCATCGGGTACATAAAAAACCAGTAGATGATCTTGAGTAGGCGCTTTGCCCACAATATGGCCTATCTGATGAGTGAATTCGAAATGATAAGGTGCCTGTGAACGACCAAGCATTACTCCATTGAAACCATTATGGTCATTAAATGAGCTTAGCTTTTCAAACCCAAGCCCATCACAATAGAAATGCATAAGTGCATCTATATCATCAGTAGGACGAGCAACGCGAAGGACAGGTGTATACATAATTGATTTGGTAGAGTAGCTACTTACATTGCCTTTGTAGCTGCTAACACCAAATCCGCATTTACCGCTGCATCGCAGGTGTCGGATACTACACGAGTGAAGGTGCGGCCTTCTAGCCCGTGGCCATAGGTTTTATCGTAATAATCGAGCACCAGGCTCACCATCTTTTCCATATCGTCTTCGCCAATGGCGGCCAGGGCTTCCTTGGTAGCTAGTCCGCCCAGGCGTTTGCGTATGCGTAGCACGGAGGTAGCCAGCGCGCCAGCATCGTGGCGGCCGTACTCCTCGGCCAGCTTGCGCACCCGCACTGCCCTCGGGATTTCCAATACCACCAAGGGCGCTTCCTGCAACTGCGTAAACAGCGGCGGCGGAATGTGTACGCCGCCGATGGTGCGGCTTTCGTCCTCTGCCCACGCGGGTAGGGTAGGGAGTAGGGCCGCCATCAACAGCGCCAAGTCGTTTTCGAACTGCTCCTGGGTAGGCTGAGCGGGCTGCCCAATGCTACCAAACGCCGAGCCTTTGTGCCGCGCCACGCCTTCCAGGTCCAGCACGGCCTCGCCGCGAGCGGCCAGCTGGTGCAGCACATCGGTTTTGCCTGAGCCGGTGAGGCCGCCCAGCACGCGTAGCGGCCGGGGCTCCGTGAACTGCGCCAAGGCCCAGCGGCGGTAGTCCTTATAGCCTTTGTCGAGTAGCTCTACCCGAAAGCCGGCCAGCTCCAGCAGCCACTGTACGGCTCCGCTGCGCATACCGCCTCGCCAGCAGTGCAGGCGCACGGCCCGGCCGGGCGCTACCTTTTGCGCCTGCTTCACCATCTGGCTCATCTTCGGCCCAAACAAATCCAGCCCCAGCAGCACGGCCCGCTCTTGGTTGATTTGCTTGTAGGTGGTGCCAATGCGCGCCCGCTCCTCATCCGAAAACAACGGAAAGCTCACCGCCCCCGGAATATGCCCTTGCGCAAACTCAATGGGCGCCCGCGCATCTAGAATGGGTAGGTCTTCGGGTAGTTGCAAAAAATCGGGTAGGGCGAGGCGGGGCATCCTTTATAATTAAGAATTAAAAATTAAGAATTGGCAGGGGCGAATGAGAGCGGTTTTCTACGGTTACGCCCGCTTCGTAATCCTTCTTTTTTAACTGATTAGTTGCCTCCGGTACAGCTGAATCGTGTTCTCCAAGCCCAGATACAGCGCGTCGCAGATGAGGGCGTGGCCGATGCTGACCTCGGCTAGGCCAGGTAGGTTTTGATGGAGGTAGGCCAGGTTCTCTAAATCGAGGTCGTGGCCGGCGTTGAGGCCAAGGCCCAGTTCTTGGGCTAGTTCGGCGGCTTGGCGGTAGGGTGCCAGGGCGGCAGCTGGGTCGGCGGCGTAGTTGCTGGCGTAGGCTTCGGTATATAGCTCAATGCGGTCCGTGCCAGTGGCTACGGCGGCCTTCACCATGGCCGGGTCGGGGTCGAGAAAAATGCTGACGCGGCAGCCTAGTGCTTTCAATTCCTGTACTACCCCAATAAGGTAGACCTGGTGCTTGATGGTGTCCCAGCCGGCGTTGGAGGTAATGGCATCGGGGGCGTCGGGCACCAGCGTTACCTGCTCGGGGCGCACCTCGCGCACCAGGTCCAGAAAATCGGGGGTAGGGTTGCCTTCCACGTTCAGCTCCGTGGTCACTACCTGCTTCAGGTCGCGCACGTCCTGGTAGCGCACATGGCGCTCGTCGGGGCGTGGGTGCACGGTGATGCCATCGGCGCCAAACCGCTCACAATCACGGGCAGCCTGTAGTAAGTCGGGGCGGTTGTGGCCACGTGCATTCCGCAGCGTGGCGATTTTATTTATGTTTACGCTTAGCTTCGTCATCAGAAAAAAGAAGAAGTACGATTGTACAACCCATCGTAACCGGCCAAAGTTACGTTTTGCCTGCATAGTGGCCCACGGATTCTTCTGGCTGCTACCTTACCAACTCTAGTTACTCATTCCTCCCAAAAATGGCTCTGAAAGAAACCATCGACGCTGATATCAAAAAGGCCATGCTGGCCAAAGACAAAGTGCGTCTGACCACGCTGCGCAGCATCAAGTCCCAGATTTTGCTGGCCGAAACCGCCGAGGGTGCCCACGGCGCGGCCCTCTCCTCCGCCGACGAAATCAAGCTGCTGACCAAAGCCGCGAAGCAGCGCCGCGAAGCCGCCGAAACCTACCAGCAGCAGTTCCGCTCCGACCTAGAAGAAAATGAGCTGGCCGAGCTAGCCATTATCGAAGAGTACCTGCCCCAGCAACTTTCTGAAGCAGAGCTGGTAGGCCGCCTCACCGAAATCATTCAGCGCGTGGGCGCCACCGGCCCATCCGACCTGGGCAAGGTGATGGGCATTGCCGCCCGCGAGTTGTCCGGCCAAGCCGACGGCCGCATGATTTCTCAAACCGTGGGTCACCTGCTCAACAACACGAATTTTTAAGGTAGGAGGGTAGTGAAATAAAAGTGCGTGTCATCCTGAGCTTGCGAAGGACCTTCTCACGCTAGGACGAGTCGTTGGTACGTCTGTCGTTCTCCTGTGAGTAGATCCTTCGCAAGCTCAGGATGACA
>NZ_JAHWGL010000130.1 GCF_019334315.1 Hymenobacter profundi
GAGCGGTCCGGACGGGACTCGAACCCGCGACCTCCGCCGTGACAGGGCGGCATTCTAACCAACTGAACTACCGAACCAGAGTACTTTGTGTGCTGAAAAACCGTCTGTCTTTCCGTTAAAGTGATGCAAAGGTAGGGGGATGACGGACATTGTCAAACCCCAACGCGCATTTTGCGCAAAAAAAGTGCCTTCGCCGGCGTTTATCGCTGTTTGTCAGGTAGATTATTTTTTGCTTCATGTTTCCCAAAGTTGATTTAGGGTCGATGCATAGGTTTCGCTTACCTTTGTCTTCTATTCTTTTTCCGCAACCCGCGCATTCTTTCCTCTGCAATGCTCCTCGATTTCGAACAACCCATTGCTGCCCTCGAAGGCAAGCTCCGCGAAATGCAACAACTGGCCGACGACAGCCAGGTAGATGTATCGGAGGCGGTAGCCGCCCTGGAAGCTAAAATAAAGGCCCTCAAAAAGGAAACCTACGCCAACCTCACCCGCTGGCAGCGCGTGCAGCTCTCGCGCCACCCCGACCGCCCTTATACCCTAGAGTATATCGAGGGCATGACCGACAAATTCATTGAGCTGCACGGCGACCGGACCGTGGCCGACGACAAGGCCATGGTAGGCGGTTTTGCTGAGTTGGGTGGTCGCTCCGTGATGTTTATAGGACAACAGAAGGGGCATAATACCAAGCAGCGCCAGTTCCGCAACTTCGGCATGCCCAACCCCGAGGGCTACCGTAAGGCGCTGCGCCTGATGAAGCTGGCCGAGAAGTTCAACAAGCCCATTATCACCCTCATCGACACGCCCGGCGCTTTCCCTGGCCTGGAAGCTGAGGAGCGGGGTCAAGGTGAGGCCATTGCCCGCAACCTCAAGGAAATGTTCCTGCTGAAGGTACCTGTTATTTGCGTCATCATCGGCGAGGGCGCCTCGGGCGGGGCCTTGGGTATCGCCATCGGCGACCGGGTATTGATGCTGGAAAACACCTGGTATTCAGTGATTTCGCCCGAGTCGTGCTCCAGCATCTTGTGGCGCTCCTGGAACTACAAGGAGCAGGCTGCCGAGGCTCTCAAGCTCACGGCCACCGACATGCTGGGCAACAAGCTCATCGACGGCATCATTAAAGAGCCCCTAGGCGGCGCCCACATCGCCCCCGATAAGATGATTGCTACTCTCAAGAAAACCCTACTCAAAACCCTCGACGAGCTGGAAGCTATTCCGCACGAGGAGCGAATCAGCCAGCGCATCGACAAGTTCTCGGCGATGGGCGTGGTAGTGGAGTAGGATACAAGTACATAGCGTATAACAAAAGTGTCATCCTGAGCAGCGCGAAGGACCTTCTCACGCAAGAACGACAGGCGTAACAACGACTCGTTCTTGCGTGAGAAGGTCCTTCGCGCTGCTCAGGATGACATTTTTTTAGTTATTTACGCCTACCCACTCAACCTCCTACCCATGACCTTACACACGATTGATACCGGCTTTTTCAAACTCGACGGCGGCGCCATGTTTGGCGTGGTGCCGCGCACGATGTGGGAAAAGCTGAACCCACCAGATGCCAACAACCTCTGCACCTGGGCCATGCGTTGCTTATTGGTAGAAGACGGCAACCGCCTGATTTTGGTGGATACGGGCATGGGCAACAAGCAGGACGCCAAATTCCGGAGCCACTTTCACCCGCACGGCGACGCGACGCTGGAAAGCTCCCTGCGCGAGAAAGGCTTCACGGCGGCTGATATCACCGACGTTTTTCTGACGCATCTGCACTTCGACCACTGCGGCGGCGCTGTAGTGCGCACCCCCGACGACAAGCTGGTGCTGGCCTGCCCGAATGCTACCTATTGGAGCAACGAGGCTCACTGGGATTGGGCCGTGACGCCCAACGCCCGCGAAAAGGCCAGCTTTCTTAAGGAAAATATTTTGCCCATCCAGGAAAGTGGCCACCTGCAATTCGTGGACCCTACCCAAGGCGTACCCGGTGCACTGCCGGCCTTCCGGGAAATCATTTTTGCCGATGGGCATACCGAGAAAATGATGGTGCCCGTGCTGGAATATAAGGGCCGCACCGTGGCCTACATGGCCGATCTATTGCCCAGCGTTGCCCACATTCCGCTGCCCTACGTGATGAGCTACGACATGCGCCCCCTAGTGACGCTCAGCGAAAAAGAACAGGTATTGCGCCATGCCGCCGAGGAAAACTGGGTGCTGCTGCTAGAGCATGACCCTACGGTGGAAGCCTGCACCGTGCAGCTAACGGAAAAAGGCGTGCGCGTGGCCGACACGTTCCGGCTGGATGAGTTGTAGGCCGGTAGGCAGGGACTGCACGATGAAATGAGTGAGAATAAGTTAACGCTTGCCCATTTCTAACCGTTAAAGCTGCAAAATTAACTAGTTCACTATCTCACCATTTCACCACATGCTGGCACTAGCCTTATCGGGTGGCGGGGCGCGGGGCATTGCGCATTTGGGCGTGCTAGCGGCGCTAGACACGCTGGAACTACCGATTGGACGAATGGCCGGCGTATCGTCGGGTGCCATTGCGGGGACGTTTTATGCAGCGGGCTTTGCGCCGGCCGAGATTCTGCGCATGCTCACCAGCGTCAATATCGCCCGGCTCACACGCTTGGCGCTAAGTCGCTACGGCTTGTTGCATCTAACGGCCGTAGAGCAGCTATTCATCAGCCATTTAGGTGCCAATGCCACCTTCGCCGACCTGCGTATACCCCTCACGCTAGTAACAACCGACCTGACGGAAGGCGTATCGGTGGAGTTTTCGGAGGGGCCGCTGATTCCGCCGCTGCTGGCGTCGGCGGCGGTGCCTATCGTGTACCGGCCAGTGGAATACCAGGGTAGGCAGCTGGTAGATGGGGGCTTGCTTAACAACTTGCCTGTGAGTGCGGTGGAGGGTAGGGGAATGCCGGTGGTAGGCATTAACTGCAACCCCAGCAACCGGGCGGCGCGCATCACCACGTTTCGTAGCCTGATTGAGCGGGTGCTACACCTGGCCATCAGCACCAATACCATGGCTAGCAAGCAGCGCTGCGACCTGCTGCTGGAGCCTGAAGAACTGCGTACCTATCGGACCTTGCAGTATCGACAGGCCCAAACGCTATTCAACATTGGCTACCGCCACACCATGGACAAGGCCAAGGAATTAGCGGCCTTGCTGGGGTAGCGCGTTATTTTTTCTAGTTTTGACGACTGTTTTTCTTGCTGCCCCATTTTTTGGGGTTGCTTCCTCTTTTTATTCTATGGCCGCCCGCAAAACGTCTACGTTCTGGTATCTGTTCTCGAAGTTCTGGTTTTGGATAACTGGCTGGCATCTAGGGCCGCAAGTGCCGCCCGGCATCAAGAAAAGCATGATGATTGCCGCGCCCCACACCAGCAACTGGGACTTTATGTTTGCCCGCGCCGCCTTCTTCCTGATGGATGTGGACGTGAAGCTGACCATCAAAAAGGAGTGGACTACCATTCCGGTGCTCGGCGCGTTGGTTCGCTCCCTGGGCGGCCTGGCCGTAGATCGTAGCCGCAACAACAGCCTCGTAGATGGCATGGTGCAACTCTTCAACGAGCGCGACGAACTGGTGATTCTCATTACGCCCGAGGGCACGCGCAAGTACCAACCCAAGTGGCGCAAAGGCTTTTACCACGCTGCCGTAGGTGCCGGTGTGCCCATCCTGCTCGGCTACCTCGATTATAAAAACAAAGAAGCCGGCGTAGGCCCTGCCTTCTGGCCTACCGGTGATTATGAAAAGGACCTAGAGGAAATCAAAGCCTTCTACCGTACCAAGCAGGGCCGCTTCCCGGCGCAGGGTATCCGTTAGGTAGGAAATGGTGAATAGCAAGCTGCCAAGCGTTATAGGTTTGTTGTGATACGCGGCGCTAACCGCACAACTGGCCTACAGTCGCTACGTGGCCGCTTTGCAACGTAGATATACGTACCTTGAAGTTCGCTGCTGAGCGTGTGTATTCCGTACGGTACTACACACGCTCACGCATCCTCCCACCCTGGTTTCTATGGAAAAGCTGCAAATATTCCTCGTTATCCTAGCTGGGCTAGGGGTTTTCATCTGGCGCATGGTGCAGAAAGCCATTGAAACTACGGCCCGCGAAAGTCAGGAGCGGCCCCGCCCCAAGGTGCCCAGCCTACCCGATACTTCGTTTAAAGAGCTATTAAAGCAGATGCAGGCGCAGAATCAGCCGGCACCTACTCCCTCACCCCAGCAACAGTCGTCAGCGCCGACCACGCCCGCAGGCCGGCCACTACCCCCCGAAACCACTCCCCAGCCCCGTAGCCTGGAGCGCACCGAGGTAAAGCCGGTTTCTCTGGAAGCAAAAGCCACGGCTCGTGCCAATCGAGAAGTTGCGCCGCGTGCACGCCGCGCCGCTACCTTGCCGCGCGCAACCACCACCATCCCGAATGCCTACAACCGACCAGTCAATACCACAAACTCTACTCGGCGTACGGTGCGCGACACGCTCCGCAGTGCTGCCGATGTGCGAGCAGCCTTTGTACTGAGTGAAGTCCTGCGCCGGAAATTTTAGTAGGTGAGCGATAAAACCAAGCGTGTAAAATATACAATAAGAACGTCATGCTGAGCTTGTCGAAGCATCTCTACCGTAAGTAATCAATTACTATCAGTAGAGATGCTTCGACAAGCTCAGCATGACGTGTTTTCTGTTTCTTCGATAGTTTCTACTCCTGCGTAAGTGCATACGTCACCAAGTTAGCGCCCATTTTCAGGGCTGATTCGTGCACGGCGGGCGTGTCTTCAGGGTAGGTGCCCAGGTCTTCCCACCCGTTGCCCAGGTCGCACTCGAAGCTGTAGAAGCATACCAGGCGCCCTTTGTAGAGCAGGCCAAAGCCTTGCGGACGCTTGCCGTCGTGCTCATGCACTTTGGGTAGGCCCTTCGGGAAATCGAATTTCTGGTGGTAGACGGGGTGGGAGAAGGGCAGTTCCACGAACTCCAGCTCGGGAAACACCTTCTTCATCTCAGGGCGGATGAACTTGTCGAGGCCGTAATTGTCGTCGATGTGCAGGAAGCCGCCGCCCATCAGGTAGCGCCGTAGGTTTTTGGCCTCCGCCTCCGTGAAAGCCACATTGCCGTGACCCGTCATGTGGAGGAAAGGGTAGGTGAGCAGTTCCGGCGAGTCCAACTCCACGGTGGCTTCGTCAGGCGCGATATTAGTTTTGAGCGTCTGATTGCAGAAGCGAATCAGGTTGGGTAGGCTGGTTTTGTTGGCGTACCAGTCGCCCCCGCCTCCGTAGTGCAGCTTGGCAATTTTGAAGCTGGGTGCTACGGGTGTGGCGGCTACAAATAGTAAGAAGACAAGCAGGGTCGAGAGCAGATACTTTGTCATATAGAGTAAAGATGCATTAAAAGGCGCTGTTTATAGTGAACTCACCTACCTAGGAGGGAGGTTCCGAGCAGTTATAGCAGTTTCTCGAATGATGTAGAGACGCGTATTTGCGTCTCGTTATTGAACAGGGTGCAGCGCAGGCGATAAGACGCAAATATGCGTCTTCACCCAACCGAGGCACCTTACAAACAATTGAGGGTCGTCATGGCAGTACGCAGCCGCCTATGATATAGGGTTGTATAAACCCATTATAGTTGAAAAGCTATTTTTTTTAGTAATATTATCTGTATAAATGTTTGATTACCTGCTGTTTTTATATATTTGATGGTTTTTAAATTTTTTGCTATTATGGATAGTAGATTGGAAAAACTGATAGATCATTATGAAACTGAAAGGAACAACCTACATGCGCAATTAAAGGAGTCTTTAGCGGAGCAAGAATTACGCATGGCTCAACGCATCCGTAAAGCGTTGAGCTTAGTAGATCAACAGCTTCGCGTTCTGTATAACCTTACTGATCGGCTCTACGATGAGAAGCAGCGCAGCATTACGCTTATTAAGCGGCTTGAGGCTGGTATGGCCGATAGCGAAAATAACCTCGATACCACTTACTACCGAGAGTGGATAACAGCGGAACAGGATAAGCTGAAGCTACTGGAGAATCAAAAAACCGAGCAGGACAGCCAACGAAGTACCGTTCTGCGCACTATGCTGGTAAAGCTGCTGGCGCGGCAATTAGTGCAGTTCGAATTGATACTCCATCAGCAAACACCGTTGAGCTGCTTAGTGCAAGTCTCCGGCCGGACAATTCTGCTGACCATCTACCAAGTGCAACAATTGCGTGAGGACTACCTGCTCAAGAAAAGACAACGCAAGCAGCTGAAAGCCTTGCATTTCACTTATCACAGGCAGGAAGATAAGTTGCTACTTGTTCTACCCTTCACCTGCGGCGCCGATATAAGCGCCGTTCAGCACGTATTTATGAAGCTGTTTTTGGAGGTGTTTTATTATAAGGATACAGAGAAGCTACCTGCAATTCGCTACTCAGACTCTCAAGAAAACGGATCTTAGTCGCAAGGTCTTCTTTTACTTTGCTAACACACGTGCAACGTGCACAGTATGGACGGCGGCTAGCGCGGCCGTTTCGGTGCGTAGGCGCGTGAGGCCCAGCGCCACCGGTCGGATACCCAACTGACGGGCCGCAACGATTTCTTCGGGAGTAAAGTCACCTTCGGGGCCAATGAGGATGCAGCAGGTAGGCGCGCTGCCTGCCACGTGGGCCAGCTCAGTGCGCTCATCGTCGGCGAGGTGGGCAATGAATGTAGTAGCCGGGGCGAGGGTAGGGAGCACGCGGGCGAAGTCCGTTAGCTCGTCGAGCTGTGGCAGCCACGCTTGCCCGGATTGCTTGAGGGCACTCACGGCAATTTTCTCTAGCCGGTCAAGCTTCAGCTCGCGCCGCTCGGAGCGGGCACAGCGCAGAAACGTGATGCGGTCGACACCAATTTCGGTGGCTTTTTCCACCAGCCACTCCATACGGTCGAGGTTTTTGGTGGGGGCCACAGCCAGGTGCACGGCGTAGTCCCGGCGTGGCACCTGGGTTTCGCTGGTGATGCGCAGTTGGCAGCGTTTGGGGTTGGCATCCGTCACCTCTGCCTGAAATATGCTGCCTTGGCCGTTCACCAGTGACACCGCATCACCCGCGCCGAGACGCAGTACGCGTACTGCGTGTTTGCTTTCGTCTTCGGGTAGGGTGTAGGCGGGTAGGGTGAGGTCAGGAGCATAGAAGGTATGTGGCATACGGCAAATCTACGGCGAAATGCCGGGCGTTGCGGCGCAAGCTGTCTGCGCAAATAGAACCTCAACATAACATTGTACTACCGACTTGCCGTACATACTAAACCAACATACTCTACCTAACACCCGCAACCGAATATGAAAGTCAACCTGAAAAAACTGAAAGAACAAGTTATTGTTATCACTGGCGCTTCGTCGGGCATTGGCCTCGTTACGGCGCGTATGGCTGCCAAGGAAGGCGCCAAATTAGTGCTGGTAGCCCGCAGCGAAGATGCTCTGCGTCAGCTTACCAACGAGCTGAAAAGCCAGAACGCACAGGCAACCTACTTGGTAGCCGATGTAAGCAAACAAGAAGAGGCACAGCGCATTGCACAGGTAGCAAAGGAGCAGTTCGGCGGTTTCGATACTTGGATAAATAATGCCGGCGTCTCCATGTATGGCAAAGTGGAAGAGCAGTCGGTGGAGGATATGCGGCAACTGTTTGAGATTAACTTCTGGGGACTCGTATACGGCTCGCTGGAGGCAGTGAAGCATCTGAAGCAGCAGGGCGGCGCCCTCATCAACGTGGGTAGCGTACTGTCGGATGTGACGGCCGTCCTGCAAACCATGTACAGTTCCAGCAAGCACGCCGTGAAGGGGTTCACCGATGGTCTGCGCATGGAGTTGCAAATGGAAGACGCTCCGGTATCGGTCACACTCATCCAGCCCGCAGCTATCGACACGCCCTACCCGCTGCACGCCAAAAATTACATGGACAAGGTGCCCAAGCACGCCCCGCCTGCCTATGCTCCCGAAACTGTGGCGCGCGCCATTCTCAAATGCGCCGTTGCACCAGCGCGCAACGTGGAAGTAGGCGGTGCCAGCAAGCTCTTTAAGGGCATGGAAGAATGGACGCCTACCCTGCTGGACAAGTTTATGGAAACGAGCTTCTCGGAAATGTCTAAATCCGACCAGCCTGCTCGCCAGAACCACAAAAGTGGCCTATACCAAGGGGTAGGGGAACTGAAAGAACGCGGAAATTATCCCGGCCATACTCGCGAGGTGAGCACCTACACGCAAGCTCGTCTGCACCCAGCTATTACGGCTGCCATTGTAGCCGGCGCTGGCGTGGCAGTAGCCGCGCTGGCAAGAGGCCGGAATAAAGATAGCAAGGCGTCTACCCCGCAGCGTAGTACGAAAAGTGCCCGTAACGCTACGGCTGCAAGTGCTACCAAGCATAGTCCGGCTATGCCAGAATCTGGTCCGACTGTGACGCCAGTTTAGGTGCAAAGACGCTTTAGTTCCTAATAAGAAGGCCCCGCCAATTCGTTGGCGGGGCCTTTCTGCTGGAAAGCTGACTATCTCAACTTCTATTTCAATGCCTCGTTCAGTACGCCTGCCAACCGGATGCCGGCCTGCTGAATGCGTTGTTTTACCTGCGGGCCATGCTCGGGAAAATAGGCCCAGCCGTAGGTTGGGTTCTGGGCAGCTTCGCCATAAATCTGTTCGCAGAGTTGGTACGACTCGTAGAGCCACTGGGTCATATCATCATGCTGCCACTGGCGGCGCAGGCGAGCTGGCACGTGGTCGTACTGCTGGCCCATCTCAGAGTAGCTCAGGCCCTGATAATCAAGCAGGCCGCTGTCCCAAAGGCTGTGCAGATTGGTCTCCTTGCCGCGGTAGGTAAGCTTGATGCTGTTGCCGCCCCTGTCCTCTAGCCGGCCCGCATGCAAGGGCTGGTGCACGTCGCCCACTAAGTGAATGACGAATTTCAGCGCCACGGCGCGCTCCGCTTTGGGCTTGTGCTTATCCTTCAGAATGGCAAGGTTATCCTGAAGCGCTTTGTAGGCGTTTGGAATCGTTTGGCTTTTCAGGTTCTCGATGTACTGATCGTGGTTGAGGCCGCTAGGTGTGTTCACGTAGTGCCAGGGACCAGTGCCTTTATACTCGGGGGTAGGGGGGTAGAGAATTTCGTCGGGCCAGGTGCTCACCAGCGTTACCGTCTCGGTGCCGAGGAGGGCCTTTATCTCACGTTGGGCTTTGCGGGAGAGGTGGTGCTCGGCTAGGCGGCCTACAGCCCGATGGCCTTCCACGCCCCAAGCGAGGCAGAAGCTAAACGGAACAAGCAGTAGAAAAAGCAGCGGCAGAATGCGTTTGCGCATAAGAAAAAGAAAAGAAAACGTGATGCAGTTACAAAGCTAGTGCTTAAAACGCTACCTCGTTGGCGAAAGCAACGTGGCAAAGTCGGCGGAAAGCCGTACGGGTTGCCTCTGCGGCGCAGTAGGGAAAGTTTTGTAGCTTTACCAACCCCCGTTTGGCTCCGGCCGCGGGCGTTCTGTTTTCTGTCCACTTTACTTTCTCTTCATGCAAACTGCTACTGCTGCGCAGGGACAACCCTCGCAGGCCAGTCACCCGAAGGGCCTCTACATCCTGTTTATGACGGAGATGTGGGAGCGTTTCAGCTACTACGGCATGCGCGCCCTGCTCATTCTGTACATGACCCAGGCGCTGGTTTTCAACAAGGAATTTTCCTCGCTGATTTATGGCAACTACACCAGCCTCGTGTACCTGACGCCTCTGCTAGGCGGCTATATGGCCGACCGCTATTGGGGCAACCGCCGCTCCATCCTGATTGGCGGCTTAATGATGGCTATTGGGCAGTTTAGCCTGTTTTTCAGCGCCAGCAGCTACCAATCAACCAGTGTGGCAATGCCGCTTTTTTACCTGGGTCTGGGCCTGCTGATCTTCGGTAACGGATTTTTTAAGCCCAACATATCATCCATGGTAGGCTCGCTCTATCCCGTGGGCGACAAGCGCATCGACTCGGCCTACACCATTTTCTACATGGGTATCAACCTGGGCGCGTTTTTCTCGCCGCTGGTGTGCGGTACGCTGGGTAATACGGGTAATCCCGAGGACTTTAAGTGGGGCTTTTTGGCCGCTGGTATTGGCATGCTCATCGGCTCGCTGACGTTTGAGCTATTCAAAAACAAATACGTTGTGACGGCCGAAGGTGCTCCGTTGGGCGCCAAGCCTGAGCGCACCGTAGAGCACTCACCAGTAGTGCCAGTGCAGACCGACGGGCCAGTGCGGGCTACTACTGTTGCACAACCGGCCAAAACCGGCCTTAGCTCTGGGCGCATCCTCGCGTTTATAGGGATATTCGCAGTAGTCTATGGCGTCATTGCCTGGCTCATGAATTACGACTGGATTGGAGCGCTGGTGTTTGCGTCAATGATTGTGATGCCCTTGCTCATCCTGTCCGACTCGTCGCTGACGGGTAGGGAAAAGGAGAAAATCTACGTTATCCTGATCCTGAGCTTCTTCGTGATATTCTTTTGGGGCGCCTTCGAGCAAGCCGGGGCTTCCCTCACGTTCTTTGCCGACGAGCAAACGGACCGGAACCTGGGTTCCTACGTTGTGCCAGCTTCTTACTTTCAGTCAGCTAACGCACTGTTTATCATCATCTTTGCGCCTATTTTTGCAGTGATTTGGACGTTCATGGGCAAGCGCGGTATCGAACCGTCTTCGCCCCTCAAAATGTCCATCGGTCTAATGCTGCTGGCTGTGGGCTACCTCATCATTGCCTTCGGGGTGAAAGGGGTAGAAGCTAGCACCAAAGTGAGCATGTTCTGGCTGATTACCATGTACATGCTGCATACATTCGGCGAGTTGTGCCTGTCGCCCATCGGGTTGGCGTTGGTGAACAAGCTGGCGCCTGCCCGCTTTGCTTCGTTGCTGATGGCTGTGTGGTTCCTAGCCACTGCTGCCGGCAACAAGCTGGCTGGCGTGCTCAGCGGCTTGTATCCTCCCGGCCCCGGCGAGTTTGCCAAAGCTGCCCAAGAAGGCATCGACCTTCCCGCCATCCTCAATGGCGCACAGCAAGCCAGCGCCACCGTTGTTGAAAAGCTGCAAAGCCTGGAAGTGCCCTATCAGTGGCCTACGTTCCTGGGTATCGAAATCACCAACCTCTACCAGTTCTTCATGATTTTCGTGGCCCTGTCGGCCGCCGCGTCTATCATTCTGTTTTTCCTCTACCGTCGCCTCGCACGCATGATGGAAGAGCCGGTAGTAGCGAAATAACCTACCCGCTACACGTAACAGAAAGCCCCGATGCAAGAACTGCGTCGGGGCTTTCTGTTGAATTAACGCTCGTGTGTCATCCTGAGCGGAGCGAAGGACCTTCTCACGGTAGAACGACTATCGCACCAATGA
>NZ_JAHWGL010000131.1 GCF_019334315.1 Hymenobacter profundi
GGTGAAGTTGCGAGGTTGTGAAATAGTGAATAGCAAAACGGCTGTCATCCTGAGCGGAGCGAAGGACCTTATCACGTTAGAACAAGTCGTTGTTACGCTTGTCGTTCTAACGTGATAAGGTCCTTCGCTCCGCTCAGGATGACAGCCGTATTTTTACTTCGCCACTGTACAACCTCACCACTTTCTAATTCTGCTCCAAAATCTGGAACAACTCGTCCAGTTTTGGGGTCAGAATGATGTCTGTGCGGCGGTTGAGTGCACGGTTTTGGGCCGAATTATTGGCTACAATCGGCAAATATTTCGAGCGGCCCGAGGGGGTTACCTGGTCGGGGTTGAGGCCGTTGGTAGTGAGCAGGCGGGTAATTTCCGTGGCACGCAGCACGCTCAGGTCCCAGTTGTCTTGCATACCGGCAGTGCCGCGGGCAATCGGCACATCGTCGGTGTGGCCTTCTACTAGTACGTTCACGTCTTTGTTGCCTTGCAGCGCGGTTGCCAGCTTTTTAAGGGCATCCTGACCTTTGGGGTCCACCTTAGTAGAGCCCGATTTGAACAGCAATTGCTCCGAAAGCGATACGTATACTTTGCCGTTTTTGAGCTGCACCTGCAAATCATTGGCGTTGAAGCCTAGCAGTGCGTCGGCTACGCGCTGCCGCAAATTTTGCACCCGCTCCTGCTGCTCGTCTAGCACGCGCTGTAGCTCCGCAATGCGAGCCTCACGCTCCTTGAGCTGCTGCTGCGTCATGCCCAGGTTCTCGTTGAGCTGACTTACCTGCTGGTTTTTATTGAGCAGGCTGGAGCGCAATTCTTCTTCCGAACGCGTTTTTTCCTGAGCCAGCGCATCTTTTTCGGCTTGTAATTGCTCCCGCGAACGGGTTAATTCTTGGTTTTGCTGCTGAAGGGCAGCAATTTCTTTTTTGTTACATCCGGGGGCAATCAAGAGGGTGCCGCCCAGAAGAGCAGTCAATGCCACACGGGAAAGAGGAGAGGTCATGTATTTAAGATTCAGGGGATAAACAAAGTGATAGGCCGGCTACCGTTGGGCTTACTGGCGAACTGTGTTGTATACGCAAAAACTCTGGCCGGGATGATATATTGTGCTTTTCCGGGAAAGGTAAGTTGCATAGAGCAGTTGGCCATCAGCAATAATAGTAGGAAAAATGAATATCTACAGATGCGCTAATCTTGACTGATGATGCATTCGTTCTTGGCCAACGGGTATGCCATTCGCGTTGTACCTTACGCCTCGTTTCGTTTTGGCTTTTGAACTTTGTGAGTAAACGCATTTACTTCTTGTGTTGCCAGTTGCTGTTGGGGGTAGGTGTATGGCTACCTTCGACAGGAAAGGCGCAGGCACCCACCACCCGCTATTGGGTGCAGTTGCGCGATAAAAAAGGCGTTGATTTTAATCCTAAAGCCTATTTCGTCCCAGCGGCACTAGCCCGACGTGTGCGTCAGCATCTGCCCACGGCTGATAGCACCGACTACCCCGTACGCCCGGCCTACCTGCACGCCCTCTCTGCCACTGCTGACTCGGTGACCCTGGTGAGCCGGTGGTTGAATGGGGTAGTGTGCCGGGCTACGCCAGCTCAGGCGCAGGTACTGCGCCGGTTGCCGGGCGTGCTCAGCGTGACGCTGTTGCCGGAACGTCAGCTACAACTAGCAGCGCACACCACAGCAGCGGAAGGAGCTTCTATGCAGATTTCGACCGTCAACCGCCAGTTGGCCCGTCGTCAGACGGAGAGTCTGGGCGCCGTGCAACTCCGCCGGGCCCACCTCAACGGCCGCGGCCTTCGCATTGCCATCTTCGATGCGGGCTTCAATGGGGTAGACAGCCACCCGGCGTTTGAGCACCTGCGCACCGAAAAGCGCATTGTGGCGACGTATGATTTTCTTAAACGTCAGCCCAACGTATACCACGGAGCCAACCACGGTGGCGAGGTACTGTCCTGCGTGGCAGGCGCCCTACCCGATGGCAGCTACCTGGGCCTGGCCCCCGGTGCCGAGTTTCTGCTGGCCCGCACCGAGCAGATGTTTCGGGAGCGATATGCCGAGGAAGAAGCTTGGCTGGCCGCCGCCGAGTGGGCCGACCGCCAAGGCGTCGATATTATCAACTCCTCTTTAGGGTACACCAACCGCCGCTACTTTCCCGAGCAGATGAACGGCTACATCAGCCTGATTGCCCGCGCGGCCGAAATGGCGGCGCGCAAAGGCATCTTGGTGGTGAATGCCGCCGGCAACGACGGTGAGGACGAAGAGTGGCACACCATCGGTACGCCCGCCGACGGCGACTCGGTGCTGACCGTCGGAGGACTCGACCCTGATACGTACCTGCACAGCGACTTTAGCAGCTATGGCCCCGGCGCCGGCCGGCGGCTGAAGCCCAACGTGGTGGCTTTCGGCACAGCCCTGGTGGCCGCACCCGGTGGGTATGAGCGCATTGAGGGAACCTCGTTTGCCAGTCCGCTGATGGTAGGGCTGGCGGCGTGTGTATGGCAGCAACAGCGTCAGCTCACAGCAATGGAGGTGTTTCGAAAGTTGGAAAAGGCAGGGGAATTATATCCGTATTATGACTACGCCCACGGCTACGGCCGTCCGCAAATTGCGTCTCTGCTGGCGCCGTCTGGCCTGGCGGCAACCCCGGCGCCTACCTTCGATTTTGTGCGACACGATTCGGTGGTGGCCGTTGTCATTCGGGTGGCCGCGGCAACGGTGCCCGCGCGCACGCTACCGCTCTACGCCGATTCGGTGCGGGCCGTGACGCCGGCCGCGCGCCCCAACGAAGTGCCCGCTCTGGGGAAGGAATCGACCGTGCCTACCCCCGAGACACCCGCCGAAGAGGAACCCGTGCTTCAGGAGCCGCCGCGCTACCTCTACTGGCACATTGCCAACCGCCAGGGCGTGCTGCGCCGCTACGAGGTGCGCGATGTGACTCAGCGGGCCGTGCTGGAAGTGCCCCTGCGCCTGGTCCAGCCCGGTGACATGCTACGCGTGCACTACCGGGGCTTCACGCAAACCTACACTGCTGCGCCATGATGCTGGTACTGAAACGAGTAGGCTTGCTGGGGTTGCTGCTGGTCTGGTGGCTACCCGTCGCCCAGGCACAACGAATACTACTGCGCGCCAATGTCGCCAACGATACTACCTACGAGAACTATGGCCCCAACCGGGCTTTTTACAATCATTTTTACTTCGGCTACGCGGCCGTGGTGGGGCCCTCGGCCGGTACGGGGGCAGAGCTGGAATACGGCCGCTCGGCGGACATCTTTGTGGGTCTGCGCAACAAGTGGCGCCTGAACCAAACGCTATCCTTAGGCGCCGATCTGCGCTACGACCGTCTGGCGTACTACCTGCGTCAGAACGACCAGAAAGTGCTGCCCACTTCTGCGCAGCACCATACAGAGTATCTGGCGCTGCACCAGGCGCAGGCCCACGGCTTTGTGCGCATCAACTACGGCCGACGCGGCAACGCCATTGGGCGCTACGTGGACCTACTGGGCTGGGGCGGCTGGGTGATGGGTAGCGCGCACTTCTACGAGGACCGCCCTGGTCCGAATGGCGCCCGTAAGCAGCGCGTGTCGGAGCGGGGGCTGGATTACGTGCGGCGCTGGCCCTACGGCGTGGGCGCCCGCGCCGGTATTGGGCGCTTTGCGCTGGTAGGCCGCTACCGCCTGGCCGATACTTTCACTTCCAGTGCTCAAACGCGCTACCCCGAGCTACCTCGCTGGACGCTTGGGCTGGAGCTGAGCTGGTTGTAAGAATGCGTTGTGCGTGTGACCCTGGCATTACCTAGTGCGTATAAGAAAGGCAGGAAAGAACGCGCCCTACCACTAATTCTGGTATAAAATTCGCGGTCGGGCGCAATGGGTTGATTTGTGAAGCGAGTCAGCCGCGTATCTTGCCGCATGATTTTAATTGGCCACGGCCGCACAATGAAAAAACTTCTTCTCTCCGGTGTCGCCGCTGCTTTGTTGCTCCAGGTCACTTCCTGCATCAATACCGAGCGCGAGGTAGGAAACTCCAAGAATGCCGACAAAGTGTATTCGCCGCCTACGGAAAGCAACCGCCTTACCACCCGCAGCATTCTGAACACGGTGCGCACTACGCACTATTTTTCCAGCGCCAAAACCAAGGATAACTTCATTCTGCAACTGCAAGGCGCGAAGATTCTGAACGCTCAGGCCCGCTTCATCATCTTGACCAGCACCGGCGATACGTTGCGTAAGGAAATGATTCCGGCCGTTGCCCTCATTGAAGCCCGCAACCTGGAAGACCCGCAGGCAGCTACCACCCGCGCCAAGGAAATTGCGATTTTGCAGGCCATGAACACCTTCTTTGCCGACGACCGGTTTACGCAGCCGGCTGTGCCGCGTGCCGCTACCCAGCCCGCCAACGTAGATGCCGAAAACTGGCGCGCCGTGAAAGCCGATACCAAAGCCGTGGGCTTCGACTATACCTCGAATACCGGCCGTGAGCGGCGTATTGCCTACGCCAAAACGTTGGGCAAAGCCGTCGTTATTGCCGAGTAGTTGTTGTCAAGATTGATACACAAAGGCCGCCCCGCATACACTGCGGGGCGGCTTTTGTGTTTTGAGCAGCACTAAGTTGAAGTGCCGCCAACGCAAACGCGGCACACCCTCCGAAGAGAATATGCCGCGCTGTACTCCAATCACCGGCTCGAAGGTAGAGCGTGGCGCATGAGCGAAAGATGAAGTTGCTGAGTTTATTGTTGAGTTATCTTTTGCAAACCTTCGGCTGCTATGCGGTCCCAAGCGTATCTGAACAGCTAACTGTTCATCAGGAAGCAGGCGTTTTTGTCAGCCAGCCCAGGCTGCCGCTGGCGGCGCGTACTAGCTGGTAGCCACCAAATTCGCCCAGCACAGCTACTTTGGTTTGGGCGGGTAGGGTGTCCAGCATCGGTGCCGTGGGGAGGGGAGTAGCCAGGAGGTCGGTGGAGCGGGTGAGACTCTCGCGACGTAGGGGCGTAGTAGTGGGTACCACGGCGCGGGCCGCCACGTAGCCCAGTTGGCCATCGGGGTGTTGTACACGGTACCAGTCAGTTTGGCTGCCTACCACCAATAGGGGAGTGTGGCGGGGCAACGCTGCTACGCGCCCGGCTTTCTTTGCGGGACTGTACTGTAAATCAGTGCTTTTATCCTGCACACGCACCCACTCACCCAGGCGCTCTGTCTTGGTGCGCGGCGCGGCCGGGGTAGCATCGGCATGGCGAATGAAAGGGTAGGGGTCTACAGCCCCGCGTCCGCCCCGGTAGATGCCAAAATGCAGGTGAGGCGGTGTGGTGCGGGCGTTGCCAGTGTTACCTACCAGGCCCAGCGTGTCGCCCTGGCGTACTTGCTGGCCGGGCTGCACGAGTTGTTTGTCGAGGTGAGCGTAGTAGATGTGCTGACCGTGCTCAGCATCGGCCAGCCACACCACGTTGCCGCCGAGGTTGGTTACGCCGGTGCGCGTCACGTAGCCATCTACGGCGGCCACGGCAGGCGTACCGCGTTTGGCAAAGATGTCGATGCCCTCGTGGCGGCGCTTGCCCCCGTCGCGGTTGGCGCCCCAAAAGCTGCCTACTGCCACGTCGCTCTTACCCTTCACCGGAAAGCCCAGCGAAGGCGCCCGCTGAATGCGAACGGTATAGCGGCCGTCGCGCAGCAACTCGGGCTGCACGCGCAGCAGGTGCTGGTGGTCGTCTTTCACGTCGTAGCTGAAGGTAAGCGCCGTGGTATCAGCCGAGGTGATGGGCTGAGGGGTAGGGCGGTCGGGGTTCAGCTCGAACGCATCCAGAAACACACGGGCATCGGTGCCGGGACTTAGGGTGAGCGTCACGCGAATGGTTTCGCCGGCCCGTACGGCGTAGCGGTATGCAGCTGCGGAGGCTTTATCGGCCCGAAAAATGCCGGATTCCTGAAAAGGTAGCGTCACGACCAGCGAATCGCGCAGGGCCTGGTCGGCAGCTTGCAGCCAGTCGCGGCCCAGGGCGGTTTCGTCGAGGCGGGTTTGGTGCAGTTGGCGGGCGTAGGCCTCGTGCGGGGTGCGGGGTTGGTTGAAAATGCCTTGCAGGGTTTGCTGCTTGCCGCAGGAAGAAACTAAAATAAGCAGAAAGAGCCAGGCAGCAAAGCGGTGTGCGGAGGATAGGAGCATGAAGGAAGACGTAAATCTTCCTCTCAACTTCCCGCGTCCCAAACTAGTTCGGTGGGGTAGGGAGCAACTGCTGAGTTGGGTCCGGAGGTTGCTGGTAGTACCCTGTGAGACCCCGCGTAATGCCCCACAAGTTGAGTAGCTGCGCCTGTACGGTGGTCTGAGCGGGATCAGTAGCCACGTTCCAGCTCAAAACGGGGCACGCTTGCGGCAATTGCACTACGCCGGCTGGTGCGTGGGCCAGATAGGATAGCGCCTGTTGCTCGCAGTTGTTGTTATCAACCGGCGAGATGTGCAGCCGGTCGGCATTCAGAAAGATAGCAGAGAATACACCCAGGAGCACTATGTAGCCTACCCGCAGCCGGCCCATGGGTAGGTAGCGCCACACGTAGTAGGAGGAGGCACCGTATAGGCACACCATGCCCAGAATAATGGGTAGCACCGTATCGCGGCGGAGCAGCAGCGGCCGGTAGGGGCGGTAGCCGCCCAGTGGAAGCAGCAGAATATAGACTAGGGCAAATAGGGCCAGCCAGCGCAGACCGCGGAGCAGGTGCTGCCCCTCGGAAGTAGCTGGCAGTACCCGCCGAATCAGCTGCGCATTGAGCAGGAGCATGACCAGTAACAGAGGAATGCCCAACTTCACCGTGAACTGCCGGAAAAAACCCAGTGGCAACCGCTGATACCGCTCCCACAGCGAGGGTAGTACGGTAGGATTCTCGCTGTTGTTAAGGCCAATGTACAACGAGTAGACGCACAACAGGCCCAGCAAGCTGAGCAGCAAAATGGGCTGCCAGGAAGACCATAGAAACATCTTATCTACCTGCGCCTGGCGGCGAAGCGCATAGAGCACAATGCCAGGTAGCAACACGGCCACTGCCCCTAGCACAACGGAGCCGTTGAAGGCTACTACCATCGTCAGGCCGATCAAGGCGATTAGCTCAACCCACCGGAGTGGCCGCCATACGCCGTGCTGTGCGGCCCTATAAAAAGGCAATAGCAGTAACAGCAGTAGTGCCATAGGTAGGGCGTAAAACGCGGCGTAAGTAGTGGCATGGTCAATGATGCCCATCTGGAGGTTGTAGCCTGCCGTCTGAAACAAAGGGAGCAACAGCGCCATGACCAGCCACAGCCCTCGATGATTCAGCTTGCTGGCACCCGTGGCGTAAACAGCCAACAAGTAGAGTAGCAACAGGTGCGTGAGCAGCTTCAACAGAGCGATGGCAACATACACGCTCTGGATGGGAGCAAGGAAGTGCTGCAACCAGCCGGGTACGTGCCGAAAGTATTGGTTGAGCAGCACATGCGCGAAAAAACGGTTAGGAGCGGCATACATGGCATCATGCGTAAGCACGGCCCACCCAAATGGGTCGTGTAGTACCCGCGCATACCACCCCGATGGTACCACGATGGCGGCCAGGTCGCCATCTATAGGAAGCTGCATGTATTGATAAAAAGAACGGCCCAGCCAGGCCAGCACGAATACAATAAGTACGCTGAATAAAGAGCGTTTCCACATCGGCCCAATAGTATACATAGGCCACGAAGCTAGGCGCAGCAGCACGTATATCCTAGTTCTAGGCAACAGGGCCGAAGTCGATGGTCGGGTTCGTAGTACTTTTGCGTATACCTACCCCCACCCACGTATCACCGTCCATGCAACTCATTGAATGCCCCCGCGACGCCATGCAAGGCCTGGCCGACTTCGTCCCTACGGCCACTAAAATTGCCTACCTCAACCAGTTGCTGCGCGTCGGCTTCTCGGCGTTGGATTTCGGTAGCTTTGTATCAGCCAAGGCCATTCCGCAGCTGCGCGATACGGCCGAGGTGCTGGCCGGCCTCGACACCGGCAACTCGCCCACCGAGCTGCTGGCCATTGTAGCCAACCTGCGCGGGGCCGAAACGGCGGCTGGCTTCTCCGAAATTGCCTACCTCGGCTTCCCGCTTTCCCTGTCCGAAACCTTCCAGCGGCGCAACACCAACAAAACCATTGCGGAGGCCCTGGAAGAGGTAGCGCAGATGCAGGCATTGTGCGGGCGGGTAGGCAAAACGTTAGTTGTGTACCTGTCGATGGGTTTTGGAAATCCCTACGGTGAGGCGTGGCACCCGGATATTGTGGCGGAGTTCACACGCCGGCTAGCGGCGCTGGGCGTGCGCATTGTGGCCCTGTCGGATACCATTGGGGTGAGTACAGCCGCCACCATCACGCCCTTGTTTGAAACCCTGATTCCGGCTTTCCCCGACATCACCTTCGGGGCGCACTTGCACACCACGCCCGATGCCTGGCAGGAAAAGGTAGCCGCCGCCTACCACGCCGGCTGCCGCCGCTTCGATGGGGCGCTGGGCGGCTACGGCGGCTGCCCCATGGCCACAGACGAGCTAACCGGCAATATGCCCACCGAGCACTTAGTAGCCTACCTGCAAACCCAGGGCGAGGCGCTGGGCCTGAATATGCAGGCCTTTCGGGAAGCACAGGTAGCGGCCGGGCAAGTATTTTAAGCGGGCTATATTGATTGTCAGGTAATAGCCGTTAGTTGTGAGATACTCAATTGATTCACAACTATCTATTACGCTATGCTGATATGTCGAATTCTACTGCTCGCTGCAGTCTGTGCTTTGTTTGCTAGTACTAGCAGCTACGCCCAACGGCTGGAAGCACTGCTGATTGCTAGTAAAGATGGGGACGCTATCCACCCTGCATGGCCTGATATTCTGCAAAAAGGCAAAGACCACTCGAAAAACCACTCAGTAGAACCCGGCGACACGCTGCGCATCACGTTCGATGAGAATTCTTATCTGCCGGTACCCGTTTACTTTTACATGGATCTGGATAAGCCGCAGGAGCAGCCGGTACTGCTGGTGATGCCCGGCGATATTATTACCATCCGATATAATGAGGCAGCTACGAAGTATTCCTTTTCTGGTAAATACCCCGCTGAACTGCAAACCTACTATGACCTCTGGCGCGGGGCATTCAGCCTGGGTGATCTGAGCAACTGGGGAAGCGTGCATTTCCAGAGTGACAGCCTCGTTTGGATGCCGCCTACCCTGGAGGAATACATGTGTTACTGGCAGCGCCTGCGCCGCACCGGCGACAGCCTGGTGGCCATAGTACGTACCCGGCCCGGCATCCGGCCGGTGGTAGCTACTACCCTGACGCGGGAGTTGCAGCTTCGCACCTTCATCTACCTGCTCAAGGGTATAAGCTACCACGCGCTCTACCCCGCTAATCCCTCTGTACCCCGCCTGACTGATACCACGCACAAGAAGACGATGATACCCTCGTTTCCGGCAGCGTACCAGGATTCGGTGCGGGCGTACACACGGCTATTGCGAAGTATGCAATTGCTGCCAGCCACAGCCTCGCGCGAGCGACTGGAGGCGTTAAAGGGCTTTGCTATTTATGTAGCGCTGCTTGTAAATAAGCCACCTACCACAGCCGGGCAGTATGCTGCCGCGAAGCGAGAATACAAAGGCTTGGAGCGAGAATGGGTATGCTACTCAATACTAGAAGATGCCCAATTCATGCACCGCCCTATCAGCCCGCTGCTGAAAGACTACCGCACCTGGGTGATGCCGGAAAGCCGTTTCGTGCGCAGCCTCACCCATCAGGATCAATTCACGTTGGTGATGCCCAACCAGCAGATGGCTACCAATGATACCTTGGTAGCCCCCGACGGCACTCGCCAAACGCTGGCCGCGCTGCTGGCCCGTCACCGGGGCAAAGTCATCTACCTCGATCTGTGGGCCAGCTGGTGCGCACCCTGTATCATGGAATTTCCCGCCACGGCAGCGCTGCGCCGCCACTACCAGGGCAAGCCGGTAGTAGTCATTCAGCTCTCTACTGACAAAGACAAGCAGGCGTGGCAGCAGGCCGGCAAGAAGTTTCTCGCGGGCGTGCGGGAGCAGTATCATTTCGCTAGTCCTACCACGGCTGGCTTTCTGAAACGCTTCACTGTCAACAGTATTCCGCGCTACGTGCTGCTGGATAAGTACGGCATCGTGCGCTACGCCGACGCCCTGCGCCCCAACGACCCCGAGCTAAAGCCCCTCATTGCCGATTTGCTGGCGCGGTGAGTTTTCTTAGCTATTGGTCTCTAGCTGTTAGTTGATAGCATTTCGGTAGAAGACAAACGAGACAGCATAAGCGCTTGCATTGCCTGGCTGCCCCTACCTTTGCAGGGCATTGTTATTCTTTTCCAGATTCAGCTGCCGTTTCGCAGTGGAAAAGCTAGCAGCCAGTAGCCAACAGCCAAACATCCTATGCCCGCCGTCGACCTCTTTATTCCTTGCTTCGTTGATCAGCTTTTTCCTACCACGGCCCTCAACATGGTGAAGGTATTGGAAGCCGTGGGTTGCGAGGTGCACTACAACGGCAACCAAACCTGCTGCGGCCAGCCGGCCTACAATGCGGGCTTCAAGGCCGAAAGCTGCGAGGTAGCCACCAAGTTTCTGAAGGATTTTCCCAACGAGCCGGGCCGCTACGTGGTCAGCCCGTCGGCCTCGTGCGTGGGCATGGTGCGCAACACTTACGCCGAACTGTTCGATGGTACGCCCCAGCAAACTCAGTACTACGGTCTGCAACGGCGCGTGTTCGAGCTGACCGAGTTTCTGGTAGATGTGCTGGGCATCACCACCATTCCCGGCGCTGCCCTACCCGGCCAGTACACCTACCACGATTCCTGCTCGGCCCTGCGCGAGTGCGGCATTCGGGAGGCGCCGCGCCAATTGCTGGATAGCGTGCAGGGCCTCACGCGCCTGGAAATGGCCGAAACGGAGACTTGCTGCGGTTTCGGGGGTACGTTTGCCGTCAAGTTTCAGGCAATTTCCGTGGCCATGGCCGAGCAGAAGGTAGAGCATGCCCTGGCCACCGGCGCCGACTACCTCATCAGCACCGATACCAGTTGCCTGATGCACCTCGACGCCTACATTCGACGCGAGAAAAAGCCCATCAAAACCCTGCACGTGGCCGATGTGCTGGCTAGTGGGTGGTAGAGAGCAACGGTAGCAATAGATAAATAGACAGAAAACGGGTGTCATCCTGAGTCTTGCGAAGGACCTTCTCACGTGTGAACAAGTCGTTAGTACGACAGTCGTTCT
>NZ_JAHWGL010000132.1 GCF_019334315.1 Hymenobacter profundi
GCGTCTCTACATCGTGCACTAGTTAGTAAAAATAACGTCCTGTTACTGATTGGTAATCATTATAATATACAAGTGTTATAGACTTGGTTAACGTCAATTTTTGAAATCCCTACCCATGTTCGACGTACAACATATAAGCTATCAAATCGGGAGGAAGATCCTGCTGCAACAGGTTTCCTTCCGCGCCCGCCCCGGCGAATTGATGGTGATACTAGGAGCCAATGGGGCGGGCAAATCTACCCTGCTGCGCCTACTCAGCGGCGACTTGCTACCCAGCGGCGGCAGTGTCTCATTTCGGGGGCAGCCCTTGGCAAGTCAGTTGCCGGGCGAGCTGGCGCGGCACCGTGCTGTACTCACGCAGCAGCACACGCTGGCGCTGGCTTTCTCGGTGGAGGAACTGGTGATGATGGGTCGCTACCCACGTTTCCGGGGGCAGCCTAGCGCCCACGACCACTTTGTGGTGCGGGCGGCGCTGGCGATGGTAGGCCTAACCGACATGGCCCAGCGCAGCTACCCCACGCTCTCGGGTGGGGAGCAGCAGCGGGTGCAGTTGGCGCGGGTGCTGGCCCAGGTGTGGGAGGCCGACCCCGGCTACCTGCTCCTCGACGAGCCCCTCACCGGCCTCGACCTGCACCACCAGCACCGCACCCTGGCCGTTGCCCGCGAGCTGGTAGGCAAGGGCTTCGGGGTAGTAGCCGTGCTACACGACCTGAACCTAGCCGCGCAATTTGCCGACCAGGTATTGCTATTGCACCAAGGGCAGCCGCTAGCCTACGGTCCGCCTGCCGAAGTGCTAACGGCCGCCAACATCCTTGCCGGCTTCGACTTGCCTGTGCAGCTTGTGCCGCATCCTCATCACGATTGCCCGCTCATTGTACCGTGCCCTACGGTGAATTGGTAGGGTAGGGATGAGCCCTGTCTTAGTCTGTCATCCTGCGCTTGCGAAGGACCTTTTCATGTATGAACGAATCGTTAGTTCGCTTAGTCGTGCTGCCGTGAGAAGGTCCTTCGCTCCGCTCAGGATGACACACGAATCAGGAAAGGCCGATACTTCACAACTTCACAAACTCACAACTTCACCATTCCTTATGTCAACCGCCACTATACCAACCCAAACCCTCGCCCAACGCTGGGCCGAGTACCGCCATCAGAATCCCAAAAGCCGCATTCGCAATGCTGCCGACGACCTGGGCGTGAGCGAAATGGAGCTGCTGGCGACCCAGTGCACCGGCCAGCCCGACGCGCCCGTAACGCGCCTGCGCGCCGAGTTTTCGAACATTCTTCAGCAAGTGCCTACCCTGGGCCGCGTGATGGCCCTCACCCGCAACAACAGCGTGGTACACGAGCGCAAAGGTCCCTACCTCGACGTATCGATAAATGGCCCCATGGGTCTGGTGCTGGGCGAAGACATCGACCTGCGCCTGTTTCTGATGCACTGGCAGCATGGTTTTGCGGTGAGCGAGGACGGCCGTCGTAGCCTTCAGTTTTTTGCCAACGACGGCGAGGCCGTGCACAAAATCTACCTCCTCGAAGACAGTAATGGTGCTGCCTACGACGAGCTGGTGACCCAGTTTACAGCCGAAAACCAGTCGCCAGACGTGACGGTAGAGCCCGCGCCTACCCCCGCCGCCGAGGCCGCCGACGAGACCATCGACGTGGAAGGCTTCCGGGCGGCGTGGCGGGCACTACCCGATACGCACGCATTCTTTGGGGTGCTGCGCAAATTCGGCGTGACGCGCACGCAGGCCCTGCGCCTGGGGCCGCCCGAGCTGGTGCGCCAGGTAGGCAACGATGCCGTAGACCAAGCCCTGCAAGCCGCTGCGGCGCAGCAATTGCCCGTGATGCTGTTTGTGGGCAGCCGCGGCTGCATCCAGATTCATACTGGCCCCGTGCAACGCATTGTGCCCATGGGACCGTGGCTGAACGTGCTCGACCCGAATTTCAACCTGCACCTCAAGGCCGAAGATGTGGCCGAAAGCTGGGTGGTGCAAAAGCCCACCACCGACGGTATTGTGACCTCGCTGGAGCTGTTTGATTCGCAAGGCAACAACCTGCTGCTGTTTTTTGGCAAGCGCAAGCCGGGTATTCCGGAGCAGGACGCGTGGCGTGTGCTGGTGGCGGGACTATAACAGCAGCAACGGCCCCGACCAAGCAAAGCGTTTGGTCGGGGCCGTTGCTGGGCTCACACAGTGAAACAACAGAGGCAGATTGCCGGCTGGTAGCAACCGCTAATGATCTGTACTGGTTGCAACAGAGGCCGAGTGGAGTGCCACCGGCTCATAATAGAAGCTGCATCAGCAGGGCAGTAGTTAGCCCAAACAGAAACACAATGGCTACCCACCACATCACCTGCCGAGACAGGCCGGCGGGCTGGGGCCACCAAAGCGCCCCCGGCAAGGCCAGCAGCGAGAACGTGTGTGACAGCGGCGCGCCGCTGCTGTGCAAGCAGCTGCCAGTGAGGATCGTGAGCAGTGCGCCCACCAACAGCAGATACTGCTGCCAACGGGGCAGATGGGGCACGGGCAGCATCGCTTAGTACATGACGTTTGCGCCCGCTACCGTGTAGAGCGGGTCTTCCAAAATGTTGACGTCAATAATCGAATTGGCTTTGTTCAGCAACTTGCGGCAATCGGGGCTAAGGTGGCGCAGGTGCACCGTTTTGCCCAGCCGGTGGTAGCGCTCGGTGAGCTTGTTCAGCGCTTCTAGGGCCGACATATCGGCCACGCGGCTTTCCCGGAAGTCGATAATGACTTCATTCGGGTCGTTCACCATATCAAACTTTTCGCCGAAGGCCTGCACCGACCCGAAAAACAGCGGCCCGAACAGCTCGTAGTGCCGTACGCCCGCCGCATCCACGTAGTTGCGGGCGCGGATGCGGGTTGCGTTTTCCCAGGCAAAAACCAGGGCGGCAATTACTACCCCAATGAGCACCGCCAGCGCCAGGTTGTGCAGCAGCACCGTAATGGCCGTTACCAGCACCATGACCACCAAGTCGGCTACGGGCATCTTGCCGAAGGTTTTCAGCGATGCCCATTCAAAGGTGTCCACGGCCACCATAATCATCAGGCCGGTGAGGGCCGCCATGGGCACGCGCTCGATAAGTGGCGCGCCAAATACAATGAATACCAGCAGCATCATCGCCGCCACAATGCCTGAGAGGCGGGCGCGGGCGCCGGAAGAAATATTAATCAGGCTCTGCCCAATCATGGCGCAGCCACCCATCCCGAACAAAAAACCGGAGGCAATATTAGCCGCGCCCTGGGCTACGCATTCCTTGTTGGTGCTGCCACGGGTTTCCGTGATTTCGTCGATGAGGTTCAGCGTGAGCAGGCTTTCAATCAGCCCTACCCCCGCCATAATGGCAGCGTAGGGGAAGATGAGTGTGAGCGTGGCCAGCGTGAGCGGCACGGCCGGAATATGAAACGGCGGAAAGCCACCTTCGATGGAGGCAATGTCGCCTACTGTTTTGGTGCTGATACCCAGGCCGATAACCAGGGCCGATACGACCACAATCGCCACCAGCGAAGCCGGTACTACTTTGGTCAGGCGGGGTAGGCCAACAATAATGAGAATGGTGAGGCCCACCAGCCCGAGCATCGTGAGTAGGGGCGTACCCGTGAGCCAGTGGTGCCCGCCCGCCGCGTCTACCGTCTGAAACTGCACAAGCTGCGACAGGAAGATGATGATGGCCAGACCATTGACGAAGCCAAACATAACCGAGTGCGGCACCAGACGGATAAACTTGCCCAGACGCAGCACCCCGGCCACCACCTGTAAGCTGCCCGCCAAGATAACTGTGGCAAAGATGTACTCTACGCCGTGGCTCTTGGCCAGGGCCAGCAGCACCACCGCAACGGCCCCCGTAGCGCCCGAAATCATGCCGGGGCGCCCACCCAGCACTGAGGTAACCAGGCCCATCACAAAGGCCGCATACAGGCCCACCAATGGCGACAGGCTCGCAATAAGCGAAAAGGCCACGGCCTCGGGCATCAGGGCCAGCGCCACCGTCAGGCCCGAAAGAATCTCGTTTTTATAATTGACCTTGTACTGCGTGAAGTACTGAAAAACTTGTTGCATGAAAACACTGAAAATGAGCAAAAAATGAGCTGCCAACCTCCGGCAGGAGGTGGTAGAATGAAATTTTATGCTGATTTCAGGGTGGAGTAAGCTGGCAAAACATCATACGCGGCGAGTTGCATTCTATCCTGCCACGCGCACCCGAAGGCATAGTGGCAAATAGGGGATACAAAAGCAGGGCGCTGGTAGCGCACATACGCCAATAGAGGAGGCACGACGCCGGAAAGCACCGAAAAGCAATACAGAAAAAAAAGGAAGGCTCCGTGTGGAGCAAAGCGCAGTCTACCCGGCAAGCGGATACATAGAATAAGCGCGCCTAGAATCCTATCCGCAAAAAGGTAGGCCCACACAACCAGGCAATGCTGCAAAAGCATAGTGCCACAATCCGCCGCTAAGGCGAGTCAGCCTACAAAAAAGGCTATGCAGATTGTCAGACAGTACACTTATGCAGCAAGATTCACATTGGAGTAGTGCGGGTTTGTGTACGGCAAAGATACGCGCTACTGGCTAATCCGTCAATTATGCAGTGCGGGCCGACTGGTTTTTGAGGATGGGCAGGTTTCTGCTCAACCACGTATCCTACCTGGGGTATAGGAAGGGAAGGGCCGCCATACTACACGCTGGTGGTGGCTACCTTTGCCAAACAAACCCGGATCTTCTGTCCCCAGACCTTATAAACAGCAGCACCTCCTATGAGTTCCGTTACCCCCCTGAACGCCCTCGGCGAGTTTGGCCTGATCAACCGCCTTCAACAAACCATTACCCTACGTCAGCCCAGCACTACGCTCGGCATCGGCGATGATGCGGCCATTCTGAGCCCTGCCGCCGGGCAGGATACCGTTATCAGCACCGATCTGCTGGTAGAAGGCGTGCATTTCGACCTCACGTTTTGCCCCTTGAAGCACGTGGGTTATAAGGCTGTGGCCGTGAACGTGTCGGATGTGGCGGCCATGAACGCCACGCCTACCCAGATTGTAGTGGGTATTGCCGTGGGTGCCCGCTACTCCGTGGAGGCCATTGAAGAACTGTACGAAGGTATGCGCCTAGCCTGCGAGGCCTACAATGTGGATCTGGTAGGCGGCGACACCACCGCCAGCCGCGGCGGCCTCACCATCAGCGTAACAGTGTTGGGCCAGGTAGCCCAAAGCCAAGCCGTGCGCCGCAGCGGTGCGCAGTCCAACGACTTGCTGTGCGTAACCGGCGACCTGGGCGGCGCCCTGCTAGGCCTGCAAGTGCTGGAACGCGAAAAGCAAGCCTGGCAAGCCGACCCCGAGTTTCAGCCTGAGCTGGAAAAGTATAGCTACGTGGTGCAGCGCCAGCTCCGCCCCGAAGCCCGCATGGACATCATCTACGAGCTGCGCGAACTGGGCATCACTCCTACCAGCATGATTGACATTTCGGACGGGCTGGCCTCCGAAACCCTGCACCTGTGCCAGGCCAGCGGGGTAGGGGCGCGCATCTTCACCGAGAATCTGCCCATCGCCAACCCTACCTTGGAAGTAGCCGAGGAATTCAACCTCGACCCTATTATGTGCATGCTCAACGGCGGCGAGGACTACGAGCTACTCTTCACGGTGCCCCTCGCCGACCACGACAAAATCAAAAACCACCCCGATATCACCATCATCGGCCACATGGTGCCCCAGAGTGAAGGCGCTAACCTCATCACCAAAGCCGGCCAAGCTGTGCCCCTGCAAGCGCAAGGTTTCAAGCATTTCTAGCGGGTAAGGAAAGCGCCTGTCACCAGAACGGCGAAAGAAAGAACGTCATGCTGAGCGTAGGCGCAGCCGTAGCCGAAGCATCTCTATCGCAGTGGTAATCCTAATCGGCAGGAATTACTCACGGTAGAGATGCTTCGGCTACGGCTGCGCCTGCGCTCAGCATGACGTTCTGGTTATTAGCCCCTTTGCTACTGTTGTTGCTGTTGCTGTTGCTGTTGCTGCAAATCCAGATACTTGCGGTAGGAGTTGACGGGGGATATAGGCGCAGCTACCTCCTGCATGTAGATAGGCTCAACGGGGGTAGGGGCAGCCAGAGGCGTGCCGTTTTCGATGTGCACAGACACCTCCAGGCGATGGGCGCTGGTGCCTTTGTAGGTGCCCTTCACAGGGGTGCAGTCCATGAAATTGCGGCCGATGGCCATGCGCACGTGGCCATCATTCACGATGCAGTTGTTGGTAGGGTCGAGGCCGAGCCAGCCGTAGAACGGAATGTAGGCCTCCACCCAGGCGTGGGTGGCGCCGGTGCCGCGCACACCCTCGTCTTTGGGGCAGATATAGCCGCTCACGTAGCGCGCCGGAATGTCGTAGAGGCGTAGCATAAACAACAGGATGTGCGCAAAATCCTGACAGACACCAGCTTGTAGCCGCCAGATTTCTTCGGTGGGCGTTTCCACGTTGGTCACGCCCTGCTGATATGCAAAGTGGTCGTAGACGTATTCCGACAGCACCAAGGCATTTTTCAGCGGCTTCTCCGTGCGGTTCACCACGGTATCCAGGGTAGCGCGAATGGCTTCGGTAGCGGCTGAGGGCTCCCGGGTGAGGAAGTCGAAGAACTCGGCGTCGCCGCGCAGGGCGCGCAGGTGTTGCCACTGCTCAACGGCCGGCTGCTCGTCCATCGGAAACTGGATGGGGTGCGTCACCACTTCCGCCAGCGAGTCAATCAGCAGTTCCGAATGCGGTGCAATCACCGAAAACACACCGACTTGGTTGCCGAAATAATCGGTGAACACCTCTACTTCCGGGGCGTGTGAGATAATCAACTCGTGCTTCTTCACCTCCAGCCGGTCGTCGGCCAGGGGGTATACCATCACTTGGTTAGCGCAGTCAATAACCGGCGCGGCGTAGGCGTAGCGGGTGCGGTGCTTGATGGTATAGGCAGGCATGGGAGTATAAGGTAAGGTATGAGGGTAGGAGGGTATGGGGTGGGAGGGTAGGAAGGTATAGAGGTAGGAGTAGGAAGTAAGTCTGTCATCCTGAGCTTGCGAAGGACCTTATCACGACTGAACGACAAGCGTAACAACGACTCGTTCAGTCGTGATAAGGTCCTTCGCAGGCTCAGGATGACAGGCAGTTTTTATGACAGGTTTCCATCACCGCTAGTTATACCCAAAATAAGACGTGTTCAGCGCGCTGGCTACGTCCAGCAGCTGTTGGCGGGTTTGCAGCAGGAAGCTGGTGAGTTGCTCGGGCTCCTGGGCCGAAAGGCGACTGTAGCGTACGGCCGTGCGCACTTTGCCAATCAGAAACGCAACGTGCGCGTGGCTTTCGGGGAGGCTCTCGGGTTGCAGGCGGCCGAAGTAATACGCCAACTGATCGAGGCTGTAGAGCAGCGCGTGCGGAAACTGTGTGTTATACACGATGAATTGCAGCACGTTTTCCGTATTAAACGTGCCCTTATACGTCTTGATATACTGCTCGTAGCCCACCAGCGAGTACAGCAGGTAGCGCAGGGCCGGCGCATCGAGTGGGTGCACGGCGTGCTCCTTCACGGTGGCCCACCGCACGCGCAGAATGTCGGTGGTCTGGATGGCGCGCTCCAGGCACTTACCGATGCCGAGGTAGGCGTAGCCCTCGTCGCGGGGCATGGTGTGCTGCACGGTGCCGGCATAGAGCAGCGCCTGCCGCAGCAGCGCATCCAGGCCCGAAATGGGGTCTTCGTGGGTGATTTGCTGCCCTACCTCCGGGTCGCGGATGACGTGGTAAAAGTCGTTGAGCGACTGCCACACTTCTTTGGTGATGTGGTCCTGCACGGCGCGGGCATTCTCGCGGCCCTGCAAAATGTTGCGGTAGGCCGAGGCGCCGTTGTTGCGGTCCAACACCAGGTGCGTCAGAATGGGGGTAGAGTGGCCATCCAGCTGCGCCAGCTCGTCGGGCGTGAGGTCGCCGTAGAGCTGTAGAAACGGCCGCCAGTTGAAATCGTAGATTTCGTTTTGCGAGGCAATGTAATTCGTGCGAATCACCTGAAGCATCGACTGCGTGCGCTCCATGTAGCGCGCCAGCCAGTAAATCGTATCCGCAACGCGACTAAGCATAATATTGTAAGCTGTTAGCTGCTAGCTCGTATTTGAAAAAGTAGTGTGGCAGGAGTTGAAGGAAAGCTAACAGCTATCAGCCAATAGCTAACAGCCAAATCCTACTCACCAAGCACCCACGTGTCTTTGCTGCCGCCGCCCTGGGAGGAGTTCACGACGAGAGAGCCTTCCTGCAACGCCACCCTAGTAAGGCCGCCGGGCACAATATCGATGCCGGAAGGGCCGTAGAGGGCGAAGGGGCGCAGGTCGACGCGGCGGGGCTGGAGCACGCCGTTGAGGTAGCACGGCGTCGACGACAGGCTGATGATGGGCTGGGCGATGAAGCTGCGCGGGTCTTCTAGAATAGCTTTGCGGAAGTCGTCCATCTGCTCCTGGGTGGCGGCGCTGCCAATCAGCATGCCGTACCCGCCCGACTCGTTGGTACGCTTAATCACCATGCGGTCCATCTGGCTGAACACCAGCTGGCGCAGGTCGGGGTCGGCCATTTGGTAGGTAGGCACGGTCTTCAGAATCGGCTCCTCGTTGAGGTAGTACCGAATCATCTCGGGCACGTAGCTGTACACAGCCTTATCATCAGCCACGCCGTTGCCCATGGCATTCACGATGGCCACGTTGCCCTTGCGGTAGGCCCAGTACAGCCCCGACACGCCCAGGGCGCTATCGGGCCGGAACGCCAGCGGGTCCAGAAACTCGTCGTCGACGCGGCGGTAAATCACGTCCACGCGTTGCAGACCTTTGGTGGTTTTCATGTACACGAAGTGGTTGTGCACAATCAGGTCGCGGCCCTCTACCAGCCGGATGCCCATAAGGCGGGCCAGCGTGCTGTGCTCGAAGTAGGCCGAGTTGTAGATGCCCGGTGAGAGCAGCACCACGGTCGCGTCGCTGTCCTGGCGGCCGGCGAGGGCCAGCAGGTTGCGGTACAGCAAATCGGGGTAGTCCTTCACCGGCTGCACGTTGTTTTTGGGCAGCAGATCGGGGAAAATGCGGTAGGTGATGCTGCGGTTTTCCAGCATATACGACACTCCCGAGGGCGTGCGCAGGTTGTCTTCCAGCACGTAAAACTGCCCGTCGTTGTCCCGAATCAAATCCACGCCCGCAATGTGTGTGTAGATGTCGTGGGGCACGTCTACGTGCATCATCTCGCGCAAAAACTGCGGACACGAGTACACCAGCGAAGCCGGAAGCAGCCCATCTTTCAGGATAAACTGCTGATGGTAAATGTCCTTTAGGAAGATGTTAAGCGCCCGCAAGCGCTGCTTGATGCCGGCCTCAATATGCAGCCACTCCCGATGCTGAATGATGCGCGGGATGATATCAAACGGGAAAATCTTCTCGATGCCCTCGCCGCTGCTATACACCGTGAAGGTGATGCCCTGGCTCATGAACAGCTTCTTGGCCAGCTCGTCCTTGCGAGTCATCTCGGAGGCGGGCAGGTTCTCGATGGCCGTCACAAAGTGGGTGTATTCTGGCCGGATGCCGTCGGCACCGAACATTTCGTCCCACACCTGCGGCTGTTCCTGGTAGGCTTTTAGTAGCGAATCTTCCTTCATACACAGAATAGGTAGGCGGTAGGGTAGGGGTAATGGGCTATTCAAGTTGGAACGTCATGCTTCGACTCCGCTCCACTAAGCATGACATTCGGGATTTTTTCTTCTCCTGATTCAACTGAGCCCAAAGCGGTTTTCCATCGTGGCCAACAACTAGCCACTGCATAGGTGCTACGGCAAACTACTGAAAAAATGATAACTAATCGCACTAAAATACCGGTGTGGTGGCAATAAAACAGCGAGTCAGTAAGTGAAATAGCAAAATGCGGTACCCTCCAACTTATCCCGATTTTCGCCGTTTGATAGGCCACGCTACCCGGCTGGTACTTGCAACCAACTAGCCCTTAGCCGCCTACCCTCCTATGCGCCTCTTCCACTGCACCCACTGCGGGCACCTGCTCTACTTCGAAAACAACCGCTGCGAAAAGTGCGGCTACGTGCTGGGTTTCGATGCGGCCCATCTCCAGCTTTACCCGCTGGTGGAGCAGCAGCCCGGTATTTTCGAGCTATACAGCCAGCCCGCGCACGGCACTTACCGCTACTGCGCCAATCACGTGCACGACGTGTGCAACTGGCTGGTGCCCACTACCAGCGACAATACGTTTTGCCAGGCCTGCGACCTAAACCACACCATTCCCAACCTCAGCAAACCCGAGTACCTCACGCGCTGGCGCACCATTGAGGTAGCCAAGCACCGCCTGGTGTACACGCTGCTGCGCCTGGGCCTGCCCGTGGTCAGCAAGCGGGTAGAGCCGGAAACCGGTCTGCAATTCGACTTTAAAGCCGACGAAAACCCCGACGGCCAGCAGGGCGAAAAAGTAATGACCGGCCACGCCAACGGCCTCATTACCTTAAATATAGCCGAAGCCGACGATGTGGAGCGCGAAATGGCCCGCCAGTCGATGGGGGAGCTGTACCGCACCATGCTGGGCCACTTCCGCCACGAGGTAGGGCACTATTACTGGGACCGGCTCCTGGCCGACTCGCCCTACCTGCCCGAGTACCGCCGCCTGTTTGGCGACGAGCGCCAGGACTATGGCGAGGCTCTGCAACGCCACTACGACCAAGGTGCCCCCGCCGACTGGCCCCAGCACTACATCAGCTCCTACGCCACCATGCACCCCTGGGAAGACTGGGCTGAAACCTGGGCGCACTACCTGCACATCACCGACACGCTGCAAACCGCCCACGCTTTCGGCCTGCGCATCAATCCGCAAGAAGCCGAAACCGAGGCCAACCTGCGCGCCACCATTCAAGACCCCTACCAGCTACAGAATTTCGACGAAATTCTGCGCCAGTGGCTACCCCTCACGTTCGCCATGAATAGCCTCAACCGCAGCATGGGCCAGCACGATCCCTACCCGTTTGTGATTGTGCCGGAAGTGGCCGAGAAGCTGAGCTTTATTCATGAAATGGTGAGGTTATGAAGTTGTGAAATTGTGAGTTTTCGTTCTGTCATCCTGAGCGCAGCGAAGGACCTTCTCACGAT
>NZ_JAHWGL010000133.1 GCF_019334315.1 Hymenobacter profundi
ACATAAAAGCTATCGGCTAGCAGCTAATGGCTAACAGCTAATAAAAAATGGACATTTGCATCCTCGGCGCTGGTCCGGGCGGGGCCACGGCCGCCCTGCATCTCGCCAATGCCGGCCAGCCCTGCCTGCTACTCGACCGCGCCACCTTCCCGCGCGACAAAACCTGCGGCGACGCGCTCAGCGGTAAGGTCATCAATGAGCTGCGCCGGATTGATGCCAACCTACCCGCGCGGCTAGCCGCCTCGGCTGAGCAAGTGCCCTGTTGGGGCATCAGCTTTTTTGCGCCTAATGGTCGGCCCGTGGAGGTGCCCTTCCGGGCGCACTACAACCCCGCCGCCGAGGCCGCACCCGGCCACGTCGCCAAGCGCCTCGATTTCGATAACCTGCTGATAGAGCAAGTGCGCCAAAGACCCGAAATTGACTTTCGGGAGGGCGTAGACGTGGCTCGCCACGAGCGCCTACCCGATGGCCGATGGCAGCTTTTCGCGGCCGATGGCACACTGGTGGCTACCCCGCGGCTGCTGCTGATTGCCAACGGCGCGCAGTCGGCGCAGGCCCGGCAAATTGGCGGACACGTGCTGGAGCCCGCGCATCACTCGGCGGGGCTGCGCACCTATTATGAAGGGGTGACGGGTATGCACCCGCACGGCTTCATCGAACTGCACTTTCTGAAAGAATTCTTACCCGGCTACCTCTGGATTTTTCCCCTACCCAACGGCCAGGCCAACGTGGGGGTAGGGATGCGCACCGATAAAGTTTCGGCCAAGAAAATCAATCTGCGCGCCCGCCTCGACGAAATCCTGACTACACACCCCAGCTTCAAAAACCGCTTTGCCCAGGCCCAACGGCTGGGTCCGGTGCGCGGCATGGGCCTGCCGCTGGGCTCCAAACGGTGCTCCTTGTCGGGAGCTGGCTACCTGCTGCTCGGCGATGCCGGCTCCCTCATCGACCCGTTCACGGGCGAGGGCATCAGCCACGCCATGGTGTCGGGTAGGCACGCGGCCGACTGGGCTGCCCGTGCCGTGCAGGCCCAGAACTTCACCGCCGATTTTCTGAAAGGCTACGATGCCGCTGTGTACAATCGCCTGTGGCAGGAGCTACGTTTGAGCCGTGCCATGCAGCGGCTGCTGGCTTACCCCTGGCTGTTCAACTTTGTGGCCAACCGTGCCGTGCGTAACCCTACCCTAGCCCAAACCCTCACCAACATGTTCCTGGACCTAGACCTGCGCGAGCAACTCCGACGGCCCGGTTTTTATCTAAAGATGATGTTTGGCCGCTAACTTTCCGAACTGCAATTCGACCGGATTACACGTATTTTGTGCGCAGCGTGAGTAATACTCCCTATTGCTGAACGCTCCCTCCGTACTCCTGTAACAAACAACTTTAAGAGTAAACCATGAAATTTCTCCTTTCCATTCCCGGCCATACGCGCACTATCCCGATGGGGCGTTTTGTAGAAAAAGCCTTATTGGCGCTAGGACATGAAGTAGTGGTGTTCAATCATGAGCGCGACAATCAGGTGGAGCGGCTGCGCGAGAAAATTCGGTTTCAGGGGTTTCTAGATTATAAAAACCGTCAACTGCTGGAGGTAGTAGAAGCTACCAAGCCTGACGTATTTTTTACCATCTATGGCAAGACTCACGACGCGGCCACGCTACGTGAGTTGAAGCGCCGGGGCCTGCTTACAATCTGCTGGTGGTTAAACGACCCCTTCGACCTGGCCCAGCAGTACCTACCCTTATCCCTCTACGACTTTTTCTTCTCCAACAGTCGGGGCACTGCGCCGGTGTACCGCCACTACCATGTTCGCGAACCTCATTTCCTGCCCGTGGGTATTGATCCGGCTATACACCATCCCATGGAGGGCACGGAGCAGCAGTATGATATTGTTTTTGCCGGAGACCACCACCCCATCCGGGAGAAAGTGGTGCTGGAGCTAATTCAACATCATCGGGTAGCTATTATTGGGCCGTGGAAGCGCAAAATTTCCAAGAACTCACCCCTTCGCCCACATTTCTTGCGGCACGGCTACTTCACGCCAACGGAAATGGCGTTGCTCTTCAACCAAGCCCGCATCGTGCTTAATCTGCACACTTGGTACCAGCGCTGGTCGTATGGTGTCAACCCGCGCCTGTTCGAAGCCAGCGGCTGCCGCGCGTTTCAACTCTGCGATACCAAAGAGGAAATCCGGGATTTATACGTGCCAGATGAAGAAATTATACTCTATAATGATGCCTCCGAGCTACCCGAGCTATGCACGCACTACCTGGCGCGGCCAGAAGAACGCGCCCGGATTGCGACACAGGCCTACGCCCGCACTTTACGCGAGCATACCTACCAGCACCGTATGCAGGAGATGCTGCGAGTCTGCGGGCTGGAAGGGTAGAAACCCTAACAGTTAGCGCCGAGCGTGAGGTGCCAACGTGGCCGCTTTTTCCAAATCGGCGCGGGCTTCAGTGGGTTGATTGAGGGATGAATAGCTGGTACCGCGTGCTTCATAGGCGGCCGCGTAGGTAGAGTCGAGGGCAATGGCCTGGGTGAAGTCGCTGATAGCGGCTTTGAAGTTGAGGGTCTGCATGCGCGTTTTGCCCCTGTTGAAGAAAGCCTCCTTGTCGTTGGGGTTGTATTTCAGCGCTTTGGAGTAATCGGAAATAGCGGCGGAATACTGTTGTAACGCGGCGTAGGCCATACCCCGGCCGCGGTAGGCATTGGCATCGTCGGACTTCAGGCGCAGGGCGGCAGTATAGTCGGGTAGAGCTTCGGCGTAGTTACCGAGCTTTGTTTGGGCCTTGGCGCGGGTCAACAGCAGGTCGAAGTTGCGCGGGTGAAGCTTCAGGCCCGCGTCGGCCGTGCGGATGGCCGTGCGGTAATCGGCGGGGGTAACGTTAAGGTCTGGGGCGGCCGGTACGGGAGCTGTAGCGGCTGCCGACAGGCTGGCATCGGGAGCCGTGGCAGCGGCGCCTATGGTGTCCAGGTCTGGGGTGGCAGCCTCCATAGCTACGGCCCGGCGGGCAGCATCCGACTGCGTATAGGTAGGGTTTTCGGGCTCGGTGGTGCGGGCGCACTGCGTGGTGAGCAGCAGCGTAGCACCACAAATCAAAAAGGCTGGTATCGTTGTTCTCATGATAAGCAAAGGGCAAACAAACCGGCTACAATGACCGGCAGGTACGGCGCTTTTGTACGGACGGGCGTGGCAACCGGCTGCGCTTCACCGAAAAAAATACCCGGTAACACTCCCGCGGGTGGCGCTACCGCGGCGGTTGGGGCGAGTGCGCCCGGCTGCCTATCTTTGTCCTGTCCGGCAGCATCGTTGCCGGGTGGTCTTTTCCTTTCTATTTTATCTAGCAACACAACAGTATGGCATTGCAATACGACCTGGTCGTTATCGGCAGCGGCCCCGGGGGCTACGTAGCCGCCATTCGGGCCTCGCAGCTCGGACTGAAAGTAGGCGTGGTAGAGCGCGAGTCGCTGGGCGGCATCTGCCTCAACTGGGGCTGTATCCCTACCAAAGCCTTGCTGAAAAGCGCCCAGGTATTTGAATACCTCAACCACGCCAGCGACTATGGTTTGAGCGCTACCGGGGTGAGCCAGGATTTTACGGCCGTGGTGAAGCGTAGCCGCGGCGTGGCCGATGGCATGAGCAAGGGCATCAACTTCCTGTTCAAAAAGAATAAAATCGAAACGATTATGGGCACCGGCAAGCTGCTGGCACCCGGTAAGATTGAGGTAACCAAAGCCGATGGCGGCAAGGAAACGGTAGAAGCCAAGAGCATCATTCTGGCTACCGGTGCCCGCTCGCGCCAACTGCCCAACCTGCCCATCGACGACAAGAAAATCATTGGTTACCGCAAAGCCATGTCGCTAGAGCAGATGCCCAAGAAGCTGGTAGTGGTAGGCTCGGGCGCCATCGGCGTCGAGTTTGCGTACTTCTACCGCACCATGGGCTCGGAGGTGACCATTGTGGAGTACCTACCCCGCATTGTGCCGGTAGAGGACGAGGAAGTGTCGAAGCAGATGGAGAAATCCTTCAAGAAAATCGGCGTCAACGTCCTCACCGAAGCCGAAGTAACCAAGGTAGACACCAGCGGACAAGGCTGCAAAGTGACGGTGAAAACCGCCAAAGGTGAGCAGCAAATTGACTGCGACGTGGTGCTCTCGGCAGTAGGCATTGCCACCAACATCGAAAACATCGGCTTAGAAGAGTTGGGTATCAAAACCGACCGCGGCCGCGTCATCGTGGACGACTACTACAAGACCAACGTGGACGGTATCTACGCCATTGGCGATATCATTCCCGGTCCGGCGCTGGCGCACGTGGCCTCGGCTGAGGGTATCATCTGCGTGGAGAAGATTGCCGGGCACCACCCCGAGCCGCTCAACTACCAGAACATTCCTGGCTGCACCTACGCCCAGCCCGAAATTGCCTCCGTAGGGCTTACCGAAGCCGAAGCCCGCAAGCGTGGCCTCGACATCAAGGTAGGCAAGTTCCCCTTCTCAGCCTCCGGCAAAGCCTCGGCAGGTGGTGTGAAAGACGGGTTTGTGAAGGTGATTTTCGATGCTAAGTACGGCGAGTGGCTGGGCGCGCACATGATTGGCGCCAACGTAACCGAGATGATTGCCGAGGTAGTGGTAGCCCGCAAGCTGGAAACCACGGGCCACGAAATCATTAAGTCGGTGCACCCGCACCCCACCATGAGCGAGGCCATTATGGAGGCTTCGGCCGCCGCCTACGACGAGGTAATTCACCTGTAAGCTGCGCCAACGCGCTTCTGCAAGCAAAAAGAAAGCCCCGGTCGCCGTTATGCGCGCCGGGGCTTTTTGATGTTTAGGTACCCTAGCCATCGTACGTGCTGGCTGGGGTAAAAGCTCCTCGTTAGCAGGTGTCCTGCCCAGAACTATAATGCTGTATCTTGGGATAGTTTTCGTTTGCTTGATAAATTTGATATGCCCGCCCCCCCGGTTTCGCTGCCTCTACCTATTGCTGAGCCGGAAGGCCTGTTAGACGTTCTGTTGAACATTTCGCTAACGGGTATTATCCTGTTCCGCCCCCTGTTGGCGGCCGATGGCGAAACCATACGGGATCTGGCGTACGTGCGCCTCAATCGTGCCGCTCAGCAATTGCTCCAACAGCCAGAGCAGCCAACCGAAACGTTTTTAACGCTATATCCCAACGCGCAGCCCACAGGGGTATTTGCCTTCTACTGCGCGGCTTTTCGCTCGGGTAGGGTAGAGCGGCACCAGATGTTGTACCAGCACGATGGGCTTGATGGCTACTTCCAGTTGGTGGCGCAGCGCCACAGCGAGCTGCTGGTGGTCAGCTTCACAGACACCAACGAACACCCGCGCACGGCCGTGGAAGAGGCACTGCGCGTAAGCCAGGCGCACGAACAGAAAATGTATGAGTCTCTGAAAACAGAGCGCAACTTGTTGCACGCCATCTTAACCCAGTCGCCGGTGGCTATCGGCTTGTTTCAGGGCGACGACTGTACAGTGGCAGCCGCCAACGACCAACTATGCGCTATGTGGGGCTATGCGCCGGCGGAGGTGGTGGGCCGCCCGTTGCTAGAAGGCGTGCCGGAACTACGTGGCCAAGGCTTCGCGGAGCTAATTCGGCAGGTAGCCGACACGCGTACGCCCTTCGTAGGCACAGAGGTAGCAGCGGATGTATTGCAGAACGGGCAGGTTGAAACGCGTTACTTCAACTTCGTTTACCAGCCGCTGTATAACGCGGACGGCACAGTACTAGGTATCATCGACATTGTCATTGATGTCACGGAGCAGGTGTTGGCTAGGCAGAGGGTGCAGGAGTTGAATGAGGAACTGGCGTCCATTAACGAAGAGTTGCGGGCCACCAACGAGGAATACCTGAACGCCAATGCCGCGCTGGACCACACGCAACAGGCACTACAGCTGTTGAATGAAGAGCTGGAGGCCCGCGTAACCCGGCGCACGCAGGAAGCGCAGGTCGCGCTGCGCGAAGCCGAGCACCAGCGCGAGCAGCTGCAAGTGCAGCAAAGTCTGCTGCAACAGATTATGGGTCAGGTGCCCGCCGCCATTGCCACGCTCAACGGACCGGAGCACCGTTATTCCTTCTTCAACGACCAGTACCGGGTACTTTCCGCAGGTAGGGCCCAGATAGGACTGCCAGTGGCCCAGGTACTGCCAGAGGTGGTAGACCAAGGCTTTATCGACCTGCTGGATGGTGTATTTACTATGGGCGAGGCCTTTGCGGGCACCGAAATGGCTGTCTTGCTCCACGATCCTACCACCGGCCAGCCAGAGCAGCGGTATATTGATTTTATTTACCAGCCTCTTTTTGACGCGCAGCATCGTGTGCAGGGTGTGCTGGCCTTTATTCTAGACGTTACGGACCGGGTGCTGGCTCGCCAGCAGGTGGATACGCTACAGGCTGAAATGTTGGCTGCTGCCCAGCAACGGGCGCGAGAGCGGGAAAATCTGTATCAGATTTTTGAGCAAACTCCAGCGGTTATTTGCGTGCTGCGCGGTTCCGAGCATCGATTTGAATACTTCAATTCAGCATACCAAAAGCTTTTCCCAGGTCGGAATATGCACGGTCGTACGATTGCCGAAACGCAACCCGAAGCCGTAGCCCAGGGTTTTGTGGAGTTGCTGGACCAAGTGTACCAAACGGGTGAAACCTTCTTTGGGCATGCCGTGCCCTTGAGCATTGAAGATCTGGAAACTCAGGAAATTCAAACGATTTATTTCAATTTCACCTATCAAGCGTACTACGAGGCCGGCCAGACTGTAGGTATTTCTGTGTTTGCGTACGATGTAACCAGCCAAGTGCTGGCTCGTCAGCAGCGTGATGCGCAACAAGCTGAATTGCAGCGTATTTTTGAACAAGCCCCAATGGCTATTGCTATTCTGCGTGGTGCGGAGCTACGGGTAGAGCTGGCCAATTCTGCGGTAGGCGACATTTGGGGCCGCTCGCCGGCAGAGGTGGTAGGCCGGCCCTATTTTGAGGCCATGCCCGAAACCGCCGGGCAGGGGTTTGAGGAAATTCTGGCCGGCGTGCTCCAAACGGGGGAGCCTTTCTTGATTACGGAAGCGCCCGTGCAATTGCCCCGCCAGCAGAATAGAGAGGCACTAACGAGTTACGTCAATTTTGTTTTTCAACCACTCTACAACGCCCAGCGGCAAACCACTGGGATAGTAGCAGTAGGGATAGAAGTAACCGAGCAGGTGCTGGCCCGCCAGCAAGTGCAGGAGCTGAACAACGAGCTGCAAACGACCAACAAAACGCTGGGCCAGACCAACCAGCGGCTCGCCCGCATCAACACCGACCTGGATACGTTCGTGTACACGGCCTCACACGATTTGAAAGCCCCCATTGCCAACCTCGAAGGCCTGCTGATAGCCCTGCGCGAGCAGCTGCCCGTCGAGGCGCTGCAAGCCAACTTGGTGCCGCAGCTCCTGGAAATGATGGATGGCGCCGTTAGTCGCTTCCAGCAAACGCTGGTGCACCTCACCGATGTGTCGCAGCTTCAGCCCAATGAAGCTGGTTCCGAGCTGGTAGACCTCCCGACGCTGGTAGAAGCCGTGCACCTCGACTTGCAGCCCTTGCTGGCCGCAGCCAACACCACATTCACAGCCGATGTGGATGCCTGCACTACTGTGCATTTCTCGGCCAAAAACCTGCGCAGTATTCTGTACAACCTGCTCAGCAACGCCGTAAAGTACCGCGCCTACGACCGGTCGGCCATGGTGCACCTTCGGTGCCAGCGCAAAGACGAGGAGGTAGTGTTAACCGTGCGGGACAATGGCTTGGGCCTGGCCCAAGCGCAGCAAGAGCAGCTGTTCCGGATGTTTCGGCGCCTGCACTCCCATGTAGAGGGCTCGGGGGTAGGGCTCTATATGGTGAAGAAAATTGTGGAAAACGCTGGCGGTACGATTACCGTAGAGAGCCAGCCCGGCGTAGGTACTACCTTTACGGTTTACTTACCCGGCTAACGACCGGCTCACTGTGCCCTGTGGGGTGCCCTTTCTACTTTCAATGGAGAAGCTCGCCAGCGTTTTGCTCGTGGACGACGATGCAACCAATAATTTTCTGAATGAGCTGCTTTTCAAGAAGCTGGAAATAACTGACCGTCTGCTAGTGGCCGAAAGCGGTACGGAGGCCCTGCAACTGCTGCAACAGCCCGACGAATCGAACGGTCCCAACCTGATTTTGCTGGACGTGAACATGCCGGGCATGAACGGCATCGAGTTTCTGGAAAATTACGTGCGGCTGCCCGACGTGCAACGTCACGCTACCGTGGTGATCATGCTCACGACTACCATGGACGCCCGCGACCTAGCCCGCCTCAACGATTTGCCCATTGCCGGGCTGGTCAGCAAGCCACTCACGCAGGAAAAGCTGGCTACCATTTTGCAACTGCATTTTCAGCGCACCCTACCCAATTAAATTCGTCTACTTCTGCGCGATGGAACAACTGCCTTCGTACCCCCGTCTGTTTTCGTTTTTTGCGGTGGGCATTGCCCTGGTTTTGCTGGGCGCGCTGCTGAAGACACAGCACGCACAAGCGGCCAGCTGGCTGATACTCGCCGGGCTATCGGTGCAGGCAGTGGCCGGGATGCTCTTGGTCTATCGGTTTGCCAAGAGCAGGCAGCCGGAGGAGTAGGCTGAATAATGACGCTACTTTTGGTAGTGCCTTTATGAAAAGCCGGGGCTGCCTTTGAGTAGTTAGCACAGCCTAGACCTTTTCAACCGAGTCATTAGTAGAATAGAGCGTTTTCTACTCTGCGGTGGGCGTGAGGGGCACGGGCGTTGCCTTGGGTTTCTTACTCACCAAGAATACGCCTACAAAAATGAGGGAGGCTTGCAGGGCTTTTTCCACCGTGAAGGTGTCTTTGCCTAGGGCCACAGCAATGAGCACGGCCAGCACGGGTTGCAGGTAGAGGTACACGCCGGTGAGGGTAGGGGAGGCGTACTTCAAGGCCCAGTTGTTGAGCAAGTAGGCCACGATGGTCAGGAAAACGACCATATAAAGAATCTCGGCCCAGATAACCACCGGCAGACTGGCAAAGTCGATGGCCAAGGCTTGCCGCCAGCCGAAGGGTAGGGCCGCCAATGCTCCTACCAGAAAGATGCGCGCCAGCACCGTGAAAGGGTTGTACTTGCGCATGAGCGGCATCACAATCACCAGGTACACGCCGAAGGCCGAGGCATTGCACAAGATCAAAATATTGCCCAGCACCGGATTGGTGGCGTGCGCCACGCCGGGCACCTCGCGCCCCAGCACAATCAGCGCCGCGCCAATGCCAGCCACCAGGATGCCCACCACGCGCATGGGTCGGATTTTCTCGCCCAGCAGCACTGCCGAGGCCAGCACCACCACAATCGGCGACACGGTTTGCACCAGCGAGGCGTTGATGGGCGTGGTCAGGTTGAGGCCCCCGAAAAATAGCAACTGGTTGGCTCCAATGCCGATAATCCCGCTCAAGATAGCGCGCACGTTGTCAGCGCGGCCTGTGATGCGGTCTTTGCTCACAATGCGGCTCATTACCCCAAAAAACAGCGCCGCGCCCAGCGTCCGCAACACCACCAACCCAAACGGCCCGGCATACACAGGCATCACGTCTTTCGATAGGCTATAGTTGGCCGCATAAATCAGCGCAACCAGAAACAGAGCGGCGTGCAGCAAAACGGGGTTTTTCATGGCCGGCAAAGGTACGCAGCCTCCGTACCTTTGCACTATGTCTACTGGTTCCCTCTTCGATTCCGAAACGCCTTCCCGCCCTACCCCCACGAGCCCCGATGCCCCCCTGCCGGAGCGCCGCCGTCCGCGCACGCTGGCCGAGTACGCCGGGCAGCAGCACCTCATCGGGCCAGAGGGCGTGCTACGGCGCTACCTCAACGCCGGCCGCCTACCCTCCCTGATTTTGTGGGGGCCGCCTGGCGTGGGTAAAACCACCCTGGCCAACCTGCTAGCCCAGGAGCTGGGTAGGCCATTTGCGGCGCTGTCGGCCATCAACGCCGGGGTGAAGGACGTGCGCGAGGTGATTGAGCGCGCCAAGCGCCAGCCGGGCACCTTGTTGTTTATTGATGAGATTCACCGCTTTAGCAAGGCGCAGCAGGATGCGCTGCTGGGTGCAGTGGAGCACGGCACCGTCACGCTGATTGGCGCTACCACCGAAAATCCATCGTTTGAGGTGATTCCGGCCTTGCTGAGCCGGGCGCAAGTCTACACGCTGGAGGCGCTGGACAAAGACGTGCTCATTGGTTTAGTTGATACCGCTTTGGCTGAAGATGAGGCACTGAAACGCAAGAAAGTACGGGTAGACGAATACAATGCCCTGCTCACCATCTCGGGCGGCGATGCGCGCAAGCTGCTCAACCTGCTCGAAATTGTGGTGCAAGCCGCCTCGCCCGCGCCCGTCACCGGCGAAATCGTCATTACCAATGCTGTGGTGCAGCAGCTAGCCCAGCAGCACCTCGCCCGCTACGATAAAGGCGGCGAGATGCACTACGACGTGATTTCGGCCTTCATCAAAAGCATCCGCGGCTCCGACCCCAACGCGGCGCTCTACTACCTAGCCGTGATGCTGGAAGGCGGCGAAGACGTGAAGTTTATTGCCCGTCGCTTGCTTATCCTGGCTTCCGAAGACGTAGGAAACGCCAACCCCAACGCCCTGCTGCTGGCCCAGAGCTGCTTCCAAGCCGTCACGGTCATTGGCCTACCCGAGTCGGATATCATCCTGAGCCAGACAGTGGTATACCTCGCTACCTCGCCCAAGAGCAACGCCTCGTACAAAGCCATCCGCGAAGCACGGGCACTGGTGCGCCAGCAGGGCGTGCAACCAATTCCTATTCCGCTACGCAACGCGCCTACCAAGCTCATGAAGCAGCTCGGCTACGGCCAGGAATACCAATACGCCCACGACTACCCTGGCAATTTCGTATACCAGGAGTTCCTACCCGAACAACTCAGCGGCACCACCTTCTATCACCCCGGCGACAACCCCGCCGAGCACAAAATTCGCGAGCGGCTCCGCCAGCAATGGGGCGAGAAGTACGGGTATTGATTGAGGTAGAGATAAACCAGTCTGTCATCCTGAGCGGAGCGAAGGACCTT
>NZ_JAHWGL010000134.1 GCF_019334315.1 Hymenobacter profundi
TTCAAGCCGAGCACCCGGACCACGAGCACCAGCGAGTCGGTGAGCATCCAGCAGCGCGACAAGCTGGAGGCCCAGCAGGTGATGCGCTTCGGGGTGGGCGAGTTCGCGGGCCTGGTGGTGGAGAGTCGCCGCCCGGAGTTCCACGCCACCTTCCGAGCCGAGCCCAGCAAGGCCGTAAAAATTGCCCCGTTCCAGGAAGCCAGCCCGGCCGAGGTCGCCCAAAATTTCGGAACCATCAAAGCCCAGGTGCGGGCCATCGTGAGCGGTCCGGCCAGCCCCAGCCAGGAGCCCGAGCAGCCGGTACTGGCCAGCTCAGCGCCGACCCCAGCACCAGGTCACCCAACCAACGACGAGGACGAAGGGCCGCTAGCTGGCCTGTAGGGTAGACCGGAAGCGGGAACAGGGGGTAGTACATTTTGGAGAGCCGGGCAGCGGCTGGCCGATTCCTGAGCACTGACCAAACCTATCCTTTCGACTAGGGAGCAACCAGGGAAGAGCCGCCAGGTAACTCCTAAAAGCTAAGCTGAGGACAGGCCGGGAAGAAAGGGTAGCCGGGAGGCAGTACCAGGTGAGCAGCGGCTTTTCTTCCCTCTTGTTCTGGTAGCCTGGTCAACCGGAATCGGGCAACGGCAACCCCCCCAACGGCGCGGACGTACCCCTAACGACGTCGTTCTGGAACAGAAGCGAGCAGGAACGCTATTCGCTGCGCTTCATAGCGTTCCGCTCGTTAAATTAGTGCTGATAGTTAAATAGTTATGATATATTGCTTTATAATTTGTAAACAACAATGTTTACAAATTGAATTAAATAATTGAAAATCAGTATCATATTGTTTACAAATATGTCAACGACAGCCAAATTCATTCGGTCGGATGACCAGACGCATGAGGCGTTACAACAACTAGCCAAAGAGCACAAGTTGAGCAACACGAAGCTGCTGGCCGCGATGGTAGAGTACTTTCGGGTAACCAAGGCCGACCCTCAGCAACCCACCGCCCCGGACCTGACCAGCAGCCTAGCTAAACTCACGGCTAAGGTGGCGGACCTCGATAAGCGAACGATTGGATTTATCCGCGAACAGGAAAAGACCTACCTCAAGCCTATGCTGGCCCAGGTTCAGGCATTGCAGCAAGTGAGCAGCACTCCAGCCCCGGCTCAACCGAGCCAGGGGGAGCTACGCCCCGCCCAGGTACAGGAGCTGTACGGGTGGTATGCCCGCATGCTGCGCCGCCTGATTGTACCAAGTCAGCTCGCCCCTAAATTCCAGGCGGAGACCTTGCCGCCCGCTCCCGTCAAAGGCCAAGAAGACCCCGCGCTAGCCACTCTTAAAAATGGGTTGTTCGGTATCCTACGGTTGGCTTTGCAGCCCGACTTGCTGACCCCAGCCGCGACCCAAGCTCCCGCCACACCGGTTGTTCCACCTCCTACCCGTCCCGCCTAATGGTAGCCAAGATTCCTAGTAGTGGCCCTGGCTTGGGGCAACGGTCGGGCAGCTGCGGCGGCTTGGTGGCCTATCTCGAAAAAGAGGTGCAGGGGCATTGGTTTAGCCTCGACCGGGAGGACGTGCCCGCCGCCGAAGTTGTGGCCACGCTTGACCGTAACAAGCGCAATTTAAACCGCGACGCCGACAAGTATTACCAGGTAGTGCTTGCTCCCAGTCAAGCCGAATTGCGCCATATTGACAGCGACCCGGAGAAGCTAAGAGCTTACACGCGGGCGGCAATGGAAGAGTACGCGGCCAACTTTGGGAAGGGCATCGAGGGGAAAGACCTGATGTACTTCGCCAAGGTGGAGCACGAGCGCACAACCGGCCCGAAGGACAGAGCGGTGCAGGTGGGCGACATGGCCAGGGGCCAAGCAAAGGCTGGCCCGCAGACGCATATTCATATCATCGTGAGCCGGACGGAGAACCTACCCCGCTACACCGAGCGCAAGCAGGCCGGCGAGGTAGACCGGAAGAACCCCTACCACCTAAGCCCGCTCACCAACCACAAGAACACCGAGCGCGGGGTCGTAACAGGCGGCTTCGAGCGCAAGCAGTACTCAGAGCGGGTAGAGCAAGCCTTTGATCAAGCTTTTAGCTACGAGCGGCCCCTAACCGAAACCTTTCACTATGCCTACGCCATGCGTCACGCTACTCCTGATGAGTGTGCCGTGCTGCGGGTGCAGGCTGTACGTGAGGATCTATTGCGCCAAGTGGTACCACAAGCTACCCAAAATCAAAATGTATTAGCGCAGCACAATGCAGAAACTTCCCCTTCTACTTCTCTAACAGAACAAATTATTAAACAAGAATTAGTACATGTTGCACCCAAGCAAGAGCGCAGCAAAGGAATGAAAAGATGAATAATATATAATGAATTGTCTTAGTCAATCAAGCCGTTACAGATTTTAAGTAATCATCTAAAATATCAGGTGTTTCTGCGTAAGCAGAGAATAAGGCAACTGCCTGATCATTGCTTAATTTATCCCCAAAAGTAAAATTTATTTTCGTTTGTGAATACTTTTTTTCTGTTGTGGAATCTTTTAGTAACAATTCTAAAAAAGCTGTTAGAAAATACATCTCGTATTTGCCTCTAAATACTTTGTGCTTGTCAAATTGAGATAAATATTGAATTTTTTTCTCTAAATCAGTTTCTGTAACTTCTGTTGCATTAGGGAAAATAGATTTAATTATATTTATGTCATAATTTTTTGATATAGATTCAAGGCTAAATTGGATAAAACCTTTGGGTGGCTTTTCCTCCAAGCGAACGCCAGTTTGTTTTCCTTCCTTGTTTCTAATTTCTATTAAGCAAGCGTACCATGCATTGAATAATAATATCGCTTGATGAAATTCATTCTGTCTTTGTCGATATAAATCGAGGTAAAGTTTATGTTCATTGCTTATTTCTGAAAAACCAAAAAAGTTTTTTAGTATTTCTTTAAATACATGTTCAGATACATAAAAATTTTCTATCGCATAACAGGGCGTTTCAAAAATATGGCCATCTTCCGGTTTCAAAGGTTCATTGAAATCTCTGTCAATAAAGAAAGCTTTTTTATATTTATCGTATTCTGAATGTAATGATATTAAATTATAAACTTCAATAACCTTGTCTCGTCCACCGCACAAAAGAGGATAATAATCTTTGGTATAAACTTTTATTCGCGGTATATAGTATGCGTTGTCGCTGCCTCTTGTTCCTTCAAAAAAACAAAATAGTCCATCTTTATTTTGTCTTGTATGAAGTACGAATTCTTGATAAGTAACTTGAGATTTATCTCTTGCTTGTCTTAATTGTTCCAAATAGGTCATTTAGCTATAGCGAGTTTGGATGGTGTAATATATTCGTTGAGGCCAATTGCATATCTATCTAATTCATTGTCAAAAATGAATGGGGAATGTGTGACTGCTAAGAGAAATTCGCATTTATTTGAGTTTAGTATATCTGGCAAAAGCTGCTTTTGCCATGTCATGCTAAGCGATAGCTCAGGTTCATCAAATAAAACTATAAACCTCTTCTCAATATCAGAGAGGTAAATCTTTGAGAACATCGATATAATTTGTTTCTCTCCAGAAGAAAGTTTGCTCAAAGCGATTTCAGCCCCACTTGCTTTAGACTTTATGTATATCTTAATAGCGCTTTCATCATAAAATACATTTTTATTAATTAGATATTTATTGCATAAATCTCTGAATATTTTTACAGAATTATCTAATTCTTTTTGTAAAGAATATATCTCTATTAATTTTTTTAGAAAAAAGTTTAAGGAACTATCCTTCGGCTGAGCTTTTTTACTAAGTACTATTTCCTTAATTTTATCTTTTTTAGGATTAGAAATTCTATTTCCAACGCGTGCTAAAAGAATCTCTACATCATTTTCTCCTATATCGCTCAAGAACTCTTCATTGGATGATTCTTCATCATCTTCTATAAGTTGACTTAATATTTCAGAAGACATCTCAGAGAAGCCTTCCTTTAATAGTCTATCAATGCTATTTTCAATATTTCTAAATCTTCTGTTGACGTCATCCATGCCAAAATGTATTAATTGGCTGTCTTCTCTATTTAGTTTGTCATAACTTAATTTATCAACTTGCTCATCATTATAGCCCAAGTTAGCTAAGTCTTCTTCTACTCTTCTGAATGTGGGAAAATATAATATCTCTATCTTATTTACATTCTTACTTATTCTTCTGTCGCACTCTTCTAAGTGAGGGCTTAATTGTGTGTTTTTACTTCCTCTCTTGTTTCTATTTCTGCTTTCAAATATGCTTTGCTCAATACTATGAATAATGTAATCAGGAGGAAAATTTTTCGACATTTTTTTTATGACCGGATGCTCCTCAAGACGGCTCCTTGATAAACTTCCTCCATGCATTAATGTATTTCTAAAACTTTCAAATTGGTTAAGGCCTACTGTTTCTATTATTTCTCTGATTAACGGGTGCTTGTAGGCTTTTTCATACATATCTTCTATATCAGACTTTGATAACGACATAAAAGTGTCGTCTTTAAAAGTTATTCTTAAGCTTTCAAAGTTATACTCAGATAACTTACTGAAATTCTTTGTTAGTGTATAATAAAATATGTTTAATACTTGAGTCTTTCCTAATCCATTTTCACCAATAAGTATTTTTATATTGTTTTCAAATGGAATATTTACATCGGTTGTCCCAAACAGTTTGTGGACAGAGAAAGATTTTATATTGTCGAAGGCCATTTCTGAGAATGTTTTATTATATGTTTCAGTAAATGAATTCGCTTTTTCAAAAATGAGCGAACATCAAATTATATTCCTCTTCAAAAGATGAATCAGAATGTGAATTCACAGGTTTGTAGTTCAACCTTAAGCTATCACGAGCGACAGAAAGCAGTGATTTGACAGTATAACTGTCAAGTCGGTAAATAGTAAGGAGCCAAAAGTATATCTTAAAGTGTATAGTTGAACTGTATCCGAGACATTGGGAGCTCCGACTTAATAAGATTTAGTGTTAAAGTAGCTTGATTACAGGTTGATAATCACCATTTTTTCAAAAAGTGTCAGAGGAGGTGTCTTATGTTTTTACTGAATACCGCTTGCAGACCTAAACTTAAAGCTCAACCAATCCATGACTAAGCCAGTTTTTTTGCCCCAAGAGGCTACTGAATCACAGCGCCGCGAGATTATGGAACGCTCCTATGCTGCTAGCCAAGCACAGGGCGCCATCGTTACTCCCGAAACTAGAGCTGTGTATGACCGCTATGTGCGGGGTGAGTGTACGTTACAACAAGCCGTTGATGAGGCCATGAGCATCTACCCATTACCTGAAAAACATCCTCAATAATTAGGGCCTTCACTGGAAAAGTACCACGCTGGGCGGCGCGACGTAGCGAGCCAAAAACCGGTGCGATTCCGAGAAGTGTCCGAGAACCGTTTTTATGTTAATCAACTTTTCCCAGGAACCAGAGGGAAAAAGAACCACCCCACCACTACCCCCAAAATCCAGTTTTACTAGTCCTCTTACTGACCGAGATAGTACCGGATACCTACTCCGAAGTTTAGGAAGAACCGATCACTGAACTCGTAGAAGGAATCAGTAACCGCCACGTTGGCCAGACCATCTGCCGTTACCTCTACTCGGGGTAACAGCTCGTACCGCGCGCCCAAGCCAAGGGTGAAACTGCCTCGGGTAACGGTGGATCGTTCATCGGCTAAGAAGGGGACTTGACCAGCGGGCGTAGAGGACGAGGTGAAGTGAGCCGCAGTATGCAAGAGGGTAACGCCCCCCAGTAGGTCGCCCCGAAAAGGCCCGGCCGGGTCCGTAAACGTGTAACGCGCCAGCAAGGGTACCGTGAGTGTCGTGCTGCGAATGTTGTATTGATACACGGTTAGGCCCTCACTGGGCGAGGGCTGATAAGACTGCGAATCGCTATCGTTACGCCAATTGAGTGCGGCTCCTGCTTGTAGTGCCCACTGGGGAGTAAGTTGGATGCCTACGCTAAGCGAGGGGCCGGGATGACGGAGGCGGTTGTAGGAACTAGCTGGCGCATAACTCAAGGCAGAGGCTCCTACTCCCAGGTAAAAACGCGGCGAGGTAGCCGCTGGGTTTGTTTGGGCAGAACTGGTGAAAGCGAAGCTGATAAGGCAAATAACTAATAGGAAAGACTGACGCATATAGCTAGCAACAGGTTATTTTTCGAAGAAAGTTAAGAGATACAACCCAGTTCCACTAACGCCCTCTCGCCTACCATGTCCAAGATACAGCTAGCCGCCCAGGGAGCCCCTGGCCACGACCCACGCACCAGCCACTTGCGCCCAGTCATCGAGTACCTGCTGGTCCAGGGTAACCGCCCGGCCCAGTGGTGGCACGAGGATGGGTGGCGGTCCGACCCGGGGGGTGAGCTGCATTACGCCTTTACTGAACCCATCAATGCGGCCCAGCTGCGCGAGCACTTTACCTTTCCGGACTCTATCCAGGTGCAGGATGATGGTTCGATTCGGGACAGCCTCAACCGGGTAGACATTAGCTACGACCGCCCGCAGACCCCGCTTAGCTTTGATTTGCCCAAGCTATAAATGTCAGTTGGCTAGTGAGTTGACAAGCGATAACTAAACCCGGTGTTTAGTTATACAAAACGAATTGGGGGATTTGTGCCTAGATTAGCCGTGCAACAAAACGTCTAACAAAACCGCCATGCAGCCCCAATCGGACGAAACAAAACCCGAGTTAAGTACAACACTTGCCCAAAGTGCCGAAACAAAACCCGAGTTGAGTATAACGCCGGAAGAAGTAGGCGAAACAAAACCCGAGTTAAGTATAACACCTGTCGAAGCGCCCGGAGAGGGGGCGAAACAAAACGAAACAAAACCCAAAACGAAGGGGGGGAGGCCCCGCAAGGCTCCCGATACGGGTGTTTGGGCTGTTCGGGGGGTAGATTTGGAAACGCGGGCCATCGTGGAGAAAACCGCGCAGCGCGCCGGCAAGACGATGGGCCAGTTTGTAAACGAGGACGTGCGTTCCTTCTGTCAGGGCCAGCTCACGCAGTCGCAGCTACCCGCCAGCCCTCGCGACTTGCAGGTGCAGGTGGAGCAGCTGACCCAGCTGGTCGAAGGCATTGCCGCCCGCATGGCCGAGCCTGCCCGCAAGGGATTTTGGCAGCGTGTATTTGGCCAATAGGATGAACATTAGAGACTGTTCAGCCAAACAGCAAAGTCATTGTAACTAACACGCTTCAAATAATTTCTGTAACTATTTGTAACGGGATTATAAAAGTACTTCCTATAGTAAAGAAAATGACCTGTGTCTAAAAATAATGGAGATGCAGTATATTTAAACCTTTTTATATAATCTGTATTTGGGAAATAGGTACATTCTTGCCAATTTTCTATAAAATGTTTTTCATATTTATTCCTGTTATTTTTAATTTCATTTAAATGAAAAGATATATTTTCGTGTTCTTTATCTAATAATATAATTCTATCAAGCATTTTCTGTTTATAATGCTCATGTTGACTTTTATTGCCGCTTCGCGCTGCTCTATCTTTGTTAGTTGGAATATTCTTTAATGTATCTTCAAGGTGTTTAATATAATTATTAAAATCAGTAAATGGTTCATCTAATATATGTCCTAAATGTATGTGATCTATTGATTCGGTATATAGTTTTCTGTAATCCACTATCCATATGAGATGATTAAAAACAGCTTGTTTCTCTAGTATATATATTTTAGAAAGTTCTTGTTGAACAAGAAAGATATGATGTTTTCCTTTCTTAAAATCAGAGCTATATTTACTGCCTTTTTTTATTATAATTCTGTTGGATACCTCCTCTAAAAAAAATCTATGTACTAATTTATCCCATGCGGGGGATAAATTAGAAAGCCAATCAGTATACTGATTGTCGGTTTCGATGTCCACATGCGGAGAGGATATCGCATCACTATAATCTTTTATCCAATTAATACGCCAATTATCCGGCAGTAATTCATCTTGAGAGCCATCTTTTTGTGTCATTGTTTAATTTTATTATTTTTTGACACAATAATTTTTTGAGTATTACAATGGGCAACTTATCACAAGTATAGTGATTGTACTAAGTATTATTGTGAGGTTTTTCGAACAGCGGACCGCCAGCAGTTGCTTTCTTGATACCAAGCATTGTAAGTAGCAGGCCCGAGAGGGAACGGGCGCTAGTATGCCTACCTGTTTTCAAGTCATGCGCAAACTTGTTGCAGGCCGCAACGTGCGAGGGGTTACTTAGAATCTGTTCAACCAGAGCAGGGGTAGTAATGCTTAGCTGCGCGAGCAGCCGCCCGGCGTTCTCGACCTGGTGAGCAGCTAAGTTGGGTGCTTCATCCGGCAGCAACCCGAATGCTAATGGAAGGGCCACTGCTTGCGGCTTAACTGTGAAGACGATGTTTTTAAAGCCACGACCCACTTTTTCCAGCTTGTAACCAATCAGCAAATCCGTCTTCTCATTGATTTGCTTCACGGCCACGTCTAGCACGTTCTTCTTGAACATGGATATTTCCGTGTACTCTTCACGGCCTTTATCATCGGCCAAGCTAAGGGTTTTCTTCAGGTCCAGAATAGCCATTTTCTTGGTTTCGCCTTTATCCTTCCACTGGCTGCAAATCTGGTAGATTCGCTTAGCATGCTTGCTAGTAAGGCTTAGGGCTGCCTGCACCTGAAAGGAGGTGAAGTTATTCTTAAGGTCGAACAGATATTGGGTAGCGTACTCGTTGAACTCTAACTCGATAACCCCCGTCCCGAGGATATAATCAATCCGCTTGAACAAGACGAGCTGCCGGAATACTTCGCGGCCATTGTGCAGAGTATTTATCTCATGAACGCGGCTCATCATCTCCTTTGTGGATTCGCGCAGTTGCTTGTAATTGTATTGGCTGCCCGTCGCCTTCTCCATTTCGGGAACCGTTATCTGATACACAGCGTCCGGGGCATCCTTCCGCAGCTTGGAGAGCAGCACTAGGAAGATGTTGGATTGTGTCTCGGTGTACTCATACCGCGCATTAGTCAGCGCATTATGTTGGCGTACTTCCAGGTCGGACTTCATAGCTAGTAGCTTGATTGCAAGGCCAAAGCTAGCGAAGACGAACGCTAATAAAAAACACTTCGCGAAGTCTGTTCGGATTCACTTATAATCTGTTCGGGTTCCACTTATAATCTGTTCGGGTTAGCCCTGTTTTCCACTTATAATCTGTTCGGATTCACTTATGATTTGTTCGCTTTCACTTATGATTTGTTCGGATTAGACTATATAATTACCTGTTATTCAATTAGTTGCAAGGTTCTCAAATAGCAAATAAGGACAAATAAAGAAATACACAATTGTGTTTCGCGCGAGGGAAAGGCTTTTAGAACTTGGTGATAGGCGATGCGGCGCAGCCCAAACAAAAACAACAACGTTCTAGAAGCCAGTAATTTGCGAATATTAAATAAATACTATGTAACTGGTAATCAATGGTATATGTTAGTATAAAGCCCCAATTTGGTGCCGGCTTTGTGCTGAAAAATGCCCCCTTAGACAGCTCTTTTCCCGGTATTTGTACCTTCCTGGCCGTATTACTGCACGACTATACTACCGAGCTTCTATGGCTACTTTTTTTCACTGGTTATTCGTCCTGCTGGGGGCTGTCTTATTTGGTTTTATCACGCAGCTCGTAGCCGGCAAACTGGAACGAGCACTACCCGCTGTATCTCGCGGCCTGTACCGAGCCATTGGCTTACGGGAGCCCCCAGACGAGCCGTTTGATTCTTTCGGCCGGTTTGTCGGGTTGTTCCTGCTCGCCGGTATCGCCTCCAACTGGCTAGGGGGGCTGGCCACGCTGCTGCTGCTGGCCTGGTTGGGCTGGAACCTCTACCGCAGCGTTTCCAGCCCCCAGGACGCCGCGCCGGCCGCAGGCGGGAACCAGCCGCTGAATTTCGTGCTGCGCACCACCAGCGGCCCCGTTGTGCGTTTAGGGAACCCGTTCCGGGGCACCTTCATTGCCGGCGGCGCGGGCAGTGGCAAAAGCAAGTCGATTATTGAGCCCATCCTGCAGCAAGCGGGCGCGGCCGGCCTAACGGGCGTCGTGTACGACTTCAAATTTCCCACGCTGGCCGAGGAAGTAGCCGGCAGCTACGCCGGAAGGGCCGTAACGCCCTACTTCGTCAACTTCACCGACCTGAGCCGCAGCCACCGGGTAAACCCGCTCGCCCCGCAGCTGCTGGCCACCGCCAGCTTTGCCCGCGAGGCTGCGGCCACCATCCTGACCAACCTCGACGCGAAGGCCGCCCAGCAGCGCAATTTCTGGATTCAGTCGGGCGAGGTGCTGCTGGCCGGCTGCATCTGGTACTTGCGCCGCAACCACCCCGAGCAGTGCTCCTTGCCGGCAGCGGTCAGCATGATTTTGGAGAGTGACGCCGAGCAGCTGCTGGCCACCCTGCAGCAGGACGAGGAAGTGCGCGGCCTCATTGCCTCGATTGCCAGCGCCAGCAAATCCGAAAACACCATAGCCGGGGTATTCTCAACCATTCAGAATTACCTAGCGGTGCTCAACACGCCCGAGATTTTTTGGGTGATGAGCGGCGACCAGGTGCCGCTCGACCTGAACCACGAGCAGACGCCGGGCGTCCTGGTGGTGGGCAACGACCCGGCCCTGAGCACGACCTTCTCCCCGCTCATTTCCCTCATCGTGGCCACGGCCATCAAGCGGCTCAACCAGCAGGGCCGCTTGCCGAGCCTGGTGCTGCTTGACGAAGCGCCGACCCTCTTCATTCCCAACTTCGCCCAGATTCCGGCCACCGCCCGCAGCAACGAAGTGGCCACCGTGTACGCCGTGCAGGACGTGGCCCAGATGGAGGCGCTGACAAGTCGGCAGGAATCCGAGATGATTCTAGCCAACCTAGGCAACCAGTTTTGGGGCCGCACCACCAACACGGCCACGGCCGAGCGGGTGAGCAAGATGTTCGGGAAGGTGGACAAGGAGTACCGGTCCACCACGGCGGGCAAAAGCAAGAGCTCGCAGGTCAACATCTTCAAGCCGAGCACCCGGACCACGAGCACCAGCGAGTCGGTGAGCATCCAGCAGCGCGACAAGCTGGAGGCCCAGCA
>NZ_JAHWGL010000135.1 GCF_019334315.1 Hymenobacter profundi
ACGTATGATTTTCGTAGTCATGGGTAGTCGATGGTTGTGTGGACCCCACCCCCGGCCCCTCCCCTCCGGGAGAGGGGTGCCAGTCGTCAGCTGTTAGCTACCAGCTAGTACCTACTAGCTTTTGCTGAACGAAGCTAACGGCTAACAGCTATCAGCTAATAGCTCTGATAAAGGCTCCCCTCTCCCGGAGGGGAGGGGCCGGGGGTGGGGTCTCGCTTAAAATTCCAGGTTCACGCCCAGCACGTAGGAGCGGGTTTTAGGGTAGAAGTTGTTGTTGTCGAGGCCGGGCGTGAGGCCGCCCAGGTTCATCTCGGGGTCGATGCCGCGGTACTTGGTGAGGGTGAACAGGTTCTGGCTGGTGAGGTACACGCGGGCGCGCTTCACGTACTCGTTTTTGATGGGCAGATTGTAGCCCAGCGTGGCGTTATCGAGGCGTAGGTAGGCGCCGCTTTCCAGGTAGCGGTCGGAGTAGTAGTTGGCGCGGTTGTCGTTGTAGGGCTCGTTCAGCGAAAAGACCGGCAAGTTGTTGGCCGTGGATTGAGCCGGAATGTTCTGGTTGGCCAGCGTGGCGTTCAGGATCTTGTTGCCCGTCACGCCGCGCAGGAAGAAGTTGAGGTCCAGGCGTTTCCAGCTCACGGTGTTGCTCACGCCGTAGAGCAGTGTGGGCTGGGCGTTGCCCTGGTAGCGGTAGTCGGCCAGGGTAGGCGAGCCGGTGGTGGTGCCGTCGGCCTTATAAAACAACGACAAGCCGTTCTCATCGCGCCCCGCGTACTCGGGCAAAAAGAACTGCCCGATGGGGTAGCCCGTTTTCACGATTTGCGTGGAAATGCCGCTCTGGCCCGAGCCGCCGGGGTAGGCCGTGTACACCTGATCGAGGCGGAACTGGTCGTTGGCAAGCTTCTCTACCTTATTCACGTTGTGGGCCAAGTTGCCACTCACGGTCCACTGAAAATCAGCCGTTTGTACCGGCGTCGCGTTCAACGTCAGCTCTACCCCGCGGTTGCTGATTTCGCCCACGTTGGCGTACAGCGTGTTCACAAAGTACTGCGTCGTCGAGACGGGGTAGTTCCAGATCAGGTCGGAGGTGCGCTTGTCGTACACTTCTACCGTGCCGCTGAGGCGGTTGCCCAGCAGGCCGAAGTCCAACCCCACGTTCAACATGGCCGTCGATTCCCACTTCAGATCAGGGTTGGGGTTCTGCGTGGGGCCGATGGCTTTGATAAAGCTACCGTTGTAGTAAAACGTACCCACGCTGCTGTAACGCTGGGTGGCAATCAGCGGGTCGAAGCCCAGCGAGTTGCCCGTGATGCCGTAGCCCACGCGCAATTTCAGCTCCGTGAGCTTGCTCTGGCCCGCCAGAAAGTCTTCGCGGGCGATGTTCCAGGCCAGCGAGGCCGCCGGGAACGTGCCCCAGCGGTTATTTACCCCAAACGCCGACGACCCATCGCGCCGCACCGACACTTGCAGAAAGTAGCGGTCCAAGAGGCCGTAGTTCACGCGGGAATACAACGAAATCAGGCGCAGGGTAGAAATGCCCAGGCTATAGCCGGCAATGGCCGCGTCGTAGTTGGGCGTCACGCCGTTGGGGTTGCCCAAGCCTAAGTTGTTGTAGCCCAGCTGGTCCGACACAAACCCGCGGGTATCGGTCTGGAAACCGTCGCCGTTTTTGTCTTCCTGCCAGGAGTAGCCCACCAGCAGTTTCAGGTCGTGGGTGGCGGTGTTGAGGGGATTGTAGGTCAGATAGTTTTCCAGAATCTTGCGGGTGTTTTCCAGGCTGTAGCGCCGGGCCAGGCCCTTGGCGGCCAGGCCGGTCACGTTGTTGCTATTGGGCACCGGCGACTCCCGGCTCTGGTAGGCCCCGCCCTTCACCGACTCATTTTGCATGCTCAGGCTGAGCGTGTTGGTGAGGTTGGGTAGGATGGTGAGCTGGGCGCTGGCGTTGCCGAGCAGGGTGTTGATTTTGCGCTCCTCGCTGTTCTGGTTTAGCAGCGCTACGGGGTTGTAGTACTGCGTGCGGGTCAGGTTTTCCTTGTAGGTGCCGTCGGGATTTTGGATGTTGGTGGTGGGCAAATGGTTGAACATGTTGCGGTATACCAGGTCCGAAATCAGGTGCTGCGTGAGCAGGGAGTTGGTCAGCGTGAAACGTAGTTGCAGCTTGTCTTTCAGCGTTTTCTGATCGAGGTTGATCTTGCCGATAATCCGCTCGCTGTCGGAAGTCTTCATCACGCCCTGGCGCTTGAAGTAGTTGACGCTGGCGTTGAAAGCCGACTTCTCGGAGCCGCCGCCGTAGCTGATGGTGTGGTTGTGGCTGATGCCGGTGCGCATCACCTCCTTCTGCCAGTCGGTATTGGTGCCCTCGTCGTTGTCGGCGGGGCTGAGGCTCTTGCCGTTGGCCTCTAGGTAGTTGCGCAGCTGGTCGCCGCTCAGCATGTCAATGGTATTCGACACCTGCTCTACCCCCACGTAGCCGCTGTAGGTCACAGCCGCGCTGGGCTTCTGCCGCCGCGTGGTGATGATGATAACCCCGTTGGCGGCCCGCGCCCCGTAAATGGCGGTGGCCGAGGCATCTTTCAGCACATCAATGCTCACAATATCGTCGGGCGCCACCAGGTTGATGGAGGCCGCCGGCACGCCGTCAATCACGTAAAACGGCTCCTGCGCCTGCCCCGTCCGCAACGACGACGCCCCGCGCAGAACCACCGTGGGCGTGGCGTTCGGATCGCCGCTGCGGGTGATGTTCAGGCCGGCCACCTTGCCTTGCAGCACTTGGTCGGGGGTAGCCACCACGCCGCGGTTGAACTCACGCGGGTCTACGTTGGTGATGGAGCTGGTCACCTCGCCCTTCTTGGCCGAGCCGTAACCGATAACTACCACGTCGTTGAGCAGCTTGTTATCCTCGGACAAGGCCACATCGATGCTGGTTTGCTCGCCTACCGTCACTTCCTTAGCCACGTAGCCCATAAAGGAGAAAACCAGCGTCGTGGCTTCCTCGGGCACCACCAGGGCGTAGCGGCCCTCGGCGTCGGTTACGGTGCCGGTGGAGGTACCCTTGGCCATCACCGTGACGCCGGGTAGAGCCGTGCCCGAGCGGGCATCCGTGATTCTGCCCTTCACCTCCCGCGCCGCTTTGCGCGGGGTGGCCGGTGCTTTTGGGGCAGCATCAGGCTTCAGAATGATAACACCCTGGGTTTCTTCCAGGTGCAAGGGCGTGCGGCGGGTCATCTGCCGGATGATGTCGCCTACCTTGGCGGCGCGGAACTCAGCTGCTTCCACCCGAGCCTGCTGCACGTCGCGGGCTTCGTACACAATGTTGACGCCAGTTTCGCGCTGGAGGCGCTGCAAGGCCGTCGCCAACGACCCTTCCGGCACGGCGAAGTAGGCCACTTCGGCATTAGCTTTCTGGGCAAACCCCAGGTGGGGTAGCGCGGAGGTGGCCCCCAGGAGGGCGCCCGTGAGCAGCAGCCGGCGGCCGCGCTGCCGGCAATAGGTCAAGAAGTCGAGGTGTAGCATAGAGGGTCGGTTTTGGGCAAGGCGTGGCCCGGCAGGCTGGTTTGCCCGAGGGTGAAAAGCAGGAAAAGGGAGTGCTACTGCGGCCCTACTCTACCCGGTAGGTAGCGGCCGAAACTTTGGTGATGCGCAGGTGGTGGCGCTGCAACAGCACATTGAGCACGTCGGTAATCTGGTCGGCGGAGAGCTTCGGGTCCAGTGTGCCCGAGAGGGCCACGGCCGGCACCTCGGGCCGCACCTGAAACTGAACGGGGTAGTAATTTTCCAGCAGCAGCAGAATTTCGGGCAAGGAGGCTTGCGCAAACGTCAGCAACTGGCTGGTAGGCAGGGCGTCGGTGTATTCGTTGTGGGTAAGCGTATATTCTTGATTATTCGATGTATAGACAAGCTGATCGTGCGGGTGCAGCACGCCCAGCACGGTATCTTGGCGGGCTACCTGCACCCGGCCGGTGCGCACCAGCACAGTGGTGGCGGTTAGCTGTGGGTAGGCCTTCACCAGGAAAGACGTGCCCAGCACCCGCACCGCCACCTTGCCCGTGCGCACCACAAAGGGCCGCCGCGGGTTGCGGGTGACGGCGAAAAACGCCTCGCCGCGTAGCTGCACGGTGCGCACGGCGCCAAAGCGGGCCGCACACGTCAGCTCCGAGCGGGGCCGCAGCCACACGCGGCTGCTATCGGGAAGCACGATTTCGCGCTGCTCCCCTACCCCCGTGGCGTAGTGCAGCTCGCCTGGCAACGAGCGCCACCACGCCACAGCGCCCAGCAGCAACAGCGGCACCAGCACTGCCGCCATCCGCAGGGCCGGCCACAGCGGACGAACCCGCGCCACCGGCTGCGTACGGGCCTGGATTCCCGCCAGAATCCGGGCCCGCCGCGCCGCGTCTGCTTCCTGATTGATGAGCGCGTCATCGTCGGGGGTAGCAGCTACCAGCGCATCCAGCCACTGCTCCCGTTTCTGCTCAGCTGGTTGCGAAGTGAGGCGGCTTCGCAGGTAGCGTTGCAGGCGGGAAGGCAGGCGACGGAAGCGGGAATGCGAGGGCTTCATAAGAGAGTTGCACAAGCCCGCGGCAGTAACCATCCGCCAGGCCCGATGTAACGAAAGCTTAATATTCGAGGAGGGATACCTCACCCCTAGGGAGCGGGGGAGCCTAATAGGCAGCAACGATTATATAAGAAACTATCTGTGTTACTTACTGCACGGTGTAGAGACGCATACTTGCGTCTCGTCGTTGAACGATTTCGTGCAGACGACAAGACGCAAATATGCGTCTCCACACCGTTTCGGCCACCTTTTTAGCTAAACCAAACAGCTCCGGAACTACCGGTATTTCTTGTTGGATTTAGAACTCAGTACCTCCACGATGGGCTGGCCGGTGCAGGCGCTAGGCAGCTTGCTTTCCACCAGCATAGCAGCCGTAGGGGCAATATCGGTGATGGTGTGCGGCTCGTAGCTGATGCCGGGCGCGATGCCGGCCCCAAACCACAGCAGGGGCACGTGGCTGTCGTAGAGGTAGCCCGAGCCGTGGGTGGCCCCTACCCCCAGCTCCCAGGTCCAGCCGGGTTCCAACTCGAAGCGCACGTCGCCGAAACGCTTGTAGTAGAGGCCGTTTTGCAGCTTGGTTTCCAGGAAGGCGCCGGTGCTGCTGGTGAGCAGCTGCGCGGTGGTATTCACCTGGGCAATGCCGTCTTGGTCGCGGAGGTAGCTGGCCAGCAGGTCCTGCACGCGGGCCAGCTCCAGCTTGCGGCTGGCAATGAGCGGCCGGTTGAGGTAGTACATGTTGTTGCGCTCCGCCTCAATCCACTGGCCTGGCCCTAGCTGCTGGGTGAGGTAGGCTGCCGCGCCCTGGTTGAGGGTAGCGTGGTGCTGCGCGCCGCTGGGGGCGTGGTGCTGGGCCAGGTACTTGGGCACTTCGCTGGCGCCGTGGTCGGCGGTCAGGAAGATGGTGTAGTTGCCCTTGCCCACAGTTTTGTCGAGGGCTTGCAGCAGGCGCGCAATTTCCAGGTCGAGGCGCAGGTACAAATCGTTTTCTTCTTTGGAAAGCGGCCCGAAGGTGTGGCCCACGGCGTCGGGGCTGGAGTAGCTGATGGCCAGCAAGTCGGGCACGTCGTCGCGGCCCAGGTCGGTGTTGGCGAGGGCCGCCAGGGCCAGGTCCGTGAGCAGGTTGTCGCCGAAGGGCGAGACGTTGACCGCCTCGTAGGCCGGCGGGTTTTGCGGGGCCAGCTTGCCCAGCTCGTAGGGAAAGGTAGCGGCGGTTTTACCCTTGAATATCTTCTCGTAGGCGTTGGAATCGGCCACGCTGTTGAGGTAGGCCTCGGGGCCGCGCAGGGGCGTCCAGGTTTGCTGGCGGTAGTAGTCGGCCTTTTTCTGGGCGTTGAAATCGGCCACCCACTTGGGCAGCGCCTGCATGTAGTAGGTGCTGGAAATGAAGTTGCCGGTGTTGATATCAAACCAAAACGCTCCATCGGCCATGTGCCCGGCCGGCAGCGCCGACGCCCGGTCTTTCAACGACAGCGCAATGACCTTGCTGCGGCCATTGGACACCATTTTCATCTCGTCGCCCAGGGTGGTGCTCACCTGGTTGCGGGCCGAAACGCCCATGCTCTTAGTGGTGGTACCTACCAGCTGCACGGTGCTATCGTCGGTGCAATACACGTCGTGGCGCAGGCGCCTATCGTACCACGAGTTGCCCACAATGCCGTGGTAGCGCGGCGTGGTGCCCGTGTACACCGACGAGTGGCCGGGGCCTGTCACGGTCGGAATATAGTTGTAGTGGGTGTTGCGGCACTGAAACCCCTCGCGCAGTAGGCGCTTGAAGCCGTCGTTGCCCATCTGGTCGAGGTAGCGCGGCAGGTAATCGGCCCGCATCTGGTCGACCATGATACCGACCATCAGCTTGGGCTTTTTGGGACTTTGGGCGAGCAACGCGGGGGCGCTACCTAGCAGGAGCGCAGAAAGAACTATTTTTCGCAACATACACAGGATGAGGCACTATTGCGCGCCCAAAAGCCGCGCAGGTACCAGAGCAGGGAAAGAAAAACGCGCAACACGACTGTTGCGGCGGGTAGGCGGCGGGCTGCTTGCTTTCCCGGCCGGGGCGGCCGCCTACCCGTATCAGTTGCAGTCCGCGGCATTTTCAACCATCGCCTACCCCTGATTTAACGAAGAGGTAACATGGGAACCTCCGTTCTACCCCACCCCCAGCCCCTCCCCTCCGGGAGAGGGGTGCCAGACGACACCGGAACGATTCGTTAGAACGCACCCCTCTCCCGGAGGGGAGGGGCCGGGGTGGGGTGCCTAGCTCAACAGCTTGACGAGGTAGGGAGAAAGCTTATGCAGGGCGCTGTTCATCTGGTTGCGCACGGTTTGCTCAGACGTGGCGAAGCGCTCAGCAATTTCTTTCACCGAAAAATCGTGGAGCATGCTCAGCAAGAACACTTCTTTCTCCTTGGGTGGCAGCGCCTGGGCCCGCGCCTGCACGGCGGCCAGCGTGTCGTGGCTCACGAGGTGGCGCAGGGTAAGCTCGGTGCTGATTTCCTGGGCGGCGCCGAAGTGCTGCAAGTGGCGGCTGCGGATGTCGGCGTCGCGGAAACGGGTGAGGATTTTCTTGCGCAATGCGCCGAGCAGGTAGCTCTGGGCGTTGGTTTGCACGTGCAACTGGGTGCGGTTGGCCCACAGGTCGCAGAATAGCTCCTGGGTGATATCCTCGGCGTCGGGGGCGTGGCGCAGCACCTTGTAGGCATACCGGTACAAGGTCCGCCAGTGCGCCTCGAACAACTGCTCGAAGGCTTGGTAGTCGTTGGTGCGGATTCGCTCCAGTAGCTCAAGTAGGGTATCAGTAGCCACAGCGCATTCTTTGCGCCAAAGGTAGAAGGCCAAGGATGCGATAAGAGAGGTGATACGCAGATATCACACAGGCTTTACCGCCCGGTAACACGACCGTAACACAGCCAAAAGGAGGCACCAGGGTCGACAACCGTTGGTAACAATTACTTGATAACGGCGAAATATATACGACACAACGCGAGCCTTCCTTTGTGGCGTCCAAATACCTCCCGGAGCTACTCCGCCGCGAATAGCCACCGCAAAACCGCTTGCGACCTACGCAGATTTAGTTCGATAAATCATTAGTAAACAGCCTTATCCGATTATACTACCACGAATCTTGTTGGTGGTTTTCGCTGATTTGCTTGCTCTGCGCGCTGATACGTTTCGGGGGTCTTTTTGTTTCCGCCACTTCTCTCTGCTTCTATGCCAAAACACGTACAGCTACGACCACACCGAGCCGCAGGCAAGCGGACGGTTGTAACGCTTGTTGCCCTGAGTTTAACGGGTTCGGCCGTGGCCGCCCAGCCCCTACCCTACTCACATGGCCAGCCCGTAGCGGAAGCGCTTCCGGCGCTGGTTGCTACCCCGGTTACGGGCCGCATCACCGACAAAGCCGGCCAGCCCCTACCCGGCGTGACTGTGCTGGTGAAGGGCACCAACACCGGCACTACCACCGACACAGACGGCCGCTTTCAGCTGACTGTGGAAGACCCCGCCCAGGCGGTCTTGGTGGTATCATTTATCGGCTACGAAAAGCAGGAGCTGCGCGTGGCCGATCAAACGGACTTCGCCATCACCCTGTCGGATGCCACTACGGGTTTAGATGAGGTGGTCGTAATCGGCTACGGCACGGCTAAACGCGAAAACGTGACCACGGCCATTGCCACCCTACCCAACCCCGAAAAACAGGCCCAGCGCCCTATCTCCACGGTGCAGGACATGCTACAAGGCAACGTGGCCGGTGTGACGGTGGTGCAAAACGGCGGCGACCCCTCGGCCACGGCGCGGGTAGTAATTCGCGGGGCGGGCTCGATTAATGCCGAGGACCCGCTGTACGTGGTAGATGGCATGCCTTACTATGGCGGGCCAATTAACCCTAACGATATTGCCAGCCTCACGGTGCTGAAAGACGCCGCCGCAGCCGCCATTTATGGAGCGCAGGCTGCGTCGGGTGTCATCGTCATCACCACCAAGAGCGGTAAGGCCGGCGTGCCCCGCGTCACTATCGACACGTACCAGGGCTGGCAATCGGCCTACAAGCTGCCGCACGCCCTGAACGCGGCCGAGCAAGCCGCCGCCTACAACCAAGCCGCCGACAACGCCGGGGTAGGCCGCCCCGCCGCCCACGACGCCACCAAGAACCCCTGGGGTCAGATCACGCGCACCGACTGGATTGACGAGATTTTCCGCACCGGCAGCATCTACAACCTGAACGCCACCGTGAGCGGGGGCAACGAACGCGGCCGCTTCCTGACCTCCTTCGGCTACCACAACCGCGAGGGGTTGCTGCTGAATACCAATCTGAAGCGCTACACCCTGCGCCTGAAATCGGACTACGACATCAGCCCCAAGATTACGGTGGGCCAGAACGTGTACGTGAACCAGCGCAATGCCCGCGGCACCAACACCAGCAGCAGCTACTCAGGGAGCATCATCAACGCCATTTACATGCCCTCGGCAGCGCCCGTGCGTAACGAGGACGGCACTTTTGGGGGCGTTACGCCGATGTCGCCGGCACCGGAGTTCAAATTTGCTGGTGCCTACGGCGACGTATACAACCCCGTGGCCCTACTGGAGCGACCTACCGTGAACAGCCCGTTGCTGAACCTGAATGGCATTGGTTACGTGGAGTACAACCCGCTGAACAATCTGAAATTCCGTAGCAGCTTCAGCCTGGATTTGCAGCGCGAGTCCTACAAGCGCTTCGACCCGCGCATTCCGGAGCCGGGCCGCTCCAACACCATGAACTACCTGACCCAGAGCCAGGGCGACCGACGCCGCTGGATTTGGGACAACCAGGTGAGCTACCAGAAAACGCTGGGCAAGCACTTCTTCGACCTCACGGCCGTATACTCGGCCCAGCGCACCAACTACGAGTACTACTCGGTGCAGGCGCAGAACTTCGACCGCGAAGACGACTGGTACCAGTACATCGGCAATGCCAAAGAGTTTGTGCAGCGCCCTACCAGCGACGTGTGGCAGGATGCCCTTACCTCGGCCATCGGCCGCCTCACCTACAGCTACGACGACCGCTACTTCCTGACCGGTAGCGTACGCCGCGACCAAACCTCGCGCCTCTCGCGCTATAATTCTGACTACTTCCCGGCTGTGTCGGGTGCGTGGAAGATTTCTTCGGAGTCGTTTTTCCAGGTAGCGCCGATTCAGACGCTGAAGCTGCGCGGCTCGTGGGGGCAGATCGGCAATATTCAGTCGGTGGCCTACTACGCGTATAATGTGCCGCTCGTAACGGGGCAGTCCTACCTAGGCAGCACGCCGGGGTACAGCACGGGCTATTATATTAATAAGCAGTCGAATCCCAACCTGAAATGGGAGCGGTCCGAGACGTTTGACGTGGGCCTGGACGTGGGTATGCTGGATAATCGCCTGACCATCACTGCCGATTACTTCCAGAAATACACCCGCGGCCTGATCTTCGCCGTGGCGCCCAACACCAGCGCCGGGGTAGGCGAAGGCGCTACTTCCAACGTGGGCACTGTGCTGAACAAGGGCGTGGAGCTGGGTATCGGTTACAACGACCAGGTAGGCGACTTCCGCTACCAGCTGAACGGCAACATTGCCACCCTGAAAAACCGCGTGCAGGACCTCGACGGCTACGGCGCCGACTTCATCCAGCACGGCGACAACGTGCGTAGTCAGCTTTACCCCTACCGCTCGGCGCCGGGGCAGCCGCTGTATTCCTATTATTTGATTCCCAACGAAGGCCTGTTCCAGTCGGCGCAGGAGGTGGCGGCCTACACCAACGGCGAGGGCAAGCAGATTCAGCCCAATGCCAAGCCCGGCGACCTGAAGTTCCGCGATGTGAACGGCGACGGCCGCATTGACGACAACGACCGGGTATACAAAGGCAACGGCATGCCCAAGCTCACCTACGGCCTCACGCTGGGCGGGCAGTGGAAAGGCTTCGACCTGAGCATGTTCTGGCAGGGGGTGAGCGGCGTGGAGCTGTTCAACGCCTATAAATTCTCGACCTACAACGCCGGCCTGCAAGGCTACAACCTCGACCGCCGCGTGCTGAACGCCTGGACGCCGGAGAACACCGACACCGACATCCCGCGCCTCTCCACCAACGACGCCAACCAGAACTTCAGCCGTGTATCGGACTGGTACCTGGAAAACGGCTCCTACCTGCGCCTGAAAAACCTGAGCATCGGTTACACCCTACCCGCCGCTCTTACGGACCGCGTGCGCACCGGCGCCAGCCTGCGCTTCTACGCCACCGCCGAAAACCTGGTGACCTTCACCAAGTACTCCGGCCTCGACCCCGAGGTAGGCGGCATCGGCCTCGACGTGGGCACCTACCCCCTGCCCCGCACTTTCACTATTGGTTTGAATTTGGGGATTTAGTAGTCACCCCACCCCCCGGCCCCCGGCCCTCCGGGAGAGGGGAAGCCTGACGGTTTAGCTG
>NZ_JAHWGL010000136.1 GCF_019334315.1 Hymenobacter profundi
AACAACGACTCGTTCAACGGGCATAAGGTCCTCCGCAAGCTCAGGATGACAGCCGGCTTTTTATTTCACCACTTCACTATTGCATTGCTCTGCGCTTCACCGCTCCGTTACTCCTCTTCAATCGCCTGATTAAGGAACTGCACCAGGGGCTGCGCTACGTGCAGGCTTTCTACAGCACGAGCCACAAAATCGGGTTGGAGTAGTTCGGCGTCGGAGATGGGGCGACTCACTAAGTAGCTTTTCATCTTGAGCCATTCAATGTCAGGGTCGTTTTTGTCGTAGCCTTTGGGCGGACGCTGGAGCCGGTCGCCCTCCAGGCCGTCGGGGAAGTGGCGCACGAACTCGGGGTGCTGGCGTAGGGCGTGGAAGGCCTCGGGGGAGTAGTGAATTTCCTGGCGGATGCGTTGCAGGCTGGCCGTGTCGGGCAGCCACTTGCCGGCACCCAGCCAGGAGTTGCCGGGCTCCAGTGTCAGGAAATAGCCTGCCCAGCGCGAGTGCCTGCCCTCGGCCTTGAGGCCCGCACCCATGTGGCGCTTGTAGGGGTCCTGGCCCTGTTGAAATCGGTCGTTTTTGTTGATGCGGTACATCGTTTCGCCGGCTGTGAGGGTTTGTAGCGCCGGCTCGAAGCCCTGCACTCCCTGGAGCACTTCCGCTACCAACTCCTTGAACACGGCCCGGGCCTGGTGGTATTCGGCGCGGTGCTCGTCCATCCAGGGCTTATTGTTGTTAGCGGCTAGGCCGCGCAGAAAATCCAGTATTGAAGCACGATTCATGGCTGGGCATACGGGCCAGGGTAGGCGGGAGTTGGGTAGGGTAGGGGGTAGGAGGTGAGTAAGCCGTTCTTTATTAGGGCATCCTGCGCCATTCTGTTAGGGTATTCTGGCCATCTGTCATCCTGAGTGGAGCGAAGGACCTTCTCACATTAGAACGACAAGCGCAACAACGACTCGTTCAGACGTGAGAAGGTCCTTCGCTCCGCTCAGGATGACAGATGACGTCGAGCTTTCGACATCGTTCAACGACGTTTACCACCCCGCCCTACGGGCACCCTCCTTAGAAAAGGAGGAAAACTAGCTTCTAGCTTAGTTTGGATCTAGTTCTGTTCTTTATACCCCAGCACTCTGAGCGGGTCGCCTACCCGGATGGTGCCCTGGCCGCTGGCGGTGACGTTCTGGCCGAACATCACCTTGCGGCCTACCGTACGGTAGGAGGCCAGAGTGCTCAGGGTTTCGGGGTTTTTCTGGGCGGTTTGTTGGTCGATAGTAGTGACGACGCAGCGCCCGCAGGCCCGTACGGCCCGGAAGGCTATGTCGCCTACCCGGAAATCGGCCCAGGTATCCTCATCGAAGGGTGCGCCGCCTGTGAAGACTAGGTTGGGCCGGAAGCGGTCCATCAGGACCGGCGTGGTGAGGCGTTCGTTCAGATCATCCAGCGCAGCCTGCCCGATGAGGAGGTAGGGGTAGCCGTCAGCAAAGCTGACGAGCGTGCCCGCCGGGTTCAACTCGGGCTTGTCGGGCTCTACCTCGCGCCGCACCATTTCCGACATATACACCAGCCGGCACTCCTGACCCAGGGCTTCGGTCAACCATTCGTCGGCGGCCGGGGTGCCGCGCCAGGCAAAGACCATATCGTCCCAGATGGTCACGAACAGGGTCTTTTCCCGATCTGCCTCGAAGGGAATGTAGAGCGGCAGGAGGTCGGGGCGCTGGCGGTGCGTGAGCAGAAAGCCGTTGAAGGCAGGAGCTACGTCCAGAAGGGCCATGGTAGCAATCTGCCGCTGGGTCATAAACTGGTTGCGCGCATCCACAATCAGCCAGCGCCGGTCGTATTGCAAGCCGCGCATGCCCACAGCTGCCTCGGTGAGTCGGATGCCGCCCAGCGACTTCACGGGGTAGATGTAGATATCGGAGAGGGTGAGGGGAGTGGCCATGCGGCAAAGGTAAGGAGGCAACGGGTAGAGGCGATCTGTAAAAGAAGGTCATTTCGACCAGCGGGAGAAATCTCGCGTGCTCTTGCAGGCTGTCCCGCGTACGCGTTCAGCATGACGTTCTGAAACAAACCAGACAAACACAAAAAAACCGGCGCAGGAGGTAAGTCCCGCGCCGGTTTGGCTTTGAGCAACTATCCGCGAAAACTATTGCTTCACGAACTTGCTTTTCTTGCCCTGTACCTGCACCACGTACAAGCCGCTGGGTAGGTTAGCTACCGATACCGAAGTGGTCTGATCGTTGAAAGAGTGGGTCAGCACGCGCTTGCCCATCATGTCATACACTTCGGCTACGTGTGCACCGCTGCCCAGGCCGCTGATGTTCAGTACATCGGGGGTAGGAACGGGGCTCAACACCAGAGCGGGCGCGTTGCCGGCTGGCACTGCAATGGTTACCACAGGCGAGAAGTTCTCACTGCCGTCGTTGTCGATCTGACGTAGGCGGTAGTAAGCTTTGCCTTCGGGAGCGTTGGCATCTACCAGGGTGTAGGCGTTGCGCTGGCTGGTGCTGCCGTGGCCATCTACGAAGCCTAGCGGGAACCACTGGTCGTCGCCGGTGCTGCGCTGCACTTCAAAGCCTTTGTTGTTCTTCTCCGAAGCCGTAGCCCAGTCTAGACGAACGGCTGAGCCTTCTAGCTGGCCAGTGAAGGCAACTAGTTCGACAGGTAGGGGATTATTGTTGTCGCCAATGGTGAAATATCCGTTTACAACAGACAGATTATTGAGCGTAGCATATCGTACGGGTACAACACTTGGGCTACTACCAATAGTAGAAGGAGCTCCAAGTGGTTGAAAAGGTGTCGTGTTGTCTATTGAACGGAAAAATCTCAAACGGCTAACGTTATTGATGCCATTACGCTCATCTTCATTGTTTACACGGTATTCAAAAGTGAGATTAACACTTTGTCCAGTACTGTTAGTTGGAATAATCTGGTATTGACGTTTGATACTCTGACTAGTTCCTTGGCCTAATACAGCAGTGCCTGTTAAACGGCGTACAGTAGTGGAGCCAGGATAATCTGTTGTCTGACTACCATTTCTATTGATGGCGAGAGTTAGGCCAATATTATTAAAATCATAGCTACCAGGTGCAGACAAAGTGGCTTTTGATTCGACAGTACCTGATATGTAGCCATTGTTAGCTTCACTTAAACGAGCTGCTGGACCTAAGATCAAGCGGTGATTTCCGGTTATCAAACGGGCGCCTTCAGTTACCGTTATTTGATCAGAAATCGTCAGATCATTTAGCAGAGTTTTTCTTCCACTTGTTAACCGTAGGGAAGAAAAGGTAGTGCTATTACCTGTAGTCTGTATGTTCTGCTCACCACCATTTAATGTAATGCTGGCTGTATTACCCGCTACAAAACCACCCTCAATAATAAAGTTACCACCAACACTCAACGGCGCAGTGTTATTGAGGGTAAAGCTACCATTGCTATATATTCTGAAATCCTCATTAACAATGATACTATTGGTTGAATTACTAGTTCTTACGGTTCCATTGCCTATACGAAGGCTACCTCTCACAATCCAAGAAGCATTTTCGTCACGAATAATGGTAGCACCGTTATTTACCGTGAAATCATACACATCAAAGCTGCCCAAGCTAATATCTGCTCCATTGGCACCTGTTCTTACCTGCGTATAGCTAGCTCGGCTGAAAGGAGGAGTTGATGTACCATTATTAGTATCAGATATGGTAAAATAATACGCTGTAGGATTGTTACCAGTAAAAGGACTTGTGTTATTGATTGGTGCCATACCGCGTGTTGCGTTGCTACCAGCAGCGCGAACGAAACCTAACCAATTGAATGCATCCGGTCGGCCAGTACCTCTTGTAATATTATTCCAAGGAATAATTATTTTTCTGCTGCTTGCTCCTTGTGCAGGATAAAATCTGGTGTTGCCAATACTACCATTCTGTTGCACAAAACTATTTGTCGATTGACTAGCAATTGCATACGCACCAGAAGCTGCAGTATTAACAAGAGCGTTTTGGTTTCGGTTAAAAGCAAGAGCGTAGTCTGCTCGGAAAGGCAGTACACTCATACCGTTGCCCCTATTTGTATCAAACTTGCCAAATCCACGAGTAGAACCATATCCATTACCACCACTAGTAACTAATTCTAATGGGTCAGCATCGATATATACAACTACTGAATCTAGATCAGTAGCACCTGTAACACCAATATATAAATTGGTGTCATCCCAAGTCATATACCAATTAACACCATTAGAACTGTAACTATTATTTTGGCCATAGGCAGCCCCATCAAAAGGGCCTTCGTTAGACACAGTAGCATGTTGCGCCTTCGCGCTTCCTACCGCTAGCACGAGTAAGAAAAGAGCACTAAGGACTTTTCGAGTTAGATATAAGTGTTTCATTCTGAGAAGGTGGAATAGAAGAATTCTGTCACAAATTTAACGTATAGATGAAAAAATTGTGTTAAATAAATTTTACATTTAACAAAAACTTATTTTATTTATATAATAAAGAATGTGTTCTACATTGTATATTTACTGATAGGAGAAGAAGGAGGTATAAGATTAATCCTGATAATAGTATTTAGAAGGAAGCTTTATGCTAGGTTTTAGATCGAAAAATTCTATTGCTGCAAGTAGGCTTATGTTCCGTCGACAGGGAGGATAAACTGACTTTTAGAAATATTCTCTTCAAAAATTATAATTGAATTATTCGGGTAGTAAAAAGGGCTTGCAACCATTTGGCCTTCTTATAGTAGGGATTATACTGAATGTGTATAAGTAATTGATATGCAATGTGATGATTGAGAAAAAAAAAGCGGCGCGGTAGCTCCGAAACCGGTAGCTACCGCGCCGCTTGCGCTGTTTCTTGCAAGAAGTGTTACTGCACTTGTTGCGCCATCTGCACGGCCTTATACAGGTTCACTAAGCCACCCGTATTCGATAGCTCCGCGAAGTCAATCGTGGTTTTGCCCCCGGGCTTGAGCACTTTGGTATGCAAGGGAGTAGCCGACTCGCGGATGATGCGTTTCAGGTCTTCGGGGCTGAGCTTGGGGAAGTAGGATTTCAATACTGCCGCCATACCGGCTACCATGGGGCCAGCCATACTGGTGCCACTTTCGTTGCCATAGGTGTTGTTGGGGAGAGTAGAGTTGATCTGCACGCCGGGCGCAAACACATCCACGTTTTTCTTGCCGTAGTTGGAGAAATCGGCTACCAGTTCTTGGTCGTTGGTGCGGGAAGAGGCGCCTACCGTAATCAGGTTCGGGATAGTCTTGGTGTTCAGGAACACCGGCGAGGGGTACTGCTTTTTAGTGTCAATGTCGATGGACTCGTTACCGGCGGAGTGCACCAGCAGCACGCCCTTGGAGTCGGCGTAGCGGATGGCTTCTTCCACGGCCTCGCGGTGGGGCGAAAAGTACTTGCCGAAGCTCATGTTAATCACCTGCGCGCCGTTGTCCACGGCGTAGCGGATGGCGTTGGCCACGTCCTTGTCGCGCTCGTCGCCATTGGGTACGGCCCGCACTGCCATAATGCGCACGGGTAAGCCCGCCACGCCCATAATGCCCACGTTATTGGTTCGGTCGCCGGCAATAATGCCCGCCACGTGAGTGCCGTGGGTAGGGTCGGGGCCGGTCACGTCGGCATTGCCATAGAAGCGCTGCTTTAGGTTGTCGGGGTCGTCGCCCACAATGCTGCGCGGGTTGAACTTGAGGTCTAGGGAATATTCTACCAGATTTTTGGTCTGGTCGTAAGCGTGCTTCATATCATCCAGCACCGATTCCATATCGGCGTAGCCGCCAGCCTTCAGGTTTTGATAAAATAGCTGGCTGATGCGGCGCAGGTCGGCATTGTCGGTGGGTGGGTTGCGCAGGGTAGCCGTATCCAAGCGCGACACGCCCAGGGCCTGCTTCATCTGATCGGCCACGGCCTGGGTCTGCGGATACGCGTCCTTCACCTGGTCGTAGTGCTCGTTGTCTTCCTTGTAGTGGATTTGGTAGGACTTCTTCACCTGCTGGTACAGGTCGAACTCCTCGCGCTTGGCGGCGGGCACCTGGTTGCGGGTTTTGCCCTGGTAGAGCGGCTCCAGACGGGCCAGCATGCGCGTGTCCTCGTAGGCTTCCACGTCGATGTTGCGGCCATCCTGGCCTCCAAGGAAGTTCCAGCCATATACATCGTCGATGTAGCCATTGCCGTCGTCGTCTTTGCCATTGCCGGCAATTTCCTTTGGGTTGTGCCACATCACGCCGCGCAAATCTACATGGGCGGTATCCACGCCACCGTCAATCACGGCCACAGTAACGGGAGTAGCCGTGCGGCCTTTGAGAAGCTCCTGGTAAGTGCGCTCAGCGCTCAGGCCCATCACGCCATTGTTTTGTTGTGGGTCGAGCAGATGCCATTGGGGCTGGGTAGCAGAGGGGGAGGGGGTGGTTTGCGCAGCGGCAGCCAAAGGCAACAGCAGCGCTACCAGGCCAGCCTGGCAGGAGAGAGGGGAAAAGCGCATTAGAGAAAAATAAGGAGACAAAGAGGCAGCTGTTACACAGTTGCCGTGGGATGCTGTGCCTAACACAACGAAACGGCAAGCTGGTTCTTGCTTTCAGTACAAGATTCAGAAAAATCTCACTTAGTTACACCGTTCTGGGTCAGACGCAATAGATAAGACGAGCAAAAACTGATGGTGAGCAATCGTAGCGGTTGCGTGAACGGTGTATATAGTATCCTATAGAGACACAATATTTTATGTCTCGTTGTTGCTGATGGTGGCTGTTCAATGAGAGAGTCTATGGCATTCAGCAAGGTGACGCAAAATATTGTGTCTTCTCCTACCAACTGCGAAACCACTGTAGGCAGACGTTATTTTTTATGTGTCATTATTCCATAAAAAAATAGAATAGTAAGTGCTAAGAAAATTGTATTTCATAAGTATGCTATTATAGATAAAGAACAATAAGCTGTATAAATTTAAATTGTATATATAAAGCGTTATAACCTGATAATTGCTGTTATAAAGCTGGAAGAATATATTTATTCTGATGTGGCATCATTCTTTATGCTAGTGTTTCTGACGCCTAACCACCTCAGGAATGCAAATACGTTTACTATTTTTCTTATTTCTGTTGCTGTCAGCCAGTCAGCAAGCGGCCGCCACCACTTACTATGTACGGATTGCAGGCAATGATGCGCAGACTGGTACTACCCCCGCTACTGCCTGGCGCAGCATTGCGCGGGTAAACGCCGCCACGCTGCAACCCGGCGACCAAGTCTTGTTTGAGGGAGAGCAGACCTTTGTAGGTGGCTTGCAGCTGAAGGGCACTACGCAAGGCACGGCTGCGCAACCTATTGTATTCGGCTCGTATGGTAGGGGCTGGGCTACCATCAGCAGCGGCGGTACCTACGGCTTGCTGGCCCGTAACGCGGGCGGTATTGAGCTGCGTCGCCTGTATTTCGCCGGCTCGGGCCGGTTGAACAACAAGAGCGCTGGTGTGGTATTCGTGCTGGACTCGGCGGCCACGCAACTCCCGCACCTGGTACTCGACAGCCTCGACGTAAGTGGCTACCAGCAGGCGGGCGTTACGATCAGCAGCCAGCGAGCCGGTAGCGGCTACTCCGGCGTACGAATCACTAACAGCCGCGTGCACGACAACGGCGAGGCGGGCATCAGCTCGTACGGCTCGGCCGAGGCCACCCACCGCAACTGGTACGTGGCAAATTGCCGACTATACAACAACACCGGCCGGCTTGATCTGAAGCAAACCCGTACCGGCTACGGCTTACTGCTGGCTCACGTAACGGGCGCCGTGGTAGAGCAGTGCGAGGCCTACAACAATGGCCGCCTGAACGCCTACCCCGCCGCCGGCCCGGCCGGCATTGGGGCTTGGCGGTGCACCAACCTGACGGTGCAGCAATGTAAGTCGTACAGTAATCGTTCGGGTACGGTGCGGGGCGGAGGCTTTGCTCTAGAAGGCGGGTGTGCTACCGCTGTGGTTCAGTATAACTACGCGCACGACAACGAAGGCCCCGGCTTCGCCATTACCCAGCCTGATACGATGTCGGTGCCCAGCACCAACCTGACGGTGCGCTACAACATCAGCGACAACGACGCCCGCCGTGCCAACCATGGCGCCCTGGCGGTGCTGGCACCTGCCGCAGCAGAGCGAATGCAGCGGATTAGCCTGCACAACAACACCGTGCTGGTTACGAAGCCCGCTAACAATTCGGTGCCCGTGGCTGTCCAGCTTGAAGGCGGTGCGGCGAGCGGAATCACTCTGCGTAACAACCTGTTGCAGACCACCGACGGCCTGACGCTGGTAGACGCCAGCCTGACCACTGGCGTGCGCCTGGAAGGCAACTGCTATTGGAGTGAGGGGAGTGGTTTTACGTTGCGCTGGAACAACGCTACCTACACCTCCCTACCCACCTGGCGGCAGGCCACCACGCAAGAGCAGCTGGGCGACCGGCCCTGCGGCCTGAGCATCAATCCGCAGCTGCGCACTGCCAACCAGAGCGATGCAACGACGGCTACACCAACCGCCGCCGCTACAGCCGCCAACAGCGACTACCGGCTGGCGCCTACCTCGGCGCTGGTAGGAGCCGGGCTGAACCTATGGGATGAGTTCCGGCAGGAAGCAGGACCACGCGACTACTTCGGGTTGGCAACGCCCGCAGCGGGCGTACGGGGCAGCATTGGTGCCTCGGAAAGCCCAGCCGTGACGCTGCCTACGGCTACACCCGCTGTCGTTTCGGGCGCGTGGTGCGCGGCCTACCCCACGCGCACCCACGAGTTGGTACGCGTAGTGCTGACCAACACACCCACTGCCAATGTAGCCATTCGTCTCTACGATATGCAGGGCCGCACCTGCCTGACGCGCACGCTGCACGGCCGCGAAACAGAAGTGCCCGTAGCTGGCCTGGCCAGCGGCGTGTATGTGCTGCGCGTGGAAGCCAATGCCCAGCACTATCAGCAGCGTATTGTGGTGGAATAGAAATACGCATCAGCTAGTAAGAAAACCGTCTGTCATCCGGAACGCAGTGAAGGACTTTCTCACGTGAGAAGGTCCTTCACTGCGTTCCGGATGACAGACGGTTTTTACTGACCACCTCACAACTCGTAACTTGCGCGCTTATTCGATTTTAGAAGCGTGCAAATGATGCAGGTAGTAACTACCCGCTGCCGATGGGGCGCGGGCATGATCATGCTGGTGTGGCTGTTGCTGAGTGGTGCCGTGCAGGCCCAGGACGCGCCGCCTAAGCGGGAGTTGCGGGGCGTTTGGATTGCTTCGGTGGCCAACATCGACTGGCCCAGCCGTCCTGGCCTCACCGCCGACCAGCAGCGCAACGAGTACCGCCGGATGCTAGACCGACAGCAGCGCACGGGCATCAACGCTGTGTTTGTGCAGGTGCGGCCCGCTGCCGATGCCTTCTACCGGAGTGGCCTGGAGCCCTGGAGCAAGTGGCTGATGGGCCAGCAGGGCAAAGACCCCGGCTACGACCCACTTCCGTTCCTGATTGACGAAGCACACAAGCGCGGCATGGAGTTTCATGCCTGGTTCAATCCTTACCGCGCCTCGCAGGACACGCTCACGCGGCGCTTGGCTGCCACCCACGCCTACCGCCAACACCCCGAGTGGTTTCTGCGCTACGGCGGCAAATTGCTGTTCAACCCTGGGTTGCCGGAAGTGCGCCAGCGCATCACAGAAGTGATTCTGGACGTAGTGCGCCGCTACGATATCGACGGTGTGCACTTCGACGACTATTTCTATCCCTACCCCGAAGCGGGTCAGACGCTGCACGATGAGGCGGCATTTGCCCAATTCAACCCTGACCACCTCGCGCTGGCCGATTGGCGCCGGCAAAATGTGAACTCGCTGATTGAGAGCCTGAGCCGCGAGATTCACGCCACTAAGCGCTGGGTGAAATTTGGGATTTCGCCGTTTGGGGTTTGGATGAACCGCTCGGCCCACCCCGAGGGCTCCGATACGCGGGCCGGCCAGCCGACCTACGCCAACCTCTACGCCGACACGCGCCTGTGGCTGCAACGCGGCTGGATCGATTACATCGTGCCGCAACTGTACTGGAGCAGCAACTTCCGGCTGGCGCCCTACCCGGTGCTGGTGGAGTGGTGGAGCCGCAACCACTTCGGGCGCCATCTCTACATTGGGCAGGCGCCCTACCGGATGCTGGAGAACACCCGCGGCGACACCACGTGGCGCAACCCCCGCGAGCTGATGCGCCAGATTCGTCTCAACCGCAGCTACCCCACGGAGGTGAGTGGAAGTGTGTTTTTTAGCTCGAAGTCCTTGCTGGCCAATCCGCTGCACGTCACCGATTCGTTGCAGCAGAATGCCTTTCGCTACCCGGCGCTGGTGCCTACTATGCCTTGGCTGGATGCGGTGCCACCTCGCCCGGCTCAGCAGTTGGTATTGATTCGCACGCCCCCGGCCGTGACGCTTACCTGGCAGCCCGGCCCTACCGCCGCCGATGGCGACGATGCCCGGTATTTCGTGGTGTACCGCTTCGCAGAAGGCGAAACTCCCTCGCCCGACGACCCCCGCCACATTCTGGCCCTGGTGCCACGCACCGCCTACGCGCCTACCCTGATTGATACCACGGCCCTCACCGGTGTGGAATACGCCTACTACGTAACGGCGGTAGACCGCATGCACAATGAAAGCGCACCCGTGCACGTGGTGACTAGGAAGGGGGATATTATGGTAGCGCAAGCGCCCCAGCCAGCCACTGTGCCAGCGCTGCCCATACCGCCTGCCCCCGCGCCGCCTACCCCCAAACCAGCTACCGGCACAAAGGTGAAAACCAAGACCGAAGCCGGCACCATCAAAAAGAAAACCAAGCTGAAAAAGCGCCGCAAAGGCTTTTTCGGACGGTTGTTTGGCGGGTGAGTTTGTGAAGTTGTGAGTTGAAAAGGTGCGCCTGTCATCCTTTATCTGGCGTCCGCTTGCGAAGGACCTTCTC
>NZ_JAHWGL010000137.1 GCF_019334315.1 Hymenobacter profundi
TCCTTCGCAAGCTCAGGATGACAGCCGTATTCTTTATTCACAACCTCACAACTCACCATCTCATCACTTCGCAACTAAATAACTTCCTTTCAGCGTTGGCACGGAAGTAGTATTCCTGTCTGCCATGTCCTTCTTCTCGTTTCTGTTGCCTAGCCTGCTGCTGGGCGGCTTTTTTTCCGTTCCTACGCCCGCCCAAACCACGCCGCCTAAGCCCGAGGTTATTGCGTGGTCGGCGCAACGCAAGCTCACCTGGGCCGATTTCAAGACTAAGCCTACCCCTGCTGACCGCTTGGCGGCCCTCACCTCAGCCAATATTGATGTGCAGGTAGGCTGCAAGGATTTCGTGTTTTCCTCGCAGGTGCAGGCTGTCTTTATGCCCACTGAATCGTGGGTACGGGAGGCCACCAAGGCCAGCCCCGAGCTGCTGCGCCACGAGCAGCTGCACTTCGATATCACGGAGCTGTATGCTCGCCGCATGCGCCAGAAGCTGAGCCAAACGCAGTTCGATTGCCAGCATCTGCAACCCAAGTTTCAGAACCTGACCAAAGCCATGTTTTCGGAGTGGCAGCGCGAGGAAGCCCGCTACGACCAGGCTACTAACCACGGCCTGAACAAGCCGCAACAGCAGCTATGGGAAACCCAGGTGCAGCAAAAGCTGGCGCAGTTGGAGCAGTTTGCCTTGGCGCAATAAGAACCGTTGACCTTGCGTGAAGTGCTACCTTGGCACTACGTATGGCAGAATCCACCACTCCCGCTCCCCTTTCTTGGGACGAATTTACGCGCGTCGACTTGCGCGTGGGCACCATTGTAGAAGCCCGCGAATTCCCGCAGGCGCGTAAGCCAGCCTACCAGCTGCTAGTTGATCTCGGACCGAAAATCGGCCTAAAACAATCCAGCGCCCAGATCACGCACCACTACCAGCCCTCCGACCTCGTAGGCCGCCAAGTGTGGTGCGTGGTTAACTTCCCACCTAAGCAAATCGGTCCGTTTCGCTCCGAGGTACTCGTGACGGGCACACCCGATGCCGATGGGCATATTGTGCTGGCCACAGTGGCTAGCCCTGTGCCCAACGGCAGCCGTTTATTATAAGAATGGTGAAGTTTTGAACTTACACTCGCATTCCATGCTCTCCTGCACTCACTCAGCTATGCCGAGTGAGTGCGAACAATAGCTATTTCGTTTGATTGTTCTGGCTGGCCTCTTCCAGCTTCTTTTCGCGGGCCGCTAGACTGTCGATAATTTCCCCGTAGATACCATCCAAGTCTTTGTCGTGGATGGCGTAGTAGCGGTAGCTCTGCTGAAAGACCGAATCCGTGACCTGGTGCTGCTGCAATACCAGGCGCTGCTGCTCGTTGTAGAGCGCCCGCGCTGAATCGGTGCTCAGGCGGCCCGACTCGATACGCGCTTCCAAGATGTGCAGGTCGATGAGGATGCCGCGCATCTGTTCTTTGGAGAGCAGTTGGGCGGGTGGTACGGCCATTTCGGGCCGGTCGCAACTGCTCAGTAACAGACTCAAAGACAGCAGGGCGTAGGATAAAAGAGTTTTCACGTGGGCAAAGTTAGCCAGATCCCGTAGTTTAGCCGTGATGAATACGCCCGAATCCACGCCTTTCCAGCAACTTGTGCGCCGTTTGCGGCAAATGGAGATACGTATTCTCAAAACTGCCGACGCGCAGCTACAGGGCGATTTCAGCTCGGTGTTCAAGGGCACGGGGTTGGAGTTTGATGATGTGCGCCTCTACCAGTACGGCGACGAGGTGCGCGCCATCGACTGGGCCGTATCCAGCAAAGGGCACGGCACGTTTGTGAAGACGTACAAGGAAGAACGCGAACAGTCAGTTTTATTGCTGCTCGATGTTAGCGCCTCGCAGCAGGTAGGTGCCCAGGGTAGGCGCAAGCTCGATGTGGGCCGCGACATCTGTGGCCTACTGGCGCTGGCTGCCGCCCGGCAAGAGGCCCAGTTGGGCATTTTTGCGTTTTCGGACCAAAAAGAGCTGTTTCTGGCACCCGGCAAAGGTATTCGGCACGCCTATGCTCTCATCAAACGGCTGTTTGACCTGGAACCTCGCTCGCGCCAAACCAATGTAGCCGAGGGCATCAAGCAGGCGCTGGGCCTGCTGAAGCGGCGCAGCATTGTGCTGCTGATTTCGGACTTTATTGACACCAACTACGAGCGGGAGCTGACGATGCTGGCCCGCAAGCACGACCTGATTGTGGTGCAGCTGCTGGATCAGCGCGAGCGGGAGTTTCCGCCCCTAGGCATCATACCGCTGCTCGATCAGGAAACCGGCCGCACCGTGTGGACCAACACGTCTTCGACGGTATTTCGGGCACGTTACCGGGCCACGTACGAGCAAAACCGCGAGCAAATCGGGCAGATCTGCCGTCGGCACCGCACCGAGTTTATATCCATCGCCACCGATTCCGACTTCGTGCCGCAATTGGTGAGTTTGTTTCGGAGGCGCAACCAGCGGGGTGGCCGTGGGTAAGCGCGCCGCTTGGGTAGGGCAGCTACTAGCGGGGCTTTTGTGGCTACTTGGTAGCACCGCGTACGGGCAGGCCGTGCCCCGCAACGACACCTTGCCGCGTGGCCGTTTTGTGCAGCCTACCGTGCGCGTGGGCCAGCCCATTCGCTACGAGCTAACCTACCACCATGCGCCGAATCTGGAAGTGATTTTTCCGGATTCGACGGCCGATTTTGCGCCGTTTGAGCTGATTCGGCGCTCCTACCAGCCCACCCGCACCCGCCAGGGCCGCAGCCTCGACCGCACCGTGTATCTGTTGCGCACCTTTTCCCTAGACCCCGTGCAGCGCCTGCGTCTACCTGTGCTGGTGCTGCGCGGCCGCGATACGCTCACGGTGCCCGCTCTCCCCGACTCGGTGCAGCTAACGCGCACAGCAGCTCCTTTACAACCCGGTGTTCCTACCCCTACCCTCCGCGCTAATGTGCAACCACTGCCCATAGAAGCGCGCTTCAACTACCCCTACTGGCTGGCTGGCTTCGCAGTGTTGGCACTCGTGGCCGGGGGGCTAGTACTCGGGTTTCGCAAAAGCCTGCGGCGGCGCTATCAGCGGTACCGGCGGCGCAAAAATCACGCGTATTTCCTCACTCAATATGCCCGTCACATCGAGCGGTTTGAGCTGTCGCGCTCCCTCACCAACATGGAGCGCGCCATCACGCTCTGGAAAAACTACCTCAGCACCCTCGAAAACAACAGCATCAACAGCCTGACTACCCGCGAGATAGTAGCGCACTACCACCACGACCCACGCGTGGCCCAGGCCTTGCACCTGGCCGACCGCATGATCTACGGCAACCAGCTGATGGAAGAAGAAACCGAAAGTCCGCTGGTATTCGACCTACTGCGCGAGTTTGCAGAAGTGCGCTACCAGGCCGATGAGCGCTCATTAAATCCAGCACGAGGGTAACTTTGGAACTGCGCTATCCTAACGTAGAATCTGTTCTGTTCAGCGGATGAGTTCCTAGCCTACTCACAGAGCTTTGCGAAAAGCCAGGAGCGTCAGGCCTACGTGCCTCTTGAAGAAGATGTTGAAGCAGGACACATACTAGAAGTATAAACAGTTACTTACCAGCTGTATTGGTTGTAGGTTTGAAAACAGTGCGCAACGCCTTCAGCGCGGCTGGATGATAAATTGTTGCGTGCGTTTCCTCAGGCATGGGTTCGTAATACCACCGGATGGTGCGCTTCGCTGCCTTCAGCGCGGGTGGAAGCCGGCGCGATTCGGGAATCTGGGCATCATCGCTACTGGAGGCGACATACACCGTTTTTGCCTGGCCGCTGTAGCCCTGTAGCATGGCTTTGGCCTGGTCTACCAACTGGCCCTTGTTCCACCACAGGCTAGGGTCAAAGGCAATGTACGTGTCGAAGAGCTCTGGCTCCAGAAGCAGTGTTTCCAGCACAAACAAGCCCGCCAACGATTCCCCCATGATGGCCGTTTCGGCAGCGGTGTGGTATCGCTCCCGGATTAGAGGCATGAGCTCCGTGCGAATAAACAGCCGAAACGCAGCAGACCCGCCTACCTGTGGGGCAATCTTCCGATCCTCTTCGCTGTTGGTGGGGCCAGTGAGGTCGCGCCGGCGTTGGGTGTTTTCAATCCCGACCAATATAAACGGACGCATGGCCCCGTTGCCCGTGAGCACCTGTACCAAACCAGCCACGTGCAGAAAGTCTTCCTTCTGCCCGCCATCGGGCATGTACAGTACGGGCAGCCGTATGGCGGCTGAATCGGTATAACCCGGTGGTACATACACGTTGATGCGGCGCGTTTCGTGCAGCGCCTCCGACGGCAGCGTGAAGGTTTGCCCAATGGTCAGGGGCGTGGACGCTGTTTGGGCATGCGCCGCGGGGTAACAGCTCACAAAGAGCAACAGGGCGCAGAGTGCAAGGAGACGACTAGCTTTCACAAGAAAGAGAATAGTATAAGATACCGGAAGGAGCCGCGAAGGTACGCGAATGAGCCAAGGCCCCGCTAGGCCTCGCGCTTATCCCTTGTATTCTAGGCACGAGAAGAATCGGTTATTGCTGCTAGCCTTTCCCTACTCGTGCAGGTACACGTCGTACCAAACTACATGCTTAGAGCAAAGAGGCCTACCCCTACTGCGCCTTTCATCTGCTCGGTTTGTATACTTTGCCAAAGATTTATCTTCTCGCCTGTTTAGCCGATCTGATGCCAGGAACACACAACAAGGAGCTAGCCACTCCACCCCACTACCCCGTCTTAGACGGTCTTCGCGGGGTTGCGGCCATCATCGTGGTCACCTTTCATCTGACCGAGCCACTGGGAACCGGACACCTGGATATTCTGGTCAATCACGGCTATTTGGCGGTCGACTTCTTCTTCCTGCTATCTGGCTTCGTGATTGGCTACGCTTATGATGACCGTTGGTACAAGATGAGCGTAGGCGGTTTTCTAAAACGCCGGGTCGCACGCCTCCAACCTATGGTAGTGCTGGGAATGACCCTCGGCGCCATCGGCTTCTATTTCACTGATTCTACCATCTGGCCACTCATTCATACGGTTCCCGTCTGGAAGATGCTGTTGGTGCTGCTCATTGGGTATACCATCCTACCCGTGCCGCTGTCGCTGGATATACGGGGCTGGCAAGAGATGCACCCTTTGAATAGCGTAGGCTGGTCGTTGTTCTTCGAATACGTGGCGAACCTATTGTATGCCATCTGGATCCGGAAGTTTTCTAACACCGCTTTATGCATCCTGGTTGGCCTCTCGGCTATTGCCCTGGCCCACTTGGCCATCACCAACGGCGACGTTAGTGGCGGCTGGACGCTGAATGTAGAGCAGGTCCGCATTGGCCTCACCCGTACGATGTTCCCTTTCAGTGCCGGGCTGTTGCTTTCTCGGGTAGCCAAGCCCACGGGGCGCATACGCAACGCCTTTTTCTGGTGCAGCCTGCTACTGGCTACCCTGCTGTATATGCCGCGCCTGGGCGGCGCGACGCATCTGTGGCTGAACGGGCTCTATGAATCGGTGTGCATTATCCTCCTTTTTCCGCTCATCGTCTACCTGGGTGCCAGTAGCGCGGTGCAAACGCACCACGAGAGCAGACTGTGTAGGTTTTTGGGCGACCTATCCTACCCGCTTTACCTGGTGCACTACCCGCTGGTCTATTTTTATGTTGCCTGGATCAGCAATCATCCAGGCACCACGCTTACGCAGGCGTGGCCCTATGCGCTACTTATTTTACTAGGCGGAATCGTGCTGGCGTATGCTGCCTTGAAATGGTACGATGAGCCGGTTCGCAAGTGGTTACGGAGAAAACTTGTGTAGGCTCGGACTATTGGAATACGTGTGGCCAAGGCGCTGGCATCAGCTACCTACCCCTATCTATCCTTATTCTACAGCATTCGTAGTGAGGCGCTTGAACTGCTTTTTTGCTTAGGACTAGTTTCGTAGGCAGCAAAAAACCTGTACCTTCTCCGGTATCGTACCGCAGCGCACACTTTATAGCGCGTTGGATAGATGGCCTACCCCGGCTGCCAGGTCACGAAGCCGCTCGTCACTAGGACTACCTTCCCACCCATACTCCACATCCTATGCAAACGAACCACGTTACCCACCCCCACCCCCAGGCCTCCGTGCCTTCTAGCCTACGGCACACCCTGCACCGGAGTATTCTGCCAGCCGTGTTGCTGAGCCTGCTTTCGGGCTGTCAAGAGGAGGTTTTCACCGATAGTGACGCGACGGGCGGAGTGGCTCCTACCCAGGTCAGCGCGCTGGCCGTCGTGCCCAAAAGCGAAGCGCTGCTGGCGCTGACTAGCTACGACAACAAGTACTACAACCAGTATGGCACGTATGGCCCTACCTTCAAGGCCAACTACTGGTTTGATCTGGCCAAGACCCGGCGCATGGACTTCTGGACCCAGGCCGAAGCCATTGAAACCGTCATTGATGCCTATAATGTAAACCCTACCACTGAGTACAAGAACAAAATCCAGTACCTCTACAACGGCATGCGCGATGCCCACGGCCTGCTGTGGAGCAGCAACGAGTTCAACGACGACATCATCTGGGGCTCCTTGATGTGCATCCGCGCCTACGAGATCTGGAACGACGGGGGCATGCTGGATATGGCACGGCAGAACTTTGACTTGGTGTGGGCCCGCGGTTGGGACACCACGCTGGGCGGGGGCTTGTGGTGGAAAACCGACAAGCTCTCCAAAAACACCTGCGTGAATGCGCCGGCCGTGATTTGCGCCATGCGCCTCTACAAAGCCACCGGCGACGTGAGCTACCGTAACAAAGCCAAGATGATTATGGACTGGCTGGTGCCGCAGATGTATGTGCCCGCCACCGGCGAAGTGAAGGGGGCAGTGAACAAAGCTGGCCAAATTACGGAGGGGGCCTTGCTGTATACGCAGGGCACCTTTATTGGGGCGGCCAATGAATTGCGACCCTACTACAGCAGCCCCGACTACCGGAGTATGGGACTCCAGGCGATGAACTATGCCCGCACCAGCTTATCCAAGTCGCCCGGCGGTATTTTACAGGATGAAGACGCCGTACTGGACATTCAGGGAGGCAAGTCCATCTTTGCGCGGTGGGCCTGTATTTTCGTGAAAGACACCGGCACCGCCTCCACGTACGGTCCGTGGCTGGACCTAAATGCTAGCCAGGCGTGGTCGATCCGCAACTCGAACGGGTTGATGTGGAATCTGTGGAGTACGCGCACCTCCGACACGGACAACCTGAACTCGTGGCGCACGAATGGCGGCGTGTCTATGATGCTTAACCTCTACCGTTTCCGATAGCTTAAGTGGGTAGGAAGTCAGATAAGAGCTACCCCTAAGAGAAGCATGAAAGCCCCTCCGACGAGGGGCTTTCTCGTTTTTATGGTGGAATGATGTGACCCGAAGTAGCGCCTCGTTAGCTCTGAGTTCAATTCCCATTAGATAAGCCCGAGAGGAAAGCCGCCTTAAATGAAGATTACATGAAACATAGTTGCATATCTAACATTAATTGTCTTAATATTGCATCAATGTTTCATGTAATCTTCATTCAAGGCAGCTTACCCTTATGAAATTCAACCTTTCCACCTCTACCTTTTTACTGGCGTTACTTGCCACGGCAACGTTGTCTTCGTGCGACGACAACGACTCAGATGCCGCACCTGACGCAGCTGCTACTGAGCAGGAGCATCGTTACGTACGGGTATTGGTAAGCGACGAGCAAGACACCAAGCTCACGCAAATAACTCCCTTCGATGCTTCGGTGACCTCCTTCAACACCAAGTTTCCGCTGGCCAACCTGTACACCACGGCTTCTGGCCGTTTTGCAACGGTGCTGTATCAGAGTCAAAACATGGTGGAAGTATTTGATACGGGGCTAGAGTCGCACGTAGACCATGTGGATGTGAAGGGTACGCCGAAATGGGCTGCTATTACGGCCAATGGCGCGAAGCCTACCCATTTCAAAAGCAAAGGCACTGAGTCGCTGATTTTTAACGACGGCGACGGTACCCTCAGCGTCGGTAATGACGCCGATTTTCATACGCCGGGCGCAACGTTCAAGACCATCAATGCTGGACTGCTGCCACACCACGGGGCTATGGCCCAGTTCGACAATGGCAACTACGCCGTGACGGTTGCCCCTACCTCTGGTGCCAGCCCTACCAGTGTGCGCATAGTCAGCAGCACGGGTAGCCTGGTGCACGCCTCTACCCTGACAACCGGGAGCATCCATGGCAACGCCACCGACGGGCAGAACGCCGTATTTGGCTGCTTTACTACCTCTGCTAATACTTCGGGCAGCGTGTTGGTGGTGAAACAGTCGGGCGAGCAGCGCCTGATTGCTAACCCAGCCGATTTTGGCGCTTTCCGTCTGGCCAGCGTCTATTATGCCAAGGCAGCCAATAAGTTTATTGGCTACGTGGCCACTAAAGGCGCCTATTTCATCGACCTGGGCACCGACCGGATTACGCCCATCTATACTGGCAATGATGCTATACAGTGCAAGGTAGACCAGGCGGGCAGCAACCTGCTAATTCTTACCCTTGATGGAAAGCTGCGCGTATACGACCTCGCCACCGGCACCCTGAAAAAGGAAGGCCAGGCCATTCCCGCTACCCCAGCCGCCGATACCTACAAGCCGGTTTTGGAAGCGACGGAACGCTACGCCTACATTGCCGTGCCTTCGCTGGGCGAGGTGCACCAAGTGAAGCTCACGGATTTTGGTAGCGTAACCAAGCACAAGGTATCGGCCCGGCCGGTGCGCCTCACGGTGGCTGGCTTCGAGAGTAGCGCTGCGCACTAAACCCTTCGCGGCGCTTTCAGCCTGCGACCAATAGAGTAGTATCTTTGGCAAAGACTTCCGTGGCGGAAGGATATAGCAGGCCGTGCCTGCCGTATTCCGCACACGGAAGTCTTTTGCCGTCTACCCTGCCCTTCTCTATTCTATGCTCGAACAGCTTTGGCACCGCTTGCTGGCCCCTTTCCTGGACGCGTTGCGCTACTCTACGCTGACGGGCTACACCTGGCAGGAGCCGCGCTTGTTGCTCCTGGTGCCGGTGGTGCCGCTGCTCTTTGTGGTACGCTGGGCGCTGACCTACCGTCGCCGGGCCCGGCTGGGAGTGGCCTTTGTGGGGGGTAGGGTGCGCCAGGATTGGTCGGCGCTGCTGCGTTTTGTGCCCGATGTGGTGCTGGCCCTCAGCCTGATGTTTGGCCTGGTGGCGCTGGCCCGCCCTCAACGCACCGACGAGCGCGTGGTGCAAACCGGCGAGGGCATCGACTTGCTGCTGGTGCTGGACGTATCGGGCTCGATGGAGCTGGGCGACCTGCGCCCCAACCGCCTGGAAGCCGCCAAGCGCCTGGCCCGCGAGTTTGTGGACAGCCGCGCCGGCGACCGGGTAGGGCTGGTGGTGTTTGCTGGCGATGCCTACTCCCTGGCCCCCCTCACCACCGACTATGACCTGCTGCGCGACGAGCTGCGCAACCTACACTTGGGTATGATTGCCAACGACGGCACGGCCATTGGCTCTGCGCTGGGCGTGGCCACCAACCGCCTTCGGGCTTCGCGCAGCCGTACCAAAGTGTGCATCTTGCTTTCCGACGGCGAGAATACTGCCGGCAGCCTCGACCCGCTCACGGCCGCCCAACTGGCCCACGCCTACGGCCTGAAAATCTACACCATCGGCCTGGGCCGCGACGGTACCGTTCCCTTTGGCACCGACCCGTCGGGCCGCACCCGCTACGTGGAAACCCGCCTCGACGAAACCACCATGCGCCAAATTGCGCAGGCTGGCGAAGGCCAGTTCTTCCGTGCCACCGACAATGCGGGCCTGCGCCAAGTATTCCGGCGTATCAATCAGTACGAGAAGTCCGAAATCAAGCAAACACGCTACCGCAATACCAAGGATTACTACCGCATCTACCTGGGGTGGTGCGTGTTGCTGTGGCTGGTGTGGCTGGGGCTGAAGAACACGTTTTTGACGAATGCGTTGGAGGATTAAGTCCGACCTTATCCCTTACCCCACGGCGGCAGTGCCTACCTTTGCCGCATGAGCATTGCCGAGAACATTCAGCACATAGAAACCGAGCTGGCCGGAACGCCGGCCCGCCTGGTAGTCGTCACGAAAACCCACCCGGTAGCGAAGCTGCAAGAAGCCTATGAGGCCGGTGCGCGGCTGTTTGGCGAAAACAAGGTGCAGGAGATGGTGGCCAAGCAACCCGAGCTGCCCGCCGACGTGGAATGGCACCTCATTGGGCACCTGCAAACCAATAAGGTGAAGCAACTGGCGCCCTTCGTGCATACCATCCAGAGCATCGACAGCTTAAAACTGCTGTTGGAAATTGATAAACGGGCCGCCCAGCACGACCGGGTGGTGAACGGCCTACTGCAATTCCACATTGCCGACGAGGAAACCAAAACCGGCCTCAGCTTCGCGGAAGCCGAAGAAATGCTGCAATCCGACGAGTATCAGCAGCTCCGTCACGTGCGCCTAACGGGCGTGATGGGTGTGGCTACCTTCACCGATGATGTGGCCCAGCTCCGCCGCGAGTTCCAGACGCTGCGCGGCTACTTCGAGCAGCTGAAGAGCCGCTTTTTCGCCGATGCCGACCATTTCCGGGAAATCTCCATGGGCATGAGTTCCGACTACCCCCTGGCCATCGAAGAAGGTAGCACCCTGGTGCGGGTAGGCAGCGCTATTTTTGGCGCACGGGGGTAAACTCGCATGCTTCTAAAGATTGTCATTTCGACCAGCGGGAGGAATCT
>NZ_JAHWGL010000138.1 GCF_019334315.1 Hymenobacter profundi
TTCTCACGTCAGCACGTCCATCTTACCAACGACCCATTCTGCGGGCATAAGGTCCTTCGCAAGCTCAGGATGACAGATGTTCACCAACTCAAGTTACTAGTAACCAACAACACGCATTCAATCCATCTCTTTTGAAACAAGTCGTAACCTTCGGCGAAATCATGATGCGGTTGTCGCCGCCGCTCAACCTCCGCCTCACGCAGGCCGCTAGCCTGGACGTTACCTACGGCGGGGGCGATGCCAACGTGGCCGCCGCGCTGGCCCAACTGGGCCAGCCCGCCGCTCACGCCGGCTGCTTTCCCGACAACGACCTGGGCCGCGCTGCCGCCCAGCACTTCCAGCGCCTGGGCGTAGATATGCACTCCTGCGTGTTTCGCGGGCAGCGGTTGGGGCTGTACTTCCTGGAGGTAGGAGCCTCGTTGCGCGGTAGCAAAATCGTGTACGACCGCGCCGATTCGGCCTTTGCGAACCTTGACCCCGCGTGGTTCAACTGGGATGAAATCCTGAAAGACGCCCAGTGGCTGCACTGGACGGGCATTACGCCCGCTATTTCGGCCAGCGCGGCTCAGGCTACCCGCGAGGCCATTCAGGTCGCTCGCCGCCTGGGCATCACTGTGTCGGCCGACGTGAACTACCGCCGCAACCTGTGGCAGTACGGCCAGAAGGCGCAGGACGTGATGCCCGAGCTGGTAGCCGGCTGCGACGTGGTAGTGTGCACCGAAGGCGACGCCGAGGACTTGTTCGGCATCCGGCCCGAGGAAGGTAGGGAAGACCGCTTCGTGAGCATGTGCGAGCAGCTGCAACAGCGTTTCCCGCAGATCAAACAGGTAATTGCTACCCGCCGCGAAACGCAGAGCGCCTCCCACGAGCGCATCCGCGGCCTACTCTACGACCAGGGCGCCTACCACGAAACTACACCCTATGATATCGTACCCGTGATAGACCGTATCGGCGGCGGCGACTCGTTCATCTCGGGCTTCATCTACGGCTGGCTGCACTTCGACCAGGACCCGGCGCGGGCGCTAGGCTTTGCTACGGCGGCCTCGGCCCTCAAGCACACCATCGTTGGCGACATCAATCTGGTGACGGCCGCGGAGGTGGAGCACATTATGCAAGGCAACGTGACGGGGCGACTACTCCGGTAAGGTTCTTACTAATTAGGTATAAAACTGATTTGCAGGGTGATGCCGAGTAGCGCATAGCTACTTACCGCTCTTTCCACTTAGCGCTTAGAACCAGATAGGCGCTGTATTCGCTCTTTTTTCATTTCTACCCTACCTCGCTTATGGCTCGATTTTCACGTGCAGATGCATTAAAACAGTTACTGGCGCACCCGCTGGTTCCAGTCTTTTATCACCCCGATGTAGCGCACGCCCAGCAGATTGTGCAAGCCTGCTACAACGGCGGTATCCGGGTCTTTGAGTTTACCAATCGGGGCGCGCAGGCCTTCGATGTATTTACACAGTTGCAATCGTTTGTGCAGACCAACTGCCCGGAAATGTTATTGGGCATCGGGACGATTTATGAGGGGGAGGAAGCCCAGCGCTTCATTCAGGCCGGCGCCGATTTCGTGGTGCAGCCCGTCACCACTGAGTCGGTGGCGCACGCGTGCAAACACGCCGACGTGGCCTGGCTGCCCGGTGCCATGACCTTGAACGAAATCTACCGTGCCCACCAGCTGGGTGCCGATGTGGTGAAGGTGTTTCCCGGTAACACCGTGGGCCCCAGCTACATCAAGGCCGTGCGCGGCCCTCTGCCCGATGTGCCCCTGATGGTGACCGGCGGGGTAGAGCCCACCGAGGAAAGTATTGGCGAGTGGCTGGGCGCGGGCGTGCAAGCTGTGGGTATTGGCTCCCAGCTCTTTAAGGGCGATGCGGGGGCCGAGGCCCTGACGGCTAAGGTGGCCGGTCTGGTTCAATTTATTCAGCAACGCGCTCAGCAGTAGACTCATGGAGAAAAAACTCGGAACCTACCGCTGGACCGTTGTGGCGCTGCTGTTCTTCGCCACTAGCATCAACTACCTCGACCGTCAGGTAATTGGCCTGTTGAAGCCTACCCTCGAAACCCAGTTCAACTGGACGGAGAGCAGCTACAGCTACATCGTCATGGCTTTTTCGGCGGCCTATGCTATTGGGCTGCTAGCCTTTGGGCGCATCATCGACTTCATCGGCACCAAGAAAGGGTACATCATTTCTATTATTGCCTGGAGCGGAGCGGCCATTGCCCACGCCTTTGCCTCCAGCACACTGGGGTTTGGGGTAGCCCGCGCCGCGCTGGGTCTGGGTGAAGCCGGTAACTTTCCGGCCGCCATTAAAACCGTAGCCGAGTGGTTCCCGAAGAAGGAGCGCGCGCTGGCTACGGGCGTTTTCAACTCCGGCGCCAACATTGGGGCCGTAGTAGCGCCCATCATGGTGCCCTGGATTCTGGGGAGCTACGGCTGGGAAGAAGCCTTTCTGATTACCGGTGGCATTGGCTTTATATGGCTAATTTTCTGGTGGATATCCTACCAGATTCCGTCCAAGCAGCCCAAGCTGTCGGCCGAGGAATACGCCTACATCCACAGCGACAACGAGCCGGAAGCCGCCGAGGGCGACCATGGCAAAACCATTTCGTGGGGTCGGCTGCTGAGCGTACGCCAGACCTGGGCCTTCGTATTCGGCAAGATGCTCACGGACCCCATTTGGTGGTTTTTCCTGTTTTGGCTGCCATCCTACTTCGCCACTACCTTCGATCTGGACCTGAAAAAGCCTAGCCTACCCTTAGTGGTTGTGTATACTCTGACGACGGTAGGCAGCATCGGTGGCGGGTACTTTTCTTCCTACCTCATCAAGCGGGGCTGGAGCGTGTATAAGGCTCGCAAAACTGCCATGCTGGTCTTTGCCCTGCTGGTAGTGCCCATCATGCTGGCCCGCTACGCCACCAGTATCTGGCCAGCCGTGGCCCTGATTAGCCTGGCCGCCGCCGCGCACCAAGCTTGGAGCGCCAACATCTTCACCGTGGCCTCGGATATGTTCCCCAAAAAGGCTGTCAGCTCTATTGTGGGCATCGGCAGCATGGCCGGCTCGGTGGGCGGCATCCTGTTTCCGCTGCTCATCGGCTATCTGCTCGACACCTACAAAGCGGCCGGCAACATCAACGGCGGCTACAACATCATCTTCCTGATTTGCGGCTCGGCCTACCTGCTGGCCTGGGTGGTGATGCACCTGTTTGTGCCGCGCATGGAGCCGGTGAACCTGGGTGAGCCAACTATATCAAAAGCTGTAACCACATAACCATGAAAATAATAACGATTTTTTTGCTCCTCCTGCTAGGTGGGGTAGGGGTGGCCTTTGCCCAAACCCCCACTGCCAAAGACAAAGCCGCCGCGCAGGAAGTAGAGCGCTTGGAGCGCCAGCGCTTTGAGGCCCAGGTGAAAAAGGACTATGCCTTCCTAGAAAAAGTCTTCGCCGAAGACCTCATCTACACCCACGCTAGCGGCAAGCAAAACGGCAAATCGGACTACATCCAGAGCATTCGCGACGGCAAAAGTCAGTACGAGAAAATCGACGTGGAAGCCCTGAACGTGCGCGCCTACAACAATGGGCAAGCGGCCGTGGTGAACGGTACCATCACCATTACCTTACCCCCCACGGCCGACGCCAACCCTAATCTGGCCCACCTTAAGTACGTGGTGGTACAGATCAAAGATCCCAAGAAAGGCTGGCAAGTGGTCCTGTGGCAGTCGCAGAAGCAGCCGAAGTAACCGCTGCCGCTAGTCAACATTTCTAATCTACTTATCATGAGTCATCGTCCGCTAGAAGACACCATTGCCCAGCCCGTGGGCACCACCCTGGAGCGCTACATTATGCGCACCCAGAGCGAGTTTCCGTATGCCACCGGCGAGTTGTCGCAACTGCTGCGCGATATTGCCCTGGCCGGGAAAATCGTGAGCCGGGAGATTAATCGGGCGGGGCTGGCGGAAGTAGCGGGTGCCTTTGGACAGCAGAACGTGCAGGGCGAGCAGCAGCAAAAGCTAGACGTGGTAGCGAATATTCGCTTCATTCGAGCGCTTACCAACGGCGGTCAAGCCTGCGCGGTGCTGTCGGAGGAGGAAGACGAGATTGTGCATACCGGCAACGTGCAGGGCAAGTACGTGGTAGCCATCGACCCGCTGGACGGCTCGTCCAACATTGATGTGAACGTGAGCATCGGCACTATTTTCAGCATCTACCGCCGCGTGTCGCCCTACGGTGCGCCGGCCACGGAGGCCGATTTCTTGCAGGGCGGGCGCCGACAGGTGGCGGCGGGCTATATTCTGTATGGCTCCAGCACCATGCTGGTGTACACCACCGGGCACGGCGTGGCGGGCTTCACCTACGAAAGCTCTTTGGGTGAGTTTTTCCTCTCGCATCCGCGCATGCTCATTCCGGAAACCGGGAGTATCTTCTCCTGCAACGAGGGCAACTGGCACGACTACCCTGAGTACGTGCGCGACTACCTCTCGCGCTGCAAGGAGCGCCGGTGCAGTGGCCGCTACGTGGGCTCCTTGGTGGCCGACTATCACCGCAACCTGCTGGTAGGGGGCATCTACCTCTACCCGCCCACCCAGAAAAACCCCGATGGCAAGCTGCGCCTGCTCTACGAGTCGTTTCCGCTGGCTTTCGTGATTGAGCAAGCGGGGGGTAGGGCAGAAGCTGGCCCCGGCCTGGGCCGGGTGATGGACCTGATGCCCACGCACTTTCATCAGCGCACGCCTCTTTTCACCGGGTCCTACTCGCTGGTAGATGAGCTGCTCGGCATGGAAACCACCTAGTTTTTTCGCCTTCTTTCGCACACTAAATTCCCAGATAATGACGTATCAATTCCCCTTTCTACTCTCCGTAGCTGCTGTGCTGGCCGGAGCGGCGCCCGCCACCGGGCAGGTCCGCCCTACCTTCACCGTGAAGTCTACTCAGTTCTCGGCCGATACAGTGAGCCTGCTCAACTACGGCGGCAAGGCAGATGGCCAGACGCTGAACACCAAGGCATTTCAGCAGGCTATAGCCGCCGCCAGCCAGAAGAAAGGGGTAGTGTTGGTACCGGCCGGCCTGTGGCTAACGGGACCTATCGAGTTGAAAGACAACGTGAACCTGCACTTAGCCAAAGGTGCGCTGGTGCAGTTCACGACCGATAAGAGCCAGTACCCACTCATCAAAACCAACTGGGAAGGGGTAGACGCCGTGCGCAACCAGTCGCCCATTTCGGGCATGGACCTCACCAACGTGGCCATCACCGGCCCCGGCGTGTTCGACGGCAACGGCGACGCGTGGCGCCCCGTGAAAAAAGACAAGCTGACGGCCGGACAGTGGAAAAAGCTGGTGGCCTCGGGTGGCGCCCTGAATGAGAAAAAGGACTACTGGTACCCCTCGGAACAGGCCCTGAAAGCCTCTACCATGCCGGAGCCAGGCGTCATCAAGCCGGGCAAAACGACAACGGCCGATTTTGCGGATATTAAAGACTTTCTGCGGGCCAATATGCTCAGCCTGCAACGCTGCAAACAGGTGTTGCTGGAAGATTTCACCATCCAAAACTCGCCGGCCTGGACCATCCACCCGCTCTTGTGCGAGGACGTGACCATCCGCCGCGTGACGGCCAAAAACCCCTGGTACGGCCAGAATACGGATGCCCTGGACCTGGAATCCTGCCGGAATGGGCTGGTAGAGGACTGCACTTTCGACGTGGGCGACGATGGTATCTGCATCAAATCGGGCAAAAACGAGCAGGGCCGCAAGCGCGGTGTGCCCACCGAGAACTTCGTGTTTCGCAATTGCAAAGTTTACCACGCCCACGGCGGCTTCGTGATTGGCTCGGAGATGTCGGGCGGGGCGCGCAACCTGTTTGTCTACAACTGCTCCTTCATCGGCACCGATGTAGGCCTGCGCTTCAAGACCACGCGGGGTAGGGGCGGCGTAGTGGAGAAAATCTACGTCGACGGCGTGGCCATGACCGACATTGCCGGGCAGGCCATCCTGTTTGATATGTACTACGCGGCCAAGGACCCGGTGCCCGCCAACGGCGAAGCCGAAGCCCTACCCGAAATCAAGGCTGAACCGCTGAACGAGGGCACCCCGCAGTTCCGCGACTTCACCATCAACAACGTGGTGTGCAAGGGCGCCGAAACCGGTATTCTGATTCGGGGCCTACCCGAAATGAGCATCAAGAACATCCTGATTCAGAACACGGTGCTGGAAAGCGAAAAAGGCATGGTGTGCCAGGAGGCCGAAGGCGTTACGCTGAAAAACGTGGCTTTGCTGAGCAAGGATACCAAGCCCGTAATGGAAATCCAGAATAGCCGCAACGTGTTGGTAGACAACTTGCAATACGCCAACAGCGCCGACCTGCTGGTGCGCCTCAGCGGCGACCGGACCAAGGGCATACGCCTCACCAACACCGATACCAAAGCTGCCAAGAAAGACGTGGAGCTGGGCCAAAAAGTGTCGAAGAAAGTCATCACGGTATCAAAACGATAGTCGTTAGAACGAAACTCCCTTTCTCAGCTGCGGAGGGGATGTTGCGACTGTAGTCGCAACTAGGGTGGTGGGCGTCGTTGCTGAGGTTGTTTGGCTGTCATTCCGAAGGACGTGAGGAATCTGCGTGCTGATACAGAGCAGAAATTACTACCACGTAAGATTCTTCGATAAGCTCGGAATGACGGGCTATTTAATACACTCAGCGGCAATGCCAACCTGCATTGACGTTTGACTTACCATTTTCCTGTATGCTCTTTTCCCGTTTGCTTCTTTCTGGCCTGCTACTGACCTCGGTCGCAAGCGTTGCCCAAATGCCTACCTCCGCGCCGCCCATGTCGCAGCGCATGGCCGATGCGTTTATCTCCTGGCATCCCGATTCCATTGTGATTGGCAACCGCAAAACGGCCCGCTGGGACTACGAGCAGGGCCTGATGCTGAAAGCATTAGAACGCGTCTGGCAGCGCTCCGGCGACGGCAAGTACTTCACATACATTCAGAAAGACCTCGACCAGTTTGTGCAGCCCGACGGCAGCATCCGCACCTACAAACCCACCGACTACAACCTCGACAACCTAGCTACCGGTCATGCCCTGCTGCTGCTGAGCCAGGTTTCCCTACCCAAGAAAACTGATAAATACCAGAAGGCCGCTCAGCTGCTGCACCAGCAAATTGAAGGGCAGCCGCGTACCAAGGCCGGTGGCTTCTGGCACAAGAAAGTCTACCCCAACCAGATGTGGCTCGACGGCCTGTACATGGCCGAGCCGTTCTACGCCGAGTACAGCCAGGCGTTCAACCAGCCCGAGGGGTTTGACGACGTAGCCAAGCAGTTTGCGCTGATTGAGAAGAACTTAGTGGATTCTAAAACCGGGTTACTCTACCACGGCTACGACGAAAGCCGGGAGCAAAAGTGGGCTAACAAGCAAACTGGCCAGTCGCCCAATTTCTGGGACCGGGGCATGGGCTGGTACGCCATGGCGCTGGTCGATGTGCTCGATTACTTTCCCAAAGACCACCCGCAACGTGCCCAGCTTATCAAGGATGTGCAGCGTCTGGCGCCGGTGCTGGCCAAGTATCAGGATGCCAATACCGGTACCTGGTCGCTGGTAGTAGACCAGGCCAGCCGTAAGGGCAACTATGCCGAGGCCTCGGGTAGCAGCATGTTTGTGTATGCGCTGGCTAAGGGCGTGCGCATGGGCTACCTCGATAAGAAATACCTGCAAACCGCCCAAAAAGGCTACGACGGCCTGCTGAAAACCTTCGTTTCGACGGAAAACAACGCGCTGGCGTTCAATGGCACCGTGAGCGTAGGCGGCCTCGGCGGCAACCCCTACCGCGACGGCAGCTACGAGTACTACCTCTCCGAACCCCTGCGCAAAAATGACCTGAAGGGGGTAGGGCCATTCATTCTGGCGAGCGTGGAAATGGAAATTGCCCGCGAAAACAGCGTGGGCCAGGGCAAAACTGTGGGGCTGGACTACTACTACAACCATGAACTGCGCCAGAACCCGCTGAAAGGGCAACAGGAACAGTGGCACTACACCTGGGAAGACCGCACGCACGGCGGCTTCTGGCTGTGGGGCAATCAGTTCCGCGAGCTGGGCGCCCGCACCGTATCGGTATCCACGGCGCCTACCCCCGCCGCCCTCCAAGGCATGGACGTATACATCATCGTTGACCCCGATACCAAAAAGGAAACGCCCCAGCCTAACTTCGTGCAACCTGCTGATAGCAAGATCATAACGAACTGGGTGAAAGCCGGCGGCACGCTCGTGCTGATGGCCAACGACACGTCGAACTGTGAGATTCCGCACTTCAACGAGCTGGCGAAAAACTTCGGCATCCAGTTCCTACCCCAAAATATCAACATGGTGAAGGGCAGCCAGTTTGAGCAGGGCCGCGTGGATATACCGGCCGGCAATGCTATCTTCAAAAATGCCCGCGCGGCTTACATCAAAGAGTTAGCGCCGTTGGGATTGTCGGGGCCAGCCAAGGCCAGCGTAACGCAGGGCCGTAACGTTATCATCGCTACGGCCAAGGTAGGGAAGGGTACCGTCTTCGCCGTGGGCGACCCATGGCTGTACAACGAGTACGTGGATGGACGCAAGATTCCAGCCGTGTATCAGAATTTCGACGCTGGTAAAAACCTGGCGGAATGGCTGCTGCGACAGAAGTAGTTGATTTTGTCCTACGCGTTGAACGTCATGCTGAGCCTATTGAAGCATGACGTTCTTACTATATAATAAGTACAACTTGTTGATGCGCAACCTGTTCTTTCTGCTCCTTTTCCTACCCTCGCTCTCCTTGGCGCAAACCAGTACGCTCTCCAAGGTATGGGTGCCCGACCTAGGTAATGGCAGCTACAAAAACCCGGTGCTCTACGCCGACTACTCCGACCCCGACGCTATCCGGGTAGGGGAGGACTATTACCTCGTATCGTCGAGCTTCAACAGCGTGCCTGGCTTACAGATTTTGCATTCCAAAGATCTGGTAAATTGGACGTTGGTCAGCGCGGTGTTCGGTGAGCAACAGCCCGCTGAGCTTTTCCAGAAGCCCCAACACGGCGGGGGCGTGTGGGCACCGGCCATTCGCTACCACAAGGGCCTCTACTACATATACTACCCCGACCCCGACCTGGGTATCTTCGTGACCCGCGCCCAGCACCCGGCCGGCCCCTGGGAGCCGCCTATTCTGGTGAAAGAAGCCAAAGGCTGGATTGACCCTTGCCCCCTTTGGGACGACAACGGCCGCGCCTACCTCGTGCACGCCTTCGCCGGCTCGCGGGCAGGCTTTAAGAGTGTGCTGGCTGTAAGCGAGATGTCGGCCGACGGCCTGCAACTGCTTGGTGATGAGGTATTGGTGTTCGACGGCCACACCAAGCATCCTACCCTGGAAGGTCCCAAGTTCTATAAGCGCAACGGCTACTACTACATTTTTGCGCCGGGTGGGGGCGTCACGCCGGGTTGGCAAGTGGTGATGCGCTCTAAAAATGTGTTTGGTCCGTACGAAGACCGCATTGTGCTGACCCAGGGCAACACGACCATCAACGGCCCGCACCAGGGCGCTTGGGTCGATACCAACACCGGGCAGAACTGGTTTCTGCACTTTCAGGACCAGGGCGCCTACGGCCGGGTGGTGCACTTGCAGCCCATGCGCTGGCAAAACGACTGGCCCATCATCGGCGACGACCCCGATGGCGACGGCACCGGCCAGCCCGTTTTGACGCACAAAAAGCCGGCTATCAATGGCAAAGCGCAGCCGCTAGCTACGCCTGCTACCTCCGATGAGTTCGACGCATCCGAGCTGGGCTTGCAGTGGCAGTGGCACGCCAACCCGCAGGATGGTTGGGCTTTCCCGATGCCCGCACAAAGCCAGCTGCGCCTCTATACGGTGCCGGTGCCGGTCGATTTCAAGAACTTCTGGCAGGTGCCGAATCTGCTGCTGCAAAAGCTACCCGCCGAAACCTTTACTACGACCACCAAAGTCACCTTCACGCCGCGCTTGGAAGGGGAGAAGGTAGGGCTGGTGATGATGGGGCTCGACTACGCCTATCTGTCGCTGACCAACGAAAACGGCCAGCTCCGCGTCGGTCAGACCGTTTGCCGCAATGCCGATAAGCTAACGCCCGAAACCACAGCGGCGCCCGTGGCTACGCTGCCCACTGGTCAGCCCGTGTACCTACGCGTAGCTGTACGCTCTGGCGCTAAGTGCCAGTTCAGCTACAGCACCGATGGCACCACGTTTCAGCCGGTAGGCACTGAGTTTCAGGCGCGGGAAGGCCGCTGGATTGGAGCCAAAATGGGCCTGTTTGCCCTCCGCACCGGCCAGACCAACGACGCCGGCAGTTTAGATGTGGATTGGTTTCGGATAGAGTAGGGAAAGGCGTTGGGCTAAACGATACACCCAACGCCTACCTTAATAAATGCAGTATGAACTAGCCGAAACGTAAAAAAGCCCCTGCATCATCAGATGCAGGGGCTTTTTCTAGAAGAGCGGTCCGGACGGGACTCGAACCCGCGACCTCCGCCGTGACAGGGCGGCATTCTAACCAACTGAACTACCGAACCTTCTAACTTTAACGGAGCAACTCGCTGTTTCTCTGGGCTCACAAGAGCGGTCCGGACGGGACTCGAACCCGCGACCTCCGCCGTGACAGGGCGGCATTCTAACCAACTGAACTACCGAACC
>NZ_JAHWGL010000139.1 GCF_019334315.1 Hymenobacter profundi
GTCGTTGATACGCCTGTTGTTCTAGCGGGAGAAGGACCTTCGCCGCCGCTTGATGCGCGGAATGTTCAGGATGACAGCTTCAGAAGGGACTTACAAAGTCCTTCAGCAGCGGCAGCACCTGGTCTTTGGCTGACACGGTAGCATCTGTCACGCCCCAGTCAATACTTAATGCGGGGTCGTTCCAACGTAGGCCACCTTCTGCTTGCGGCGCATAGTAGTTGGTGCACTTGTAGAGAAACAACGTGTTGTCTTCCAGTGCCGTGAAGCCGTGGGCGAAGCCTACCGGCACGTAGAGCATATTGTAGCGCTCGGCATCCAGCTCCAGGGCTACGTGCTGGCCGTAGGTAGGCGAGTCTTTGCGGATGTCCACTATCACATCGAGGGCGCGGCCGGAAGCCACGCGTACTAGCTTGGCTTGGGCGAAAGGCGGCGCCTGAAAGTGCAGCCCACGTACCACACCCCGGTCGGAGCGCGACTGGTTGTCCTGTACCCAGTCGCCGGTGATGCCGGCGGCCGTCATCTTCTCCGCGCTGAACGACTCGAAGAACGCGCCGCGGGCATCACCAAACACGCGAGGCAGTACCTCTACCACATCTGCAATATTGAAGTACTTAAATTCCATGTATCACTAATTAAGCAGTAAGAACAGCCTTTTCTTCAGGCTGCGAAATTTAGGTTGTCTGGCGCCGCGTCACGTCGGCCACAATGCGCAGGTATTTGTCCAGCACCAATTGTTCGTCAAACTTTTGCTCGGCTAGCTGGCGGCTGGCGCGACCCATTTGAGCTAGGTCGGCATCGGAGAGCTGCTGCACTTGCAGCATTTTTTCGGCTAAGTCGGCGGCGTCGCGTACTTGGCAGAGCAGGCCGTTGTGGCCGTGCACCACGGTTTCGCGGCAGCCGGGTACGTCGGTTGTTACAATGGGCTTGCCCATAGCGGCGGCTTCGAGCAAGGTTTTGGGCGTGCCTTCGCGGTAGCTGGGCAGCACCACGCAATCGGCCTCGCGTATGAGGGCAGCTACGTCGTCGGAAGTGCCTAGGTACTCGATATTGCCAGCTTGCAGCCACTGCTCGAAGATGACGCGTTTCACGCCTACCCCTCCACTCTCATCGATACCACCCAGCAGTTGCACCCGCGTGCCGGGCACGGCCTGGCGCACTAGCCGCGCCGCTTCAAAATATTCTTCGACACCTTTCTCATAGAGCACCCGCGCAATCATCAAAAACGTGAAAGGCGTGTTGCGCGTGAATTCAGGAGCGGGTTGAAACCGCTGTATGTCTACCCCTGAGCCGGGTAGTAAATCGGTGATGCCGGGCGCTACCAGCCGGTATTGCAGGAACAACTGGCGGTCGTCGCCGTTCTGGAAAAACACCCGCTTCGGAAACCGAAACGCAAACCGGTAGAGGCCCAGCGCCACCCGGCTCACCAGGTTGCGCACGATAAACACCGTGCCCAGCCCCGACACGTTGTTGACGCTGGGAATGCCCGCCAGCTTGGCGGCCAGCGTGCCGTAGATATTGGGCTTGATGGTGTAGTGCAGCACCACATCGGGCCGCTCGCGGCGGTAGATACGGTAAAAGCGCTGCGTGAGCTGGGCGTCCTTGGCGGGGTTGGTGCCTTTGTTTTCCATCAGCACCGGCACGTAGCGGCAACCTAGCTCGGTTTCCAGGCGCTGCGAGTAGTCGTCGGGGGGCGCAATGGCCAGCACCTCGTGGCCGGCGGCTTGCAGGGCTTTCACCAGACTACGCCGGAAGTTCCAGATGTTCCAGGAGGTATTGATAACGATAGCAACGCGCATGCAGGCAGGGTGGTTTGAGCGCAAAGGTAGGATGCAGAATGGCATCGTGTCCGCCCAAACAATTATTACACCACTACCACCCCATTACTTCCTTTCAGCCCTACTTATCCAACGACTGAAACCAGGGTAGCACGTTCAGCATCATCGGGGCAATGCTGGTGCGGTGCATGCCGCCCTGAATGGGAATAAACTCCACGTTGGCAGCACCGGCCGCCTGAAAACGCTTGAACGTTGTTTCGGATGTCTGGTAGAAAACCGACTCGTCGGCGGTGCCGTGGAACAGGCGCGTGGGGCTTTTAGGCACCCAGGTCAGGAAGCTGTTGTCGCGGAGCTTTTGCCGCAGGTCGGCTTCGCCAGTGCCATTTTGCAGATTGGTGTAGAACGCGGGGGCAAACAATTCCGCAGGTTTCGTAGTCAGGCTGGCGTCAATTTCATCCAGCGCTTTGGAGCCATCTAGTAGGCCGGGCAGCCTACCTGCGTAGGGTTGCTGGAAGAAATCCGTCAGCGGCCGATTCCAGCCATAGGTGGTGTTGTAGGCTTGCAGGATAAACGCCAAAAATGCCGGGGTAGCGTAGGTGGGCGTGGTGGCGATGCCCGTGAGCATTTCTGGCAGATCGTAGCCACCGGCGCCGGCAGCCACAGCCGTGAGCGTGAGGTTGTGGGCCGTAGTGGTTTCGATTTCCTTTTGTGCGGCCATCGTGACGTACCCGCCCTCGGAATAGCCTACCAAAAACAGGTGGTCGTTGAGCGCTGTCTGCTGGCTTTGCAGGTAGTACTGCGTGGCCTTCAGCATATCTACCACGGCAGCGGCCGAGGCAGGCTGGTCGAAGTAGGGATGGAAGATATTGTCGGACGCGCCAAAGCCAATGAAGTCTGGAATGACGGTAGCAAAGCCCGCCCCGGCAAACAGCTCAAAGCCACTGAAGGAATTCGGGAAGTTGGAAGGAGCATCGGCCAAGCGGAAGATGGTGCCATGCTGGGCGCTCAGCAGCGCGGGTGGCTTGGGCGTATTGAGTGGAACTCCTACCAGCCCCGAGGCCTGAATTTCCTTGCCTTGAAACGTTGTCTTATAGATGAGCTTGTAAAACGTCACATCGTACTGCACATACTGGGCGTAGTTACCGAAACCGGCCGATGCGGCCGCCGCCTGCAACAGCGTTTTGGGTGCCGTCACAATCTTGGTGGCCGACACAAACAGGTCTTGCCCACTGGCTGGCGCTGGCTGCGGATCATCGGAAGTAGACTGGCAACCCGCCAGCAGCAACAGCAACCATAGCAGGAGCCACCGGCCCGAAGAGTACGTAGTTGGTTTCGAAATCATATAACAAAGGAAGTTGGGCAAGCGTACGGGGAAGCAGGCAAGGTAAAGTATATTTATCTGTTAACCAAATACTTATCTATACTATCTCCTGTAAGCACAACACTACTTTTCAGAAGACACAGGCAAGCAGGAGTGTATAAACCTCTTGTACCGGCTGACGTAGCAACATAAACCAGACGCGCTACACAGCGCGCAAAAGCCTACCCCTTGGGCGCGGCCGACCCTCTATACCTTCAATCTGCTATATATTCTGTCATTGCGCTTGGTACTTTGGTTACTTTGTGGCTCGTTTTGTTGTTATGGCTCTAATGATGATTTCCTACCTACCCCGAATCGTGCTGGGCAGTCTGCTGCTCGCTGGCTTGGGCAGCTGCCAGTCGGCCGATACTACCCACGCTACGCCGGCAGTGTCGGTGTCGCCGGCCGGCACTACGGTTGTCACGGCTACCGACTCGGCGGGCGTGCCCACGGCCATTGTGAGCACCCTAAACCAGGATGCGCTGGCAGCTGGCCACGCTATTTACACGCAGCGCTGCGCCGTGTGTCACGGCGAGGATGGCCGCAAAGGTGCTAACGGCGCCCACGACCTCACCAAAAGCAACCTCAATACCACGGGCCGTATATATATGGTGAAAAACGGCTTAGGTAAGATGCCCGGCTTCAAAGACCAGCTCAGCGACGCCGAGATGGAACAGGTAGTCGCCTACTCGCTGACGCTTACGAGTGACTGAGTAGCGGCGTGACTGAGTGAAAAATCGTCTGTCATCCTGAGCTTGCGAAGGACCTTATGCCAGTTGAACGAGTCGTTGTTATGACCTTCGTTCTGACTTGATAAGGTCCTTCGCAAGCGCAGAATGACAGGCGTCAGTAACAATCAAACTTTCAACAACTTAACTTTCTTATATTTTGAGCAATAACTCCGGCTCCAAACCTCGCCAAAACAGCACCCGCCACCCCGGCGCCACCGACACGGTGAAGGGCCGGGCGGGCCGCATTCTGGCCAAAGGCAATAAAGACGCTACCTACGACACGGCCCAGGAACAGGAATCTGCCGTACTGGTAGCCGTACCCGACAAGCGCCAACCCAATACGACTACTCAGGAATACCTTGATGAGCTGGCGTTTCTGACCGAAACCGCCGGCGCGCAAGTGGTGAAGCGCTTTGTACAGCGCCTGGAAAAGCCCGATATCCGCACGTTTGTGGGTGAGGGCAAGCTAGCCGAAATCAAAGCGTTTGTGAATCACTCGGGGGCCAGCATGATCATCTTCGACGATGATTTGTCGCCCTCGCAGCTGCGCAACCTGGAGGCTGAGCTGAAGGTGAAAATCGTGGACCGCTCGCTGCTGATTATCGACATCTTTGCCAGCCGGGCCAAGTCGGCCACGGCGCGCACGCAGGTAGAGCTGGCCCAGTACCAGTACCTCCTACCCCGCCTCACGGGCCTCTGGACGCACTTGGACAAGCAGCGCGGCGGTGGCGTGAGCCAGCGCGGACCGGGTGAAACGGAAATCGAGACTGACCGCCGCGTGGTGCGCGACCGGATTTCCTTCCTAAAAGAAAAGCTGAAGGACTTCGACAAGCAAAGCGTCACGCAGCGCAAGTCGCGCACCGGGCTGGTGCGGGTGGCGCTGGTGGGCTACACCAACGTGGGCAAGAGCACGATTATGAACCTGCTCTCCCGCTCCGATGTGTTTGCCGAGAACAAGCTGTTTGCTACCGTCGACTCCACGGTACGCAAGGTGGTACTAGACACGGTGCCGTTTCTGCTGTCCGATACGGTAGGGTTTATCCGCAAGCTCCCTACCCGCCTGATTGAGAGCTTCAAGAGCACCCTGGATGAGATTAGGGAGGCCGACTTGCTGATGCACGTGGTCGATATCTCGCACCCGTCGTTTGAGGAGCACATTGAGGTAGTGAACGACACGCTGAAAGACATCGGCGCCGCCGACAAGCCCATCCTGCTCGTCTTCAACAAAATCGACCAGTATAACCCCGAAGCCGAAGCGGGCCTCGACCCCGAAGGCGGATTCGAGGACATGAACCCCGACGAGGAAGAAGGCACCCTGATCCGCCCTACCCTTGACCAACTGCAAGCCTCCTACATGGCCAAAATGCATGATCCAGTGATTTTCATCTCGGCCCAGGAGCGTGAAAACATCGACGAGCTGCGGGCCTTGCTGGTGCGCAAGGTAGGCGAGTTGCACCGCCAGCGCTACCCCAATACGTTGGAGTACGACGAGGCAGAGTAAAGTGAACCGCCTGTCATCCTGAGCTTGCGAAGGACCTGCTCACGCCAGAACGAGTCGTTGATACGAGTATCGTTCTGGCGTGAGCAGGTCCTTCGCAAGCTCAGGATGACAGGCGGTTTTTATGGCAACTTACTTCGAGAAGCGGTAGGTATGGTTGGCTACGCGCAGCAGGTAGAGGCTATTGCCAGGCAGACCAGCCACAGAAATGCGTAACTCCGTGCCCCCTGCGGCTTGTCCACGTTGCACTACTTGGCCGGCCGCGTTCAGCAGGACGTATTCTACCCCGCTGGGTAGGGGCACGGCAAACCGTAAAGCTACCTCGCTGGTAGCAGGATTGGGGTAGAGCGTGCCCGCCGTTGCGGACAGTTGCACTGCCACTACCGGGCTGAAGTGAGCCGTTTGGTCGAGGTCGAGCTGACGCAGGCGGTAGTACACGCTGCCAACCTGATCGGAAATCGGGTCGAGGAACGAGTAGCTGTGGGCACTGGTGGTATTGCCCTGCGCTGCAACCTGCCCCACGGCCTCAAATAGTCGCCCATCGAGGCTACGCTCTACCACAAACTGTGCGCTGTTCTTTTCTGAGGCTGTGCCCCAGCGCAACGCTACCTGCTGTTTCTGGGCTGTAGCTGTGAAGCTGGTTAGCTCTACGGGCAACACTATAGGAGCGATTACCAGGCAGCTACCGTTGTTATAAGTAATGTTGTTGGACTGATTACGGGCAATCAGGCCCACGGCGTAGGTGTTTACGGTTCGGTTGTCGCCAATATCATTGGCCCACTTGTGGGCACCCGCAGCCGAGTTGATGCCGTAGGGATTCTGCTGGGGCGCCGGGAAGTTGGTGAGCAGAGCATCATCCCAGAAAGCATAGTCAACGTTGCCCGTATTGCCGGGGCGCACCTCCCGAATAATAATGCCGTTGGTATTGCTTTCCGCATCGTAGATAGGAAAGTTAACTGGCCCTACCCCGCTGGAGTATGTGATGCTGATGTTGCCGGAAGGCATAGCGGCCCCGGTATCGGAGCTGCCGTCCCAGTCGAATGTGTTGTTGCCGATCTGTGTCAGGCCTTCGAGCAGACGGTCGGTGGTGGCTTCGTAGGTTTTGTTGTTGTTACCGTCGATGAAGATGGTGCCAAACCCGGCCTGATCTACCCGCAACGTGAAGATAGCGCCCTTGTTATCGGGGCGGCAGCTGGTACTGATGGTGGGAGCGCCGGGCCGGATGGTAGTGGGGTAGATGGCAGGATCGGGGTCATTGACAAACAACTTATACTCGGCCGTTCTGAAGGAGCCGCTACGACTCTTGCGCCAGTCTTTGTACGTGCCGGAGGTGTTGTCTACTCCGTAGGAATTAGCCGTCAGCAACACGCCCCAGGGCTGCATCCCGGCGTAGTCTACCCGCTTGATGAAGTAGGTACCTTTGTAGTTGGGGTTCGGAATGAGGGGGTAAAGCGAGAAGGAATTCGCCAGCCGGGCATCGCCTGCACCCGCCGTAAAGCCCCAGCTCTGGGAGTAGAGCCGCCCGGTTTTCTCGCCGGTGCTGGCGCGCACCGTCACGTCCCAGATATCGTAGGCTGCCCGCACTTTGGTGGTAGGCGCATCACTGGTGTTCACCTCCACAAACTCCAGCCAAAACTCCTGAGCGCTACCTGTGCTGTTGGTGTAGGACAAAGGCTTATAGCCCCCAGTGATAGAACCATTATAGTCAGGCCCAACACTCGCCTCCTGCGGCGTATTGATGACGCCAGGCGCGGCAGCCAGCAACGAACCTCTGGGAGTGCCTGGGATTGGGTCCAGCCGGTTGCTGTTTACTACCGTAATGGCTCCCCCGCTTGGCTGGTAAAGCAGTTGAATGCGCAAAGAAGTGTGGTTTTGCGTGTAGTCCATGCGGTGCACACCGTAGTACACGGTTTCGCCAGGCTCTACGTGTACATATAGGCGCTCATCGGCGGGGCTACCAGCATTCAGGAAACCGCGCGTGTTATCTTGGTTGGTGTCGTTTTGCTGGAGGTAGCCCACATAGTCATTGGCTGTGTTGGCCGCGGTGCGGGGTGCTGTACCGGGCGTTAGATTCTTAGATCCCTCCGCTTTCGCCTCATACGCAGCAGTGTGTAGCAATAATCCTAAAACAGGAATAAGTAAATTATTGCCTAGGGAAGTATAATATCTACGCATTGCCTTGATTACTTGTGTTTTCAACAGCAAAATTCCTTTTACAATGAATATAAACCAATACATATATCTTATATTATTTATAAATATTCTCATTTTTATAAGAGTATTCTCTAATTGAATCACATCTATAGCTGGTACTTTTGCTTGTGCTTAGCCATCTATATCGGCTCTCTTCTTGCACACAACCTGGCAGCAGCGCTACCCGGCCCAGATAACCATTTCGGCCGGGGCGTAGTAAAGAGACGTGCTTACCCACCGTGCCCCTACCCATGAAAATTCTGTATCTGATGCGCCACGCCAAATCCAGCTGGAGCTACGACGAATTGAATGACCACCAGCGCCCACTCAACGACCGAGGCCGCGACGACGCTCCTATGATGGGACAGGCCCTGGCCGAGCGCAATATCAAGGTAGACCTGTTGCTGACTTCCTCGGCCGTGCGGGCCCAAAGCACAGCCGTGCTAGTGGCGCGCGAAATCAACTACCCCCACGATAAAATTGTGGTGGATGAAAGCATCTACCGGGCCGAGGTGAAAGATCTGTTGCGGGTAGTGCGCGAGTGCCCCGATACGGCCAACTCAGTGCTGCTGGTGGGCCACAACAACACCATCACCGATTTTGCCAATTTGCTCTCGCCTAATCTCATCAATGAAATGTCGACGGGCGCCGTTGTATGCCTGCACTTTCGGGTAGAGCGCTGGGCGGAAATTGACCAAGCCAACGCAGAGTTTTACTTCTACGACACGCCCAAGAACCAGAAATAGCCGCTTCGCCTTATGTCAACGTCCACTCCTACCCCTCCGGCGCTTCCCCTCCTCAACCGTGAGCTGAGCTGGCTGACGTTCAACTACCGCGTGTTGCAGGAAGCGCAAAACCCCAATGTGCCGCTGCTGGAGCGCCTGAAGTTCTTGGCTATTTTTTCCAGCAACCTCGACGAGTATTTCAAGGTGCGCGTGGCCACGCTACGCCGCCTAGTGAAGCTCAAGAAGAAAACCCGCGCCAAGCTGGGCGAGGACCCCGCCGATCTGCTCCAAACGGTGTTGCAGGAGGTAGGGCGGCAGCAGCAGGCTTTCGGCGACACGTTTCGGCAGCAGATTTTGCCGGGCTTGCAACAGGAGCACATTCACCTGATTTCGGACCACGATCTGAGCCCCACGCAGCGCGACTGGGTGCAAACGTATTTCCACGAGCACGTGCGCGACTTGCTCTCCCCCGTTTTTCTAGACGATAACCTGCACCACCTGTTCCTGCGCGATCAGTCGGTGTATCTCACCTTTTTTCTGACGCATCTCACCAATAAAAAGCAGGCCGATGAGGAACGCGTGCTGGTGATGGAGCTGCCCACCAAGCGCCACGGCGGCCGCTTTGTGCGCCTACCCGACGAGGGCAAGGAGCACTACGTGATGTTTCTGGACGACGTGATTCGGGTGGGGGCGCACGAGTTGTTTCCTGACTATGAGCGCGTGCAGGTGCAGGCCATCAAGCTCTCGCGCGATGCCGAGTTGGATATTCAGGAAGAAGTATCGAGCAACCTGCTCACCAAAATCAAAAGTAGCCTGCAAAAACGCGAAACCGGCTTCCCGGCCCGCCTACTCTACGACCCCGCCATGCCCAAGGAGGTGCTGCGCGCCGTGATGCAGAAAACCGGCATCGGGCAGGACGAGCTGGTGGAGGGTAGCCGTTACCACAACTTTCGTGACTTTTTCGGCTTCCCGGATTTCGAGCTGACGCACTTGCAGTACGAGCCGCAGCCACCCCTACCCCATCCTACCCTGCCGGCGCGGCCGGGTACCATGCTGGCGGCCATTGCCCGGCAAGACCACCTATTGCATCTGCCCTACCAGTCGTTCAGCTACGTCGTGAACCTGCTGCGCGAGGCCGCGACCGATCCGCTGGTCAACAGCATCAGCATCACGCTCTATCGGGTAGCGGGCAGCAAGAGCGAGGTGGTAAAGTCGTTGCTGAAAGCCTTGAAAAAAGGCAAGCAGGTGACCGTGGTAGTGGAGCTGAAAGCCCGTTTCGACGAGGAATCCAATATTTTCTGGGCCGATAAGCTCCAGAAAGCCGGCGCCGATGTGATTATGGGTATGCCCGAGCTGAAGGTGCACACCAAGCTGCTGCTGATTACGCGCACTGAGAATGAGCAGAACCGCCAGTACGCCTACCTCAGCACCGGCAACTTCAACGAGGCCACCAGCCGCATCTACGCCGACCACGGCCTGTTTACGGCCGACCCGCGTCTGACGCAGGAGGTGGCCGCGCTGTTCCGCTACTTCCACGACCGGCAGCCGCCCACCAACTTGGAGCACATCCTGGCCGCACCCTTCGACCTGCGCACCCGCCTAGATGCGCTGGTAGACGCAGAAATCGAACGCGCCCAGAACGGCCAAGAGGCATATATCATTCTAAAGCTGAATGCCTTACAGGACGATGACATGATCAAGCGGCTCTACCAGGCCAGTCAGGCCGGCGTGCGGGTAGAGCTGCTCATCCGGGGCATTAGCTGCCTGATACCCGATGCGGCGGGCCTGGGTGACAACATCAGCCAGCAAGGCATTGTGGACCGCTACCTGGAACACGCCCGCGTGTATGTATTCGGCAACGGCGGCAAGGAGTTGGTATACGTGGCCTCCGCCGACTGGATGGCGCGCAACCTGAGCCGCCGCGTGGAGGTAGCCTTCCCCATTCTCGATGACAAGCTACGCGCCGAAGTGCGCCTGCTCCTCGATTTCCAGCGCCAGGACAATGTGAAGTCGCGCGACTATCACAACAATTTCATCCAAGCCGAAGAAGGCGCCGCCCCCATGCAAGCCCAACTCGCCACCTACGAATACCTAAAGAAGCTAGCGCAGAAGAAGGGTAGGAAGTAAGGGTAGGAGGGTAGGAGGGTTGTCATCCTGAGCTTGCGAAGGACCTTATCACGTGAGAACAGTGGTCAT
>NZ_JAHWGL010000013.1 GCF_019334315.1 Hymenobacter profundi
GTGGGAGATGGTGAGTGGTAAGATGGTGAGTTTGTGGATAAAATACGTCTGTCATCCTGAACGCAGTGAAGGACCTTCTCACGTGAGGACGAGTCGTTGTTATGCCTATTGTTCTTACGTGAAAAGGTCCTTCACTGCGTTCAGGATGACAGACGTATTTTATCCACAAACTCACCATCTTACCACTTCACCTCCATTAACAGCGCTTCCAGCGTAAGACCGGGACCAAAAGCGAAGCTAAGCACAGGCGCGCCGTCCTGGGCAGGTGTGAGGTCCCGCATCAATTCAGCCAAAACAAACAGCACCGTGGCCGACGACATATTGCCGTAGTCGCGCAGTACTTGGTAGGCAAAGCGGTTGTCGTGATGCGTGAGCCCCAAGGCCTGCTCGATGGCCTCCAGAATGCGCCGCCCACCCGGATGAATCGCAAATAGCTTGATGTCGCTCATGCGGACCGGCAAGCGAGCCAGCAGTCCATCAGCCAAATGCTGAATGCCCTGCTTGATCAGGCCTGGCACGTAGGACGAAAGTGTCATCTCGAAGCCGAAATCGTTGATGTGCCACGCCATATCGGCGCGGCCGTCGGGCACCAGGTCGCAGTGGAAGGCTTGTAGCGATAGGCTGGGTCCGTGGGCAGTCGGCTGGGCTTGCACTAAGGCTGCCGCTGCGCCATCACCAAACAAGGCATTGGATACCAAGTCATCGTCGTCGCGGCGCTTCTGAAAGTGCAGGGTGCACAGCTCGGCGCACACCACCAACACGCGGGCGTGCGCATCGGCCCGGCAAAAAGCATCGGCCAGCTTCAAGCCATTGAATGCGGCGTAGCATCCCATAAAATTGACGCATGTGCGCTGTACGTGGGGGCTCAGTCCTAGGGCTTCTACCAGTTCAATATCAAGCCCCGGTGCATACATGCCCGTGCAGCTCACCGTTACTAGGTGCGTGATGCTGTGGGGTAGGGAGGCATCTTGCAGTTGCGTGAGGCAGGACTGCACGGCTGCCACGGCCAGCGGCAGCGCGTGGGCGCGGTACTGCTCCATGCGCGGCCCTACCCTAGGGAATGGCTCTAGCTGCGGGGTGTTGGGAAAGAACGTGAAGTTGCCGTTTTCCTCGGCATAGTCGGGTAGCACGGAATAGCGCTGCCCAATGCCAGAGGCCCGGTACAGGGCCCCTAGGCGGCGGGTTTCTGCTTCATTAAACGATAAAGCATCGGCCATGAAACGGGCAATCTGAGATTGAGGAATGCGGTGGGGAGGATTGGCCGTGCCAATAGCACATAGGTAGCTGGTCATTGCTGACAGTATACGCAATTTATTGGGTGGCAGCGCGAGGGTAGCATAATCATGTTCAGAAGGGCTGCCCGTGCGTGCGCGCCACCAGCGCCTGCACGGCGCCGGGCCAATGGCGCAGCCCACCTATCACCCAGTTGCTGAGGCGGGGCTGCCCAAATAGCCGCTGCACCAGCCGCCCTACCCGCAGGCGGGCGCCAAATTGCTGTTGCCAACTGTGGGTGTATGCTGCTTCTAACGCGGCCCGATGTATATGGCCCTGCAAAAAGCGGTGAGCGTGTCCGGCCGCGAGGTAGGCGCCGTGTAGTGCCATGGCCATGCCGTTGCCGCACAGCGGCGTAATCAGGCCAGCGGCGTCGCCGCACAGTAGCACGTGGTCTTCTACGCAGGACTTGGGGGAGAAGGAAATTTCGTTGATGATTTCGGGCTGCGGGTAAAGCTGCTCGGCGCTGGTGAGAATGGCGCGCAGGTGCGGGTTGCGCATAAGCACCTCCGCTTCTAATTGAGGAATGGTGCCGTGGGCCTTCAGGTTGCGGCGGGTAGTCAGGTAGCAGAAGCACAGCTTGTCTTCCTCAATAGCCGAAAACCCCGCGTAGCCATCAGCGAAGTTGTGCAGGGAAATCAGGTCGCGGGGGTGGCCGGGGAGGCGCAGGTGGTACTTCACGCCCAGGTAGGGCGAGCGTTGCTGAAAGAAGGGACGTTGCAGTTGGCGGTCCAGGTTGGCGCGCTTGCCGTAGGCGCCCAGCACCAGGCGGGCCGTTAATACGCGGCCGTCAGCCAAGGTAGCGTGGTGTTGGTCGGCTGCGAGGTCGTAGGTCACGGTGGTGACGGTTGCCCCTTGCTCTACCACCACGCCGCGCGCCTGCGCCAACTCCGCTAGGTAGTGGTCGAGCCGGTAGCGACTTACCCCAAACCCGCCCAGCGCAAGCGGGGCCGAAAGAAGCGCTCCGCCCGGCGCGCTCACCTGTAAGCGGGTAATAGTGGCAGGCCCCAAAGGTTCGGGTGATGCTCCCAGCCGATGTAGGTAGGGCACCACTTCTTGGGAGACGTACTCGCCGCACACCTTATGAAAAGGGTAGCGTTTGCGCTCCACCAGCATCACGCTATAGCCGCGCTGCCGTAGGTCGAGAGACGCCGCCAGACCTGCTAAGCCACCGCCGATAATGAGAACGTCCAAATTTTTTTGTGAGCTAACGTGTTGGAAGGGAAGTAGTAGTTAAAGTTAATTTCGTAGATAAATTATATTTTGCTACAATTGCCAAAATTGTCTATATATCTTTGTAAACCTAATAAAATACCAGCCGTTAAGAACCACAGACTGGCTGATAATACGTCCATTCTATTTCCCGTCTATGATGAAACGATTACATTATTTGCTCTTTATACTACTAATGGGCAGCGCTAGCCTTATTGGTAGTGCCCTACCTACTCGCGCAGCTGCTCAGTCAGCAAACACACGTGTGGGTTTTCCCAGGGCAACCCTTGCCGATGAAAAATCGGTGTTGGTTTATCCCAATCCCAGCACAGGCATTGTGCACCTTACCATAAATGGTTTTGAAAACCGACGGGTAGAGTTGCGGGTACTGAACGTTATCGGGTCGGTGGTATACCGTGAACTGCTCACAGAGCTAAGCGACCGTGCCACCAAAACCTTGGATTTGAGCAAGATATCCAGCGGCCTCTACTATATTAAGTTGGAGGGCGACAACGTAAGCGAAATGCGCAAACTAGTAATTCGCTAAGCAATTATCAGTAGTTGCGCTGCGAATGCGTAATTCTTTTTCGCAGCGGCAGACGGCAGTAGATTATAAATCCGACAAAAAACAACGGGGGCTTCCTAGATAGGAAGCCCCCGTTGTTTTTTCGGAGTCCGAAAATTACTGACGGGCCGGTACAGTTTCCGGCTGCATCATTTCTTTCAGATTATTTACGGTGCTAAGGGCAAGTACAGCAGTTGCGACAATCAGACCCAAGAGAATTAACCAAGACATAAAAAGAGAATTAAAGGAAAAGAAAACCAACTGCTACCAGCAATTGGGTAGTGCTGTAAGATAAACAGCTTTCTAGTACTTCAACCCTAAAAAACGTTTTTGAGTTGTGGTATAATTATGTGCTTTTAAAAATAAAGCTCTTTCGCCCGCTACTCAGCGCCGAACTCTTGCTCTAGCTGGGCAATAACCAGTTCCGTTATCTGCCGCACCTGCTGCACCTGCTGCGTGGCAGTAGGCACGTCGGGAGGCGCTTGCTGGCAGGCTTCCAGCTGGCGAATGACGGTATGAAGCGGCCGGATGTGCATGCCATCGAGCGAGCTTTTGAGGTGATGCGCCGTAGAGCCCAACAATTTCCAATCGTTTGCCTCCAAGTGTTCCTCCATTTCGCGCACGCACGGCGGAGTAGTACGGATAAACAGATGCACCAGTCGCTTCACGAAGCCCTCGTTGCCGTGGGCCAGCCGGCGAATACCGCTCAGGTCGTAGAGTGGGGCGCTGTCGGGTAGGGGTTCTGCTGCTTCTATCACCGGCACGGGCTGTTTTTGCAGCACCGCCGAAACCGTACGGAACAGATCCTCCTCGCGGAAGGGCTTCGAAAGGTAGGCATCGAGGCCGGCCGAGCGGTAACGTTCGGCTTCGTCGCGCAGGGCGTGGGCCGTGAGGGCCACAACGGGGGTAGCTGCCCGCTGCGCATCGGGGTGGCGCCGCAACTGCCGGGTAGCCTCCACGCCGTCCATGCCCGGCATCTGAATATCCATGAGCACCACGTCGTAGGTGTTTTGCCAGAATAGCGTGAGTGCCTCCGAACCAGAAGAGGCCGTATCGACGTGCATACCCCAAGTGCTCAGCAGCGTTTCCACCAAAAACTGGTTGACAGCGTTGTCTTCGGCCAGTAGCACACGGCGCTTGCCTAGGGTATGGTAGCGGGGCGCGGGTTCCGCAGCGGTAGTAGGAGTGGCCTCTTCAGCTGGCTGGAAAGGTAGGGTGAACAGGAAGGAACTACCTTCGCCTACTGTGCTTTCAGCTGAAAGCTGGCCGCCCAGCAGCTCCACCAGCCCGCGCGAAATACTCAGCCCCAGGCCCGAGCCGCCGTACTCGCGGGCCGTCGACGAAGAAGCCTGCGTAAAGGGCTCAAACATATGTTCTAGCTGCTCGGCCGGAATGCCGATACCCGTATCGAGCACCGAAAACTGAAAGCGGGGCTTCTCATGAGCGGCACTCAGACGGCGGCAGGCCAGCAGTACCCGCCCGTGCTCCGTGAATTTCACGGCGTTGCTAAGCAGATTGAGCAGTACTTGCCGCAGGCGGTAAGGGTCGCCCGTAACGAAGGTAGGCGTGGTTTCGGGGGGCAACTCCAACTCCAGCGACACGCCTTTTTCGGCGGCGCGGGGCTGCACCATTTGCTGGCTGGCGTACAGCACATCGCGCAGGTCAAACGAAACCGACTCCAACTGTAGTTTGCCTGCGTCGAGTTGGGCCATGGCCAAAATGTCGTTGATAACTACCAGCAACGCTTCAGCCGAGTGCCGGATATGGCCCAGGTACTGGTTCTGCTGCTCGTCGAGCGGGGTTTTGGCCAGCAGGTTGGCAATACCCAGAATCCCGTTCATGGGCGTACGAATTTCGTGGCTCATATTGGCCAGAAACTCTTGCTTGGTGCGCGCCGTCGCCTCGGCGGCTTCTTTGGCTTCGCGCAACTCCTGCTGCGCACGCTTTATATCGGTGATATCGGTGCTCACACCCAATACCTGCAACATGCCATCAGCAAGCATAAAAGGCTGCTTCACAACGTGCAGCCACCGGATAGAGCCATCAGGATTCGTGAAGGTGTCCTCGTAGTCAACGGTTTGCTCCGTGCGCAGTACGGTTTGGTCGTACTCATGGTCCCGTTGCAAGTCGGCCGGATCGGCGCGGAGTAGCTGGTAGGGCGTGCGCACAATCTCCGTGGTGCTAGAGCCGTAGAGTTGCGCCGTTGCCTGGTTGGCCAGGGTGTAGTTGCCGGCCTCGTTTTTCAGGTAGATGAGGGGCGTGATGGTGTCAATCACCTGCCGGAACAAGCGGTTCTGCTCGGCCAGCCGATAGTTAGCAAGGCGCCGCTGCTCGTCTGCAATTTTCCACTGGGTAATGTCCTCAGCCGTGCCTAGCATCAGGCGTAAGCGGCCTTCCTCGTCGCGCTCAAACGGCGTGTGGCTACACCGAAACCACCGGGTAGAACCATCCCGATGCAAAAAAGCCAGTTCAAGGGAATATACCTCGCCATCTTCCGCCTGTTGTACTTGTATGTTGTGTTGCTGGAGCTTGGCAAGCTCGCTGGGCACAATCAGGTGTTGCGGAGAAGCAGTGCCGAAGGTCAATAGCTCATCCGGTGTATAGCCTAGCGCCGTAACGGAATAATGGTTGACGTAGACGAATGAGGTTTGCTGTACGTCAAACGTATAAATCAGGTTGGGTGCCAGGCTGGTGATACGGTCCATGAGCAGGCGACTCTGGCGCAACTCCTCCTGAATTTGCCGGGTAACGGTAACGTCCTGCGCGCTGCCAATAAGCTGAATGGGCTCACCATTAGGCTGCCGGGTAAACGCAGCCAACTGTAGTCGCAGCCAGCGCCACTCGCCGTCGCGGCGACGTATGGGGTACTCAAATACCAGTGGCTGCTGCGTTGGAAGCTGCCCCCCTTTGGGCCAGCGGCTAATGATTTCTTCTATGGTTTCGGGAGCCATCAGGTGATGAACGATGGCTGGCCCCATCGCCTTCAGCTCTGTCTCTGTGTAGCCCAGCAGCAGCTCTGTTTGCCGGTTAGAGTACGTGAGGTTGTTCTGCGTGAGGTCGAAGAGAAACACCATGCTAGGCACTGTATCATTGATGCGCGATACAAACAGCTGGCTGTGCAGTAATTCTGCCTCGGCTCGTCGCCGGTCGGTGATGTCCGTTAGATAAATAATAGCCGACTGCTCCTCCGGAAAAGGCACTATCTGCCAGTGGTAGAAATGGCCACCCAGGCGCCGCTCCGTGGTTCGAATCTGATGCTGTTGCAGGGCCTGCTCTATTTCGCTGCGGACAAAGTCGCGGGTTTCCGCTTCCATTGGCTTCTCCAACACTTGCAACAGCGGCTCAGCGGCTGGGTTGGCATACTGCGCCCTACCCACGCGGTCGAACCGGATGAAGGGATTGGGGCTATGCTCTGAAAGCAGCGAGTATTGCCGGATTTTTTCCTGCGCCTGCTCGCGCTCCGTCACGTCCTCCAGGCTCCACAGGTGCAGCATCGTTTTGCCATCCTGCAACACCGGCAGGTATTCCTGCTGCAAGATTCGGCCGTTGCGTAGCCGTAGCAGCTGCCCGCTTATGCGGTTCTGCTCGGCAATGGCCTGCTCAATGGTTTCTGATACCAAGGCGGGCTCCCGGAAGCAAAGGGCCAATACCCGACGCATTTGGGCGTGGGTATAGCCCAAATAAGTTTCGGGTGGCTGCGTAAGCCCTACCATATCGCAGAAACGCTGATTCACCAGCGCCACCTGCCTACCCTGGTTTTCGGCCAGTATAGCCGTACTCATCGTTTGCAGGAGGGTGCTCATCTGGCTGGCGGCCGCAAGCCCTTGCTGGGCCAGTTGCGCACGCAGGTCCCGCAGCTCGGCGGTGGTAGCCATCTGAGCCCGCGTCATCTGCCGCAAACGTCGTTGCAGGTGGCGATACGCGATAGAACTCATAAAACAAGTTGTATAGAAATAAGTAAAACAAGAAAACCAGTCGTTAGCTGACCCGGATTTCGTTGTTCTGTATCATACGATAGATAGTGGACTTGCCAATTTGTAGTTTCGCCGCCACCTGCAATATGTTTCCGTTGTGGTTGTCGAGGTAGCGCTGCACAATGGCTGCCGTCTGCGTTCGTAGCGACTCATCACCATCTGGCGTGTTGGTTTCCTGGGTGGTGCTGGCGTGCCGCAACGACAAATCTTGCGGCTGAATGGTGTCGCCGTCGGCCAATACGGCGGCTAGCTCTACCACTGCTTTCAGTTCGCGCACGTTGCCGGGGAAGGGGTAGCGCAGCAGTTTCTGCTGGGCATCCGGCGACAGGCGACAATCGGCCATGTTGTTTTGGGAGCAGAAGGTTTGTAAGAACGACTGAGCCAATAGCAGCACATCCTGGCCCCGGTCGCGCAGCGGGGGGAGCAGAATGGGTAGGCCCAGCAAGCGGTAGTACAGGTCTTCCCGAAAACGGCCCTGCTTCACCTCTTCTGTTAGGTCGCGGTGCGTGGCCACCATCAGGCGGGCATCAAAAGGGATTGGAGCGCTGCCGCCTACCCGCATCACCTCCCGCTCCTGTAGCACGCGCAGAAGCTTGGCTTGTAGGTTCAGGTCTAGCTCAGCAATTTCATCCAGAAAAAGCGTGCCCCGATGGGCTTCCTCGAATCGTCCAATGCGCCGGCTAACGGCCCCGGTGAAAGACCCTTTTTCATGGCCAAACAGCTCACTCTCAATAAGCTCACGCGGAATAGCAGCCACGTTTACGGCCACAAAGGCATTGTTGCGGCGCTCAGACCGGAAGTGAATGGCCTTCGCAACCAGCTCTTTCCCCGTGCCGGTTTCCCCACTCAGAGAAACCGTGATGTTGGTGCGAGCTGCCTTCTCAACCAAGGAAAATAATTGCTGCATTTGGGGGCTCTTTCCCAAAATAGCACGTTGTGGGTCGTACTTCTGTCCAATTTGTTCCCGCAGCCGTTCGTTTTCCCGGCGTAGGGCCAGTTGCTGATTTACGTTGCCAATGGTGTTCCAAAGCCGGTCGGCTGTTTCTTCATCTTTTACAAGATAATCATAAGCACCCTGGCGCAGCAGGCCAACGGCTGTTCGCACATCCTCCTGTCCCGAAATGATAATAACGGCTACTTCTGGCAGGCGCTCTTTTATCTGGCGTAGTACTACGTCGCCGGTGCCATCGGGTAGAGTATAGTCTAGCGTAATAAGGTCAGGCTTCTCGTTAAGATTATCCAGGCAGGACTGCGCTGTGGTAAAGCGTCGTACAATATATTCTGGATTCTGAGAGAGCTTATATTCAAGCAGTTCGCCATACCAAGCGTTGTCTTCAACAACGAATATGCGAAGAGTAGAGGATGCAATCATTGGGGAATGTAGCGGAGTAGCTGTGGTAAACCATGCGTCACATAGAAACTATACGTAATGTACGGCTTCTGTGTGGAGTATAGCCCATTCAGCTGGGTTTTCAGTAGCTCAGAAAGAGAAATGGGGTGGACAGTGCGAGTATAAGTAGGGAAAGCTACTCAATCAAATTTTCTCATAATAGGATTTTTATTCTCTTTATGGGATATTTAGATAAAAACCATAAAATCGTATAATGCTTTAAATCAAATATTTACACAAAAATATAGTTTAAAGGCAGTGAAATTGTACTGTGATTTATGAACGTGTTTATGGACTTTTCTAATCTTACTTATGAAACGCTTCTTCTACTTACCGACCTTTTTGCGTTGCCAAGCAGTAGTATTTCTACTAGCATGGTTGAGTTGTGCCACAGCACTTGCCCAAAGTCCCATTACGCGAGTTATCTACACTAAAGCGGGCACGGCAAAGGTAATGAAAGGCAGCGCTACTGTTACGGCGCAGGTTAAGGTGCTAGGGGCTAGTCTTAACACTCGAACAACTACCCTATCTTTTGGAAACGTTGTGAATGGCGAAGCTGCAGCTGATGAAGGCACAACGTCCTTCGATAGCTACACTCTACTTACCAACAACTTAACTCAAACAACAATAGCCGCCGCTTTAAATATTAGTGTGTTGTCGCTAGCGGAAGCACAAATTACAGGGCAGTCGACGCCTACCTCGGTGCGCGTGGATATGGCTGCGACCGTTAAAAAAGGCAATCGGGCGGGCATCGTGATAAGTGGTGACAACTCACTGCTGAATGTGTCGCTGCTGAACGCTGTGTACGTGCAAACGTACCTGAACGAAACGCCCGTGCAGCGTATTCCGGTTGCAGAGCTGGTAGGGGTTGAGTCGAGCCTGACCAGCTCGCTGCGCAACAACTTACCCTTGTTTAACAACCGCCCTACCCGCGCCGGCTTTATTGCCAGCGGCGACTTCAACAAAATAGAGCTGGTAACAGCAGGGGTGCTGAATCTGAGCTACGGCATACGCTTCTACTACGCCTTTGGCTTCGACGACCAAAATTCAACGATACAATACAAAGGCGCGCTGTCGAACAATGTTAGCCCGGTGGAGGGCCAGGAGTACAGCACCCAATCCCGTGGAGCCAACGGGCTGGTATGTGTGAATGTGAATTCGAACATCGACAACTCGCAGAACGCCGCCAATGACGATCTGGCTGACTTTGCCACGTTCCGGAACCTGCTGAATATAAGCGTGCTGAACTGCCCGGCTACCCTGCGCGTGAAGCTGCGCAGCACAGGAGGCCCTACCGGGTATCGTGCCGGATTTGTGATCGGCAACGGTGGCCTGCTTGACCTAAACCTGTTGCAGAACGTGCGCCTGAGCACCTACCTAAATGATGCACTACAGGAAAGCGCTTCCGGAGCTAACTTGCTGCGGGTGAATGTGCTGCCCGACAACCGCTATTTCCTGAGCTTCCAGACGACGAAGCCATTCAACCAGGTACAGATCAGCCTGAATGGGGCAGTAAACGTGCTGGACAACCTGAACGTGTACTATGGCTTTGGCATTGAAGAAGCAGCCTTCAGTGACCCAGACCCAGTCTTTTCTGACTTTGAAGATCCTACCGATAAATTCCAAGTGGCTACCCTCACACCGAATGCCAGTGGTTTGCTGACAGTTAGTGCCTGTGCTTCTGTTATCGGCAGTAGCTGCGCAGGGTTTCAGGACCCAAGCTTTGCTGCCAAGCGCAACCTAACTACCACTTATGCTCAGATCAAGGGCTCATTGGTGAATTTAAATGTGAATCAGGGCCTGGCATTGGCCGTGAAGCTTAACGGTGCCAACAAAGTGGCAAGCGGGAAAGCAGGTAAAGCAGGCAACCGCACCGGATTTGTCTTCGACTACACCGACAACGGAGGACTAGTAGGGGGCCTGTTGAGCGCGGGTGTCTTATCCAATTTCACCATCACGACCTATCGCGAAGGCCAAACCACTGCTGGTAAAGGTAATAATACCAGCGCGGTGCCTTCGCTGATAGCAGTGGAGAGCGTGTCGGGAGCCAACCTTGCGCAGGCAACAATCCTAGGCGGCAGCACGGGTCGGCAAGCCCTGTCTTTCGTAGCCACGCAGGATTTTGATTGGGTAGAGCTAACTACTACCAACACGGTAGGCACTGTGCAGGATACGCGCATCTATTACGCTTTTGCCGAGGAGCTGCGGGGCTTCTTCCCTGAAAACCTCGTGAATCCTACCAACCCGCTACCCGTCGAGATGACAGCCTTCACGGTGCGCGCCACAAATCAGGGAGGCGAACTGCGCTGGAAAACGGCTTCGGAGCAAAATAATAGCCTGTTTGTCGTGGAACGAGCCGTGCAGCAAGGCGCCGATGCCGTTTTTCAAGCTATTGGTCAGGTAGCTGGCGCAGGCACCACAACCACCGCCCAACAGTACCGCTACCTAGATGCAACGGCTGCCGAGCAGAGCACCGGCACGGTATACTACCGCTTGCGACAGGTAGACACCAATGGTAACGAGTCGTTTTCGCCGGTAGTAGCGGCCACATTTGAAGAGCAAACACTGGCTGTATCGCTTCAGCTGGCCCCCAACCCCGCCGGAGCAGCCGAGATGATGCGTGTGCTGGTAGGATCTGTAAAAGAAGGTACCGTGGGGCAGCAACTGGTAGTGTATGACGCGCAAGGCCGACAGGTGAATGCTATGGCCGTAACAGACCGTGCTACCCTGCTCCCAACTCAGAACCTGGGCCAGGGCCTCTACCACGTGGTGCTACTGAACGCCGCCGGCAAGCGCCTCACCAGCCAGCGTCTGATTATTGCAGGACGTTAATCTGATACCATATAGACTTGTCCTTACGTTAAGATCCGTGTAAAAAAGAACGTCATGCTTCATCTGGCGTCCGCTTGTCGAAGCATGACAGACATTTTTTCGATTCTTATTATTCAGGAACAGGTCTTATATATACAAGCACAACGCCACTTCTTGCAAAAGGAGTGGCGTTGTTATGAAGGGAGTTATCGGTGGCCTAAAGAGCAGCCTCAGGCTAGTTCAACCCTACTGTATCGTCGCTTTCGCCTTCGTGGCTATTCATGTAGGAACGGAAAGACAGCGCGACTTCGCTAGCCAGCGAAGAAGCCTGCGCCCGCACGCGCCGGTCGTTGTTGGTGCGGCTGTTGGTGCGGTCGGCAGCTAATTGGGCCACGTAGTCGTCCAGAGGTATAGTGGTAGCGGGCTGTTTTTCGTTTGGGACTACCTCGAAAGCACCCACGTTGTAGTCGTAGCCATTATCAGTAGCGCGAAACACGAACTCAAAGCGGACCATTGTTTCAATGGGCTTGTTGTTGTCGAGCGTTTTCACCTTACCCGTACCCCGCAACCGGAGAGTGCCCGCGGCGGCATCAGCCTTCACATCCATCTTAGGGGTATATGCAAACCCTTTCTCGCTCCAGGCCAGCGCGTGCTGATACAGTGCTCGGCGACCAGCCCCCGACACCTGTACCTGCTCACCGTAGGCAACCGGGCTAGCAGACTGCGCCAGCGATGGTAAGGATAGCAACAGCAAACTGCCTAGCAGGAAACCAAGAAACGTGTTTTTCATAGAAAGGAAGTGAAACAGGTAAATAGTAACAGAAGCACAAACATACGCCACTGTTGGGCCACGCACGTAATAGGCTATGTTATGAATATATCAAGAAGAGTGCCGGGTGCGCAGGTTTTTGCTTCGATACTTCTTTTGATTTTTCGGTAGTTCCTGCTTTCCTCTGTGTAAGTAGTCAAAGCGGTTTTTTCGTGCCCACACGAGGCAAATAGAATCCGTATTAGATCCAGCGCAACAACCGTATGCAAGGCGCTGCTACAAAATGCGCCCGGTGCAAGCTGGGCGTTTTTGCTTCTAGCAAACGATTAGCTGTTAGCTTTGCATCCGACATCACGTAGCTGCTAACAACTCAAAAGACCATGAACAAGCTGCTTTCCCGCATCCAGCGCGTCGATTCGCTGCTGTGCGTGGGTCTTGATCCTATCGGGGAGGATGCGCAGGTAGCCGGCCGCCTGGCCGAAGTTATCGAGCAGACCGCCGCGTATGCTGCCGCCTTCAAGCCTAATCTGGCGTTCTTTCTGAGCCGAGAAAACGGTGTGGCCTTATTGCGCGACACTATCCAACGGATTCCGCAGGATATTCCAGTAATTCTGGACGGTAAGTTTGGGGACATCTCCAACACCGCCGACCACTACGCCCGCTTCGCCTACGACGTGGTAGGCGCCGATGCCGTAACGGTGAACCCCTACATGGGCGACGACGCCATCGTACCGTTTCTGCGCGAGGGCAAAATGGTCTTTGTGCTGGCCAAAACCAGCAATAAGCCTACTCACTCCCTGCAAGACATGGCCCTCACGAGCGGTGGCGTCCTCAGCGACCAAGCCGCCCGCATCAGCGGCAAGTTGGATGAGGAGAATGGTGGAGTAGGGCTGGTGGTAGGCGCTACCCAATCCGAAGCCATGGCACGTGTGCGCGAGCTGTGCCCTACCCAATGGTTTCTGGTGCCTGGCGTGGGTGCCCAGGGCGGCGACCTGGCCGCTACCCTCCGTGCCGGCCTACGCCCCGACGGTTTGGGCGTGCTCATCAACTCCTCGCGGGCCATCTGGCAAGCGGCCGATGCTGGCGCTGCTGCCCAAGAGCTGATGATGCAGATCAATGAGCATCGGCAGGTAGCAAAAATTGATACGGTAGCCCAGGGTTGAACCCTTGGGCTATGCATCGCCTGAACTGCCTGCATAGCAGCACTATTAATGCCGTTTCATAGCCCAGAGTTTTAACCCTGTGGCGTCTTATGTATAATAGTATACTCCCTTGACCACTCACACCTCTCTACCCGCCGAAACCCTGGAACAGCAACTGGTGCAGGAAAACGCACTGTTGCGTGGGCACTTCCGCCTGTCTTCTGGCTTGCATTCTGATACGTACGTGCAGTGCGCGCGCTTCCTGCGCCGGCCCGATCTGGCAGCACCCGCCGCGGCCGAGCTAGCTCGCCAAATCCGGGAAGCCGGCTTGCAGCCCGATACTGTGGTAGGCCCCGCTATGGGCGGCGTCGTGATTGGCTACGAGCTGGCTCGGCAGTTAGGCGTGCCCGGTATTTTCACAGAGCGCGATGCCGATGGGCAAATGACCCTGCGCCGCGGCTTCACCATAGAGCCCGGCGAGCGGATTATTATTGCCGAAGACGTAGTGACTACGGGCAAGAGCACCAACGAAGTAGCCCGCCTGCTGACCGAAATGGGAGCAGAAATTTTGGCCGTGGCCAGTTTAATTGACCGCACTAGTGGGAAAGCTGAGCTTTCTTTTCCGAACTTTGCATTGCTGCCGGTCACGGCAGCCACCTACGCACCCGATGATTGCCCGCTGTGTCGGGCAGGTATTCCGGTAGTGAAGCCCGGCAGCCGGCCGGACAAAGCGTTTTCTTAAACCTACCCTACGCTGGACGTAGGGCAAGGCATTTCCGGTGGCAGTTGGGTGCATCCTACTCTATAAAGGGGAGGAGAGCCGGCGGCAGCGGAAAATAGCAAACCTTATTTCCTTCCTTTTGGAATCTATCCAACGAACCATTCAGCTGCGGCTCAAGCCTACCCGTCACGACGGAGAAGGTCAGCGCGTAGCCGAAGCAGCCCAGCGCCATCTGGGCCTGCGCACTGGGCGCGTGCAAAGCACTGCTCTCTACACTGTGCGCTACCCCCTCACCGACGAGCAGCTGCACAGCTTTGCCACGCGCTGCTTGCAAGACCCGGTGCTGCACGATGTGGCCCTGGACGAGTTTCGCCCCACTGACTCCATCTATAAGAGTTATATTCTGGTAGCCAAGCTGCCCGGCGTAACCGATGACGAAGGCATCTCGGCGCAAAATGCGCTGGGTGACTTCCTCAACCAGCCGCTCGACACGCACACCCAGCATATCTTCAGTAAACGGCTCTACTTCCTGGAGCACGAGCTGCCCGCGCAGGATCTGCGCCGCCTGGCCGAAGAACTGCTGGGCAACAAGATGATCAACCGCTTCGAAACCGGCCCCCTCTCCGAGCTGCGCGACTACACGCCGCGCCCCGGTGGCGGGGCCGAAGCCATTACGGAGCTAGTGCCGCTGGTGGGCCTCACCGACGAGGAGCTAGTGAAGCTGTCGAAAGACAACCTCTACGCCCTGAACCTGGAGGAAATGCGCGCCGTGCGCGACCACTACGCCACGATTGCGGCCGAGCGCGAAGACGCCGGCCTCCCCGCCGACCCCACCGACTGCGAGCTGGAAATCATTGCCCAAACGTGGTCGGAGCACTGCAAGCACAAGGAGTTTTCGGCCGTTATCAACTATAGGGATGCAACGACGGGCGAGACCAAGCAAATTGACTCGCTGTTCAAGACCTACATCCGCAACGCCACCGCCGAGGTAGACCGCCAGCTGCGCGCCAACGGCAACGACTGGCTGATTAAGGTGTTCTCGGACAACGCCGGTGCCGTGCGCATCAACCCCGAGTCGTTGTTTGTATGGAAGGTGGAAACGCACAACTCGCCCTCGGCCATCGACCCCTACGGCGGAGCTATTACCGGCATCCTGGGCAACAACCGCGACCCGCTGGCGACCGGCATTGGTGGTGCGCGTTTGCTGTTCAATACCAACGTGTTGTGCTTCGGAAATCCTGAGTTCAACGGCACGTTGCTTTCCAACCAACTGCACCCACGCCGTATTTTTGAAGGCGTGCGTAAGGGCATCGAAGACGGCGGTAACAAGTCGGGTGTGCCTACGGTGAATGGCAGCATTGTGTTTGATGACCGTTACGCCGGTAAGCCGCTGGTGTACTGCGGCACCGGTGCCGTGATGCCCATGCAACTGGCTGGTGAGGATTCTTGGGAAAAGAAGATTGACCCGCAAGACCGCATCATCATGGCTGGGGGTAGGGTAGGCAAGGACGGCATCCACGGTGCTACCTTTTCCAGCATCGAGCTGGACGAAACCTCGCCCGCCACGGCCGTGCAAATCGGCTCGCCCATCACCCAAAAGTTGGCGATGGACTTCCTCATCATTGCCACGCGGCGCGGCCTCATCAAGTGCAGCACCGACAACGGTGCGGGCGGCCTTTCGTCCAGCATCGGCGAACTGGCCACTATTTCGGGCGGCGCGGTGGTAGAGCTGGAGAAGGTGCCGCTGAAATATTCGGGCTTGCGGCCCTGGGAAATCTTTGTTTCCGAATCGCAAGAGCGTTTCTCGCTGGCCGTGGAGCCGGCTAAGCTCGATGAGCTGTTGGCGCTGGGTAGGGAAATGGAAGTGGAGCTGACCGACATCGGCTACTTCACCGCCGACGGCTACCTCGATGTGCGCTTTGCCGGTGAGGCCGTGGCGAAGCTGGATATGCACTTCCTGCACGAAGGCGTGCCGCGCAAAGTGCTGGAAGCCGAGTTGGCGCAGCCCAACGCACAGGAGCCCGCCCTACCCATTGAAACGGATTACACCGACACGCTCCGCCGCCTGCTGGGCTCGCTCAACATCTGCTCGCGCGAATCCGTGATTCGGCAGTACGACCACGAGGTAAAAGGCCGCACCATTGTGAAGCCCCTGATGGGTGCTACCGGCCAGGCCCCGCAGGATGCCGCCGTAGTGCGCTTCAATTTTGAAAGCTGGGAAGGTGTGGCTGTGAGCAACGGCATCCTACCTCGCTACGGCGATTTGGACGCCTACCAGATGTCGGCGGGCTCGTTTGACGAGGCGGTGCGGCAAATTATTGCCGTGGGCGGCAAGCTGCCCAACCTCACGCCTGGCGACGGTACGTTCTGGTCCGTAAACGACAACTTCTGCGTGCCCGATTCGGTGTACGATGAGGTAGGCAACCCTGACGGCAAGCACAAGCTGGCCAAGCTGGTGCAGATGTGCGAGGCCCTGCGCGACGCCACGGCCGCCTACTGCATCCCGCTCACGAGCGGCAAGGACTCGATGAAGAACGACTTCAAGGCCGACGGCGTGAAGATTTCGGTGCCGCCTACGGTGCTGTATTCCATGACCGCCAAAATGGAAGACGTGCGCCGGGCCGTCACCTCAGACTTCAAGCAGGAAGACGACGTGGTGTACTTACTGGGCGAAACCTACGACGAACTGGGTGGCTCGGAGTTCTACGCGCTGCATGGTGAGCTGGGCGCCAACGTGCCCCAAGTGCGCTTCAACAAGGCCAAGGAACTCTATGTAACGATAGGGGAGGCCAACGACCAGAACCTCATCCAATCCTGCCACGACCTGAGCGACGGCGGGCTAGCCGTAGCACTGGCCGAGGCCACCTTCGGCTACGGTTTTGGGGTTGAGGTAGAGCTGACCGGCGAGTTGAGCCTGATGGCTCAACTATTCTCGGAGTCGCACTCACGCTTTGTGGCTACAGTAGCACCCGAGGATGTGGTAGCTTTTGAAGCATTGCTGAAAGGCCGCACTACCCGTCTCGGTACCGTAACTAGCAATAGCCGCTTCACGGTGCGCCACGCGGGCCAAGTAGTGATTGACGCCGATGTGAACGACTTGCGCGAAACGTGGTCGAACGGGCCGGTGAACAAGATAATCGGGCTGGACCTGGATGCCGTGCGCAATGCCAACGAAGGCTCAACCAGTGGACTGGGATAAGCATATGGAAGACAAACCACTCATGCCCGACCTGAACGCGCCGCCCCACCAGCAGCGCGACGATACCCCGCCACCCCAAACAGCGGACGGCAACTTTCTGGTGCCCGGTTACAAAAGTGTAGACGCCGGCCACGAAACCACAGAACCTTTGAAAAGCACACAGGAACAAGCTAACAGCCAACAGCTAATGGCTAACAGCTCAAACGTAAAGGCTCTCATCCTAACGGGTTTTGGTATCAACTGCGAAGAAGAATTCGCGGCGGCCTACCGCCTGGCGGGCGCCGAGCCTACCATTGTGCACCTCAACCAGGTGCTACACGGTGAGATCAGTATTCACGATTTCGATATTCTGAACTTCCCTGGCGGCTTCAGCTTCGGCGACGATTTGGGCTCGGGCGTGGTGCTGGCCAACAAGCTGCGCTACCGTAAAAACGCCGAGGGTCGCACGCTGCTAGATGATATCCGGCAGTTTATTGCCGATGGCAAGTTTGTGCTGGGCATCTGCAACGGGTTTCAGGTGCTTGTAAAGTTGGGCTTGCTGCCCGACCTCGCCGGAAACGTGACGCCCGAAGTGACCTTGACGCACAACGCCTCCGGCCGCTACGAGGACCGTTGGGTGCGTCTCAAGGTGAATCCAGCGGCCAACACGCCTTTCCTCAAAGGCATCGATACGTTGGAAGTACCCGTGCGCCACGGCGAAGGCCGTCTCATCATTCCTGATGCTACCACGCGGGAGCAACTTGTGCAGCGCGGCCTTAACGTGCTGACCTACTGCGACAGCACAGGCTGCGAGGTGTCGGCCTACCCCTACAACCCCAACGGGGCCGACCTCAACTGCGCTGGCCTGACCGACACCACCGGCCAGGTATTTGGCTTGATGCCGCACCCCGAGGCCTTCCTGTCGCTCTACAACCACCCGGAATGGACGCGCCGCAAGCGGCAGGACCCTACCCTTTCAGAAGAGGGCGATGGGTTACGCATCTTCCGCAACATTGTAGAGCACGTGCAACAGCACGTGGGCCTACCCCACGCGGAAGCCACTTCCGCGTCCTAATCATCACTGCAACCCGCCAGCGATTCGCGTCGGCTTCCTACCCGGTATGAACACCCTCAACCACTTCGAAACTCCCCAACTCGAACTCCTGCACCGTGGCAAAGTACGCGATTCGTTTCGCGCTCCGTCGGGCGACCGGCTCATCGTCGTGACCGACCGCCTTTCGGCGTTCGACTCGGTGTTGGAAACGCCCGTGGCCCACAAAGGCGCCGTGCTAAACGGTCTGGCCAATTTTTGGTTCGACAACACCCGCGACATCATTCCCAACCACGTGATGGAGCTGGTAGACCCCAACGCCATGCTGGTGAAGGAAGCCGAGCCGATTCGGGTGGAGATGGTGGTGCGGGCCTACCTCACCGGCTCGATGTGGCGCGGCTACCAGCAGGGCCAGCGCACCTTCTCGGGAGTAACGGTTCCCGATGGCCTGAGCAAGCATCAGCAGTTCCCCGAGCCCATCGTGACGCCAACGACGAAAGAAGAATCGGACCGTGAGATTACGCCTGAGAACCTCGTGAGCGAAGGCTGGGTGAGCCAGGAGCTGTACAACCAGATGAAGGAGAAAGCCCTGGCGTTGTTCAAGGTAGGCTCCGATTTGTTGAAGGAAAAGGGTATCATCCTGGTAGATACCAAGTATGAATTTGGCCTGGTGAACGGCGAGCTGATCCTGATTGACGAAATCCACACACCGGACTCGTCGCGCTTTTGGTCGGCCGAAGATTACGCCAAGAACCCGGAGTCGGCCGAGCAGATGGATAAGGAGTACGTGCGCCAGTGGCTGATTGCCAATAAGGTAGACGGTCAGTACCCCCGTGCCCTCACGCCCGAAGTATCGCAGGAAGCCACCCGCCGCTACCTCGATATCTACGAGCGCATCACCGGCCAGCCCCTACCCACCGCCAGCGAGGACGATGTATCGGCACGCTTGGTAAGCAACCTGGTGCGCGCCGGCGTGATGAAAGCGCTGTAATTCAATTGCTAATAGAAAAATTTCGCACGGAGTTAAAGGGATAGTTTAGAAAAGAATCCACTTGGTGAAACTCCCTTTTTCAACTCCGTGCGAAAACTCAACACCGCGCGAAACCCAGTTATTTCATGAATGTAGTCATCCTCGGTTCTGGTGCCCGTGAGCACGCCCTCGCTTGGAAACTCGCCCAGGACGGCGCCACCGTGCACGTGCTGCCCGGCAACCCCGGCATTCCCGGCTCGGTGCCGTCTATCGACGCGCTGGATTTTCCGGCCGTACAGCAGTTTTGCCAGGAGCACGACGTGCAGCTGATCGTGCCCGGCTCCGAAGCGACTTTGGCGGCGGGCGTAACGGATTTCTTTGCCCAGACCGATATCCGCGTGTTCGGCCCTACCCGACAGGCAGCGGCGCTGGAGTCGTCGAAGGTATGGTCGAAGAACTTTATGCAGCGCCACGGCGTGGCTACTGGCCAGGCCTGGACGTTCCGCTCCGACCAAGTAACCGAGGCCCTGGCCAAAGCGGCCGAGTTGGAGGGTAGGGTAGTAGTGAAGTACGACGGCCTGGCCGCTGGCAAGGGTGTGTACGTATGCTCGTCGCAGGACGAAGTGAAGGCGGCCCTTGATGAGCTGGTCGATCTGCACACCGATTGGTTTAGCTTCTTGCTCGAAGAAAAACTGGTGGGTCCAGAAATCAGTGTGATGGGCGCCACCGATGGTAACCGTATTCGGCTATTGGCTACTTCCCAGGACCACAAGCAGTTGCGTGCTGGAGACCAGGGTCCCAACACCGGTGGTATGGGCGCCTACTGCCCCGTGCCTTTCGCCGACGACAACGTGATGGCCGAAGTGCGCCGCGACATCATTGAGCCTACCATGCGCGGGTTGAATGCGTCGCAGTTTGACTTCAAAGGCTTCATCTACTTCGGTATCATGCTCACGCCCAACGGGCCGAAGCTACTGGAATACAACACCCGCCTGGGCGACCCTGAGGCTGAGGTGCTGCTGCCTGCTATGCAGAGCAGCCTGCTCGACCTCATCACGGCGGCCCTCGACGGCGACCTGGCGCGCCATGACGTGTGGCAGCGCCCTGGCCATTATGCCGGGGTGGTGCTAGCTTCAGGCGGCTACCCGGCGCCCAAGTTCCCAACCGGCTTCCCCATCACCGGCCTCGACCAGCTGGCGCCCGAAACGCTGGTGTTCCTTGGTGGCGTGAAGGCCGGTGCCGAAGCCGGACAACTAGTGACCGGCGGCGGTCGGGTGCTAGTGGTAGTAACGCATGGCGATGAGCTGAACGATGCCGTGCAGCAAGCCTACGCCGAAATCAAGAAAATCAGCTTCCAGGATGCGTACTATCGCTCCGACATCGGGCAGCGGCCCAGCCCCATCCTTACCCGCGTATACTAATGACAACGAACTTGCCACGTCTGGCGATTTTGCTTTCGGGAAGGGGCTCCAATATGGTGGCCCTGGTCGAGGCGGTGCAGCGTGGCGTATTGCAAGGCGTGGCCGAAGTGGCCGTGGTGTTCAGCAATAAGCCCGATGCGCCGGGCCTGACTACGGCTGCCGCACTGGGCTGCCCTACCGCCAGCCTAGCCCCGGAGGGTAGGAAACGCGCCGAGTACGACGCGGCCGTGGTGAACTTGCTGCAAAGCTACCAACCCGATTACGTGGTGCTGGCCGGCTACATGCGCATTCTGTCGCCGGTATTTGTGCGGGCGTTTGCGGGATGCATTGTCAACATTCATCCCGCCGATACGCACCAGCACCAAGGACTACACGCCTACGAGTGGGCGTTCGAAAACCGCTTGCCCGAAACTAAAATAACGGTGCATTTGGTTGATGAGGGTCTCGATACGGGTCCGATTTTAGCGCAGGGCCCCGTGGACCTGCGCGGCGCCGATACGCTGGCTGAAGTAGAGCGCCGTGGCCTGGCCGTGGAACACCAATTGTACGCCAATACCTTAGCGCAACTCATTCGCCAGGAGTTGCCTACCCACTCCATTGCCGAGCAGTCGGCAACTCAACATTGACACTTCGACTATGTGCGGAATAGTAGGTTTTTACGGTCCTGATGACGTTGCGCACGATATCGTGTTCGGCCTCACCGCGTTGCAGCACCGCGGGCAGGACGCCGCCGGCATTGCCACCTTCGACGGCAACTTTCACCTGCACAAGGGCAACGGATTGATTGCCGACGTGTTTCGGCCGAAGTTCCTGAAAAAGCTAAAAGGTAACATCGGCATTGGGCACGCGCGCTACACCACGCAGGGTTCCAACGACTCGGAGTTGGCGCAGCCGTTCACCACTAGCTACCCCTTTGGGCTGTCGATGGTGCACAACGGCAACGTCATCAACTTCCGCGATGTAGCCAAGCGCCTACATGAGAAGTACCACGTGCTGCCCAAAACCAGCAACGACCTGGAGCTGATTATGTACACCTTTGCCTCGGAGCTGCGCACCAAGGACCTCGACCACCTCTCCGTGGTCGACATCTTTGATGCTGTGGAGACGACGCAAGAGCTGGTGGAAGGTGCCTACGCTACCATCACCGTCATTGCCGGGTACGGACTGCTAGCCTTCAACGACCCCCGCGGCATCCGGCCTTTAGTATTTGGCCGCCGCGAAACACCCAACGGGCCGGTGTATGCATTCTCTTCAGAATCAACGTGTTTTGATTACTTGGGCTTTGAGTTCATCAAGAACGTGGGGCCGGGCCAAGCGGTGTTCATCGACCAGAATTTCAAGGTTCACTACAAGAACCCCTACCAGCAGCCCAAGAACTTCTGCGTATTCGAGCACATCTATTTCGCCCGCGAAGACTCCGTGATTCACGGCCGCTTGGTGGCGCGGGAGCGGGTGCGTCTGGGTAAGCTACTAGCACGCCGGGTGAAAGAGGCTGGTTTGCAGCCCGATATGGTGATTGATGTACCCTCCTCGGGCTACTTTGCGGCGTCGGGGCTGGCCGAGGCCATTGGCGTGCCCTACCGCCGTGGGTTGGTGAAGAACAACCACATGGGCCGTTCCTTTATTGTGAGCAGCCAGGCGGGTAGGGAAGACGTGGTGAAGAAAAAGCTGAACCCAATTCGCGCCTTTGTGGAAGGCAAGAAGGTGGCCGTGGTCGACGACAGCATTGTGCGCGGCACTACTTCGCGGCGCATTGTGCGCATTCTGCGTGAGGCGGGTGCCAAGGAGGTGTACTTCATTTCGTCGGCGCCGCCCATTGTGTCGCCCTGCATCTACGGCATCGACATGGCCATGAGCACGGAGCTGATTGCAGCCAACCATACCGAACAGGAAATCTGCGACTACATTGAGGCCGACCGCGTGATTTACCAGTCGGTGGAAGATTTGAAAGAGCTGTTCTCTGTGGAAAAAGGCCATGGCGGCAGCTGCTTTGCCTGCTTCACCGGCAACTACCCCACCGGCGACGTGACGCGCTACCTGCGCCACATCCAAGAGGAACGTCAGAGCCACCGCAGCAAGAAGGATAAGGCGCTGGCCGCTACCTCTGTCAGTGCCAAAGCTCCTGAGCCCACGGAGCATTAATTCACCAAGAAACCTGTGTCATCCTGAGCGGAGCGAAGGACCTTATCACGCAAGAACGAGTCGTTGTTATGAAAATCGTTCTGCGGGCATAAGGTCCTTCGCTCCGCTCAGGATGACAAGAAATAAATAGCCTACCCTATGTCATCTTCCCAAAAACCTGCCGGCTACGACATCGACCTCGGCAACGAATGCTCCCGTAACGCCTATGCGTGGTCTAAGAAAACCTTTGCCAACCGTGCTGGCAAGCCCGGTGAGGCGGCCCAGGACCTGGACGGCGGCTTCGCCAACGAAATTCGTTTCGGTAACGCGCGGCTGGGTATTTCCTCCGATGGCATCGGTACCAAGATTGAGGTAGCCGAGCGGGTAGGCAAGTTTGATACGCTGGGCTACGACCTGGTGGCCATGACAGCCGACGACCTGATTGTGGGCGGTTTCGTGCCTACCAACCTCAGCAACATCATCGACGTGAACACGCTCGACTATGACGTGATTGACGAGATGATGCGCGGCCTGCACGACGCCTGCAACTTTGCCGGCGTGGCCATCACGGGCGGCGAAATTGCCGAGCTGGGCAACCGTATCGGCGGTTGGGCCGGGGCGCGCATGAATTTTAACTGGTGCTCTACGGCTATCGGCAGCCTGCACCCCAGCCTGGAGCGCCCGCTCAGTGGTGCGGGTGTGCAAGCCGGGCAGGCGGTGGTGGCCATTCAGTCGCCTAGCTTCCGGTCCAATGGCTTTTCGCTAGCCCGTCGCACGTTGCAAAACCTATTTGGCGACAACTGGCACTCCGCCCCTTACGACGGCCCTGATGCTACCCCGCACGGCACGGCCGGGCACACCTGGGGTGAGGTGCTGCTGGCGCCGTCGCTCATCTACTCGCCCGGCGTGGCGAAAGTGCTGGACAAGGGCCTGCCGCTTTACGCCGCAGCACACATTACCGGCGGCGGCATTGCCGATAACTTCAAGCGGGTACTGAAAAATGGTGTAGGCGCCGAGTTGACCAACCTGTTCGAGCCGCTGCCCGCCATGCAGAAGCTCACGGAGTTGGCCGGCATCACCCCCGCCGACGCCTACCTCTACTGGAACATGGGCAACGGCATGCTCCTTGTGACCGACGAAGCCCAGGCCGAAGCCGTAGCCGAAAGCCTCCGCGCCGACGGCTACCAGGCCCAAGTAGCGGGCCGCATTACGGCCGAAGCGGGCATCCGCCTGCAAGTGGGTGCCGGTGAGTTGACGTACGCTTAATAGCCCTAATAAGGTAGGCGCTGCCATACTTTGTGGCGTGTCTACCTTTTATACACTTTCTGCACCAGGTCCCTGTTGGGAGCCCTTCCACCTATTCAAATGAGGTGGGGGCTACCGGCAGGGACCTTTTGCATACAGTATGTAGTAGGAATATGGAGCATAGCAGTTACTTAAAACCACATAAATCAAAAATGCTATTTTCAAGAAATGACCCTATTTTGTAAGGGGTATTATTGTGTAAAAGCTAAATTTTTAAAATAACTACTTAAAAAATAGGGGTGTATTTGCAATAATTTAAAAGTGCATGTATATATTGGCTTCATAATTACACCCTACCCCTGTTGAGTTTGCTAGTTGCAATGCAACACTCAGCAGCCTTGCATTACCTATCCTACTTACAATACTATTAAGTGCTTCTGCCCGATTAGGCAGGCGCATTTTCAAGAAGCATAGTACCCTGCTGAGTGCTGCTGTGCAAAAGCAGTAGCCGGCCTCCGCTTGCCCGAAAAGCATGGCATAGCCCACGCTTTTTTCAATACGCGTACGCTCACTGCTTTCACCTATATCCCTCCTCTATGTTGATGTTGACTACTGCCCTCCTGGCGGCAGCCCTGGCAAGCGAACCTGGCGATTCCGTGCAGAAAAAGCCGTTTGTGTTCTCTGGTTCAGCCGATGGCTATTATCGCTACAACTTCAGTAATCCGCAGGAAGGCCCATACAATAACCTCACAAGCTTCACCAACAGTCATAACTCATTTGAGCTGGGTATGATTTCGCTGAAGGCGGCGCACACGATAGGCAAGGTAGGGCTGGTGGCCGATGTCGGTTTTGGACGGCGAGCCGAGGAATTTTCCTACAACGATGACCGTACCCGGTTTGCTATCAAGCAGTTGTATGTGACGTATGCGCCCACAGAGAAAATCAAATTTACGGCGGGCAGTTGGGCCACGCATATTGGGTACGAGTCGGTAGATCCGTACCTGAACCGTAATTACAGCATGAGCTACATGTTCTCGTACGGGCCATTTTTCCATACGGGACTGAAAGCGGAGGTAAGCGTAGGCGACAAAACAACCCTCATGGTGGGCATCGCCAATCCTACTGATTTCAAGAGCGCCAGCAGCATGCCGAAAATGGCCATTGCGCAGCTGGCCACCAGCAGCAGAGACGATAAGTTGAAGGTCTACCTCAACTACCAGGGCGGCCGTGCACTGAATAGCTTACGGTTGCACCAAGAAGATCTGGTGCTTAGCTATTTGATTAATAGCAAGTTGTCGTTTTCCTACAACGGCACTATGCAGCAACGCAGAATCGTGGGCGAGGGCAGTGATGAATACCACACGTGGTGGGGCTCGGCCCTCTACGCCAACCTCGACCCCCAGCCCTGGCTCGGGTTTACGCTCCGCGCAGAGTACACCGGCGACAAGAACTACCTGCTAGGACTCAGCAAGAATGTCATCGAAACGACGCTGTCTTCCAACATTAGAATCGATAATCTGACCATCATCCCGGAAATCCGCCTGGATAGGAGTAGTGCCGATGACAACCTCTTCGTGAACAAAGCCGGAAACAGCAAAAACGCCACCGTGAGCGGGCTGATAGCAGCAGTATATGCCTTCTAGCGCAGCTACCTGGAAAGCAGCTACCTCATTGACCTGATAAAACACCCTCCACTTACCTAACATCTTTCGCATGGAAACTTCTCTACCTTCCAAATCTGGTCGAAGCCCGTTGGGGCTGATTTTGCTGGTCGTGCTGGGCCTGATAGCGGCCTTCGTGCGCGTGCCGCATCCGTCGGCCGAAGCTAACAGCGCCCTCAATACCGGCGACATTGCCTGGATGCTGACCGCCTCGGCCTTTGTACTGCTCATGACGCCGGGTTTGTCGTTTTTCTACGGCGGCATGGTGCGCCCTAAGAACCTGATTTCTACCATGCTGCAAAGCTTTGTGGCGCTGGGCGTTATCTCTATTGTGTGGTATTTTGTGGGCTTCTCACTGGCCTACGGCGACTCCTGGAATGGCCTCATCGGCAACCCCATGACGTTTCTGTTGCTTCGCGATGTGGGCACGGCGCCCAACCCTACCTTGTCGCCTACCATCCCCTTCATTCTGTTCTTCGCCTTTCAGCTGAAGTTTGCTATCATCACGCCGGCCCTCATTACTGGCTCGTTTGCCGAGCGCGTGCGCTTCAAGAGCTACCTAGTGTTCATGGTACTGTTCTGCCTGTTCATCTACTGCCCGCTGGCCCACTGGACCTGGCACCCCGAGGGCTTCCTGCGCAAGTGGGGCGTGCTTGACTTCGCGGGCGGTACGGTAGTGCACATCTCGGCGGGCGTGGCTGCGCTGGTAGCCGCTATGGTGCTGGGGCCGCGCCGGGCGCACCGGCAAACGTCGTTCGTGACGCCTAATGTGCCGTATGTGCTCTTGGGTACTGGCTTGCTGTGGTTTGGGTGGTTTGGCTTCAATGCCGGTTCGGCATTGGGCTCCAACGAGTTGGCTTCGCTATCGTTTGTGAACACCAACTTAGCCTCGGCGGCAGCGCTGGTGGCGTGGCTGCTGGTAGAGGTAGCGCGCGGCGGTAAGCCCACAGCTATGGGCGCCTGCATTGGTGCGGTGGTGGGTCTGGTAGGCATCACGCCCGCCGCTGGCTACGTCGATTACGGGCAGAGCATTCTCATCGGTATCGTGGCCTCGGTGGTCAGCTTTGCGGCCGTGCACTGGAAAAACAGCCGCACTACCATCGACGATACCCTGGATGTATTCCCGTGCCATGGCCTGGGCGGTATTGTCGGGATGCTGCTCACGGGCGTGTTTGCTGCCAATGTAGGCTTAGTGAATGGCACCGCTACCGTATTCGGCTACCACGTGCTGGGCCTAGTTATCGTTATTGCCTACGTGGCCATTCTGTCGTGGGTGCTGTTGAAAGTGACGGATGCGCTGGTAGGGCTGCGGGTGAAGCAGGAGGAAGAAGAACTGGGCCTCGACCTGAGCCAACACGAGGAATCGACCTATCACGTGGACGAAGAATACGAGAAGCTGTACCGCAAGGAGCTGGTGTCGTAATAACCTCTAGTTGCGGCTCACCATACCCAACCGGGTAGGCCGCTTGGATACACCTGAAAACAAGTAGCTCCCGCGTGGCAACAGCACCATTGGTGGCGCTGCTACCTGCGGGAGCTACTTATTTTGGATGCCCTTTTGGTGTGTAAGGGGCTAATACAGCACTATCTAGTGCGTAAAAACAGCAAACACTAACGTACGGCTAAGCCTTCGGGCTTACGCTGCATAGTCGTATTCAACTCCTGTAAAAAGGCTTGTAGCTTCGAGTCGATTTTGGCCAGTTGCTTGCGCTGACTGGCCGTAGGCTGTCCTCGCAGCAGGGTTTCGGCCGGAATATGGATTGGTCCGGCGCTGTGCTTGCCGGCGCGGGCAAAGTGCGGCTGACTATACACTACGTCCTCTAACTTGTAGCGGTACCCATCGTTTTGGGTTTGCAGGGAAAGCTGGAACGAATACATTTCCTGGCCGTCGCGGAGCATTACGTGGGTTCTGATGAAACCCGCTTCTGCGCTGTTGGTGCGTGTTGTCAGATTATAGGAGCGGTTGGCTTGTAGTAGCCAATCCTGCGCCCGCGAGTACAAATGCTCTTGGGGCGTATTGGCTACCGGTACCGTGCCTTTGTATAGCACTTGCTGCGTAGCTGGGTCTACGTGTAGTGCGGGTGTGCTCGTGTAAGCGTCTTGTTGCTGGGCCATTGCTGTACTACCTAGTAGCATTAGCAAGGCAAAAGATATGCGTTTCATGGGCGGGGGCGGGGTGGAATAAAGCGTGAAGTAAATACCTTTATACGAAATACTTACCCCGAAAGGTGTGGAAATTACCAGAAGGTAAGGTGCTGCTACGCGAAAGCCAGTTGGCCTTCTTCGGGAAAGAAAACCAACTGGCTCACAGATAATACGCTACACATGTGTCAGCTGGAAGCCGCTACACGCTACTAAAAGGAGTAGTTCAAAGACGCTTTGATGACTCGGTTCTGCGCCTGGAAACTGTTGTTTTTGTCCAGCGATGAGAGGCCGTAATCGTAGCCGGCGCTCAGGCCAAAACCGCTGTCGAACTGGTAGCCAAGGCCACCCACCGCGGCAAAATCAACCGACCGAAACTGGTTTTTGGTATCGAAATCCTGTCGGAAGGCCGTGAAACCCAGCGCTCCGGCAGCTACGCGCACCTTACTGCTGACCAGGAACGACGCTTGCGGACCAGCGTAGAGGTAGAGGCCCCGTGTGAGGTAGGCTTTGGCCAGCACCGGCACATCCACATAAGCAGTGCGGGCGGTAGCCGTCACGTTGGCGCTCAACACCTCAAAGCCGGGTACCGAGGCCGTGCCGCGCAGTTGGGTGCCCTTCTCAGAGTATAACACGCCAGGCTCGATGGCGAACCGCTCACCCAAGGGTAGGGTGGCATACAGGCCAGCGTGAAAACCCGTGCGGGTTTCGCGGGTCACGGCGCCGTTGGTGTAGTCTGCCAGCGACATCACGCTTTGCACGGCGTCGCCGTGCCAGTCGGCCACGTTCACCCCGGCCCGAATGCCGAGTTGGACGCCGTTGCTGGCAGCAGTTTGAGGAGCCGTATACACCGGGCGCCTACCCTGGGTAGAGTAGGTAGTAGGGCGGCGCACTTGCGCCTGAGCAGCAGAAAAAGAAACCGTTAGGAAAAGGCAAGCCGCGGCCAGGCGGCCGAAAAGACGCTTCGTTTGCATGATTGTAGGGAACGGGAGTAGAACCAAAAGCCGGGCCGCATGGTGCACACTAGCGACGGGCTGTTGCGGTACTATTCAAAAAAACCGTGCCAAAGTGCAATGCTGGCTTTGTTGCCTGAACACAGCAAAGGGCCCTCTTACAGGAGAACGAGTCGTTGATATGATAGTCGCTCTCTCGTAAAAGGGCCCTTCGGCACTGGCTTAATGTGCCACATGCTCAGGATAACAGAAAAGTCAGATAACCCGCTTTCTTACGGCCTTCTTCGTCTTCTGGGGAGTAGCGGCGGGCTTAGCAGGAGTAGCAGTCTCTTTGCCCTGAAGGCGCTGCTCAATGGTTTGAAGCAGGAAGTTGGCGTCGGACTTGTGCTGCTCATCGGGGAAGAACTCCACGGCCAGTTGAGCCTGCTCTTTGGCTTTCTCGAACTGCTTCAGCTCCAGATACACAAAGGCCAGGTTGAGATGGGCTTCGGGGTAGTTTTTGCGCAGTTCAATGGAGCGCAGAAACGGCGCCACGCTTTCCTGAAACATGCCCAGGCGCTGGTAGGAGTAGCCTTGCGCGTAGTAGGAACTGTAGTCGCCATAGCCGTGCTCGTGGGCTACGTCGTAGTACTTAATAATCAGCGGAAACAGGTCGTCTTCCTCCTTGTTGGTTTCGGCGCAGTTGCACTGCTGTACGGCAAAATAGTAGTCGCCCAGGCCGCGGTCCAGCTTGTAGTCGTTGGGGTAGCGGGTCTTTAAAACCCGCAGCGCCCGGCCCAGCGGAAACGTGGTCATGGTATAGGTGCTATCCGGACTGCGGAAGTTCTCCAGGTTGTCCGTCAGCTGCACATCCTTGAAGGCAAACCGCCGGTACTGCGAGTGACCCACGTTGTAGCGCAAGGCAATATCCTCTTTTTGCAGTACCACAGCCGGGCGCTCGTTGCGCGGGTCGTACTTCTGTAGCACCTGGAAGGCCGAGGCGTACTTCCGTTCGCCTACCAGCGCATCGGCTTTTTGGAGGATGGCAATGTTGGTTTGGCCCTGCGCCGTAGCCGCCAGGAAGAAGCCGCCAGCTAGTAAAAAGGCAGCGGTGATGCGTGAAGAGCCCAAAAAAATCATGATGTTTCCTGCGGAGTAAGAAAGTGCAAACAAGCGGTTTGTCGGCAAAATACGACGGTTTTGGCAGTAGGTGCAAGCACACCAACGTAACGGCCCGGCCAACGGATGTTTGGTTTTTAAAAAATGATTGCGCAGCTTTGGCCGTTGCCTTCACCCAAATCAGTCAACGCAACGCCCACATGCTTCTTACTTCGGCCTCGGCTTTTTTTAGCTTTTACTTTACCTACTACGAGCAATCGTAGCAGCGAGGCCGCTTTGTAGGAACACTACTCCTGAATCACGCAAAAGCCTCCCACTCCGGAAGGCTTTTTTTGTTTGTAACCCATGCCCGTTAACGTGCCCGCTTTCGCCTATTACTTTTTTTACTTCTTCTACCCGAAGAAGCGGGCCCGCGTTTGCACTTGCTAACCAGCGAAAGCATAACGAAGGGCCCTGCCAAGGAGGCCCTTTTTTTACACCATTTCTCCTCGTCGTATGCACCCAACTATTGCCATTCAGGGATTTGAAGGAAGCTTCCACCAAGTAGCAGCCCGGCGGCATTTTGGCCCCGACCACGCCATTGCCCCCTGCGCTACCTTTGGGCAGGTAGTGCGCCACGTGGCCGGCGGCACCACCCACTTCGGGCTGATGGCAATTGAAAACTCCTTGGCAGGCAGTATTTTACCCAACTACTCCTTGTTGCAACGCCACCCAGTGCACGTGATTGGTGAAGTATACCTACACATCCGGCAGCACCTGATGGCCCTACCCGGCCAGCGCCTCGACGACCTGCACGAGGTACACTCGCACCCCATGGCCCTGCTCCAGTGCGCCGACTACCTGGGTAGCCACGGCCACTGGCGCCTGGTAGAAACCGAGGATACGGCCCTAAGCGCCCAGCGCATTCGGGAGCACCAGCGGCCGGGCATTGCTGCCGTGGCGGGAAGCCTGGCCGCCGAGCTGTTTGATCTGGAAATCGTGGCCGCTGATATCCACGCCGAGCCAGCTAATTACACCCGCTTTCTGGTATTAGAGCACGGTGCTCCGGTGCTCGAAGAGGTGGCGCCCGACGTCAACAAAGCGTCCTTGTATTTCCATACCAGCCACGCCCAAGGTAGCCTAGTGCAGGTGCTGCTGCCCATTGCCAGGCTGGGCATCAACCTATCCAAGTTGCAGTCCTACCCCCGTACGGGGCGCACCTGGCAATACGGCTTCCATGTAGATGTGGAGTTTGACACGCCGGCGCAACTGCTGGCCCTGCTGCACGAGCTGCGCCCCGTAACGGAGCACCTGGAGGTGCTGGGCGCCTACCGCCGCGACGTGCTGGAGGCCGTGCCAGCCCACGTGGTGAGCCCGGGAAACGTGCTTCAATAATCCTTTGTCATGAACGATCAGCAGATACAGATTACCACCGCCTCGCGCCTGGCTCATACGCAGGAGTACTACTTCTCCCGCAAGTTGCAGGAGATTGATGCCCTCAACAAAGCCGGCAAGCAGATCATCAACCTGGGCATCGGCAGCCCCGACATGCCGCCGCCACCCAGTGTGGTAGATGCCCTAACTGCCGATGCGGCCCTACCCAATGCCCACGGTTACCAGTCGTACAAAGGCCTGCCAGCACTACGCGAGGCCATGAGTGCGTGGTATGCCCGCGCCTATGGCGTAACGCTGGACCCGAACAGCGAAATTCTACCCCTACTGGGCTCGAAGGAAGGCATCATGCACATCAGCATGGCGTTTCTGGAAGCCGGCGACGAAGTGCTGCTGCCCAACCCCGGCTACCCTACCTACCGCGCCGCCGCCGAGCTAACCGGCGCTACCCTGCGCGAGTACGACCTGACCGCCGACACCGGCTGGCTGCCCAACCTGGCGGCCCTGGCCGCCACTGACCTTAGTCGCGTGAAGCTGATGTGGGTGAACTACCCGCACATGCCTACCGGCACCCGCGCCAGCGCCGCCGAGCTGCAAGCACTGGTTGATTTTGCGCTGGCCTACAACATTTTGCTGGTGCACGACAACCCGTACAGCTTCATTCTTAATGACAACCCAACCAGCTTGCTATCTGTGCCCGGCGCCCGTGGGTGCGTGCTGGAATTGAACTCCCTGAGCAAATCGCACAACATGGCGGGCTGGCGGGTAGGCATGCTGGCCGGCCGCGCCGATTTGCTACAGGACGTGCTGCGCTTCAAAAGCAACATGGACTCGGGCATGTTTCGGCCGGTGCAGCAGGCCGCCGTGGTAGCGCTGGGCTTGGGCGAAGAATGGTTTGCCGAACTGAACGCCCACTACCGCGCCCGGCGCGAACGGGTGTTTGCCTTGCTCGACCTGCTGGGCTGCACCTACAGCCACGACCAGGTAGGCCTGTTTGTGTGGGCTGCCGTGCCCGCCGCCTACCCCGATGGCTTTGCCGTGAGCGACCGGGTGCTCTACGACGCCAACGTGTTCATCACTCCCGGCGGCATCTTCGGCAGCAACGGCAACGGCTACATCCGCATTAGCCTGTGCCAGAAGGTAGAGGTGTTGGATGAGGCGATTCGGCGGGTAGAGGCAGCTCTGCGCTGACCCCACCCCCCAACCCCCTCCCCTCCGGGAGAGGGGGAGCCACAGCGTCAGTAAACAATGAGCGGTGGATGGCAAGCAATTGCTCATTGTTAATTACACACTACCCATTGCCTCTTGGCTTCCCCTCTCCCGGAGGGGAGGGGTGAAAACAACCAAAAATCAATTATGATAGTCACGGTAGTAGGGGTAGGGCTAATTGGTGGGTCGCTGGTGCTGAGCATGAAGCAGCACGGCGTAGCCACGCACGTCATTGGGGTAGACCACAACCCTACCCACCTGCGCGAAGCCGCCGCCCGTCACCTCATCGATGAGGGCAGCACCGACCTGCCCGCGGCCGTGCGCCGCGCCGACCTGATTATCCTGGCCGTGCCTATGGACGCGCTGCTTTCCGTGCTGCCTGCGGTGCTCGATCTGGCAGAAGATCAAGTGGTTATCGACGTGGGCTCTACCAAGAAAGCGCTGCTTGATGTGGTGCGCACGCACCCCAAACGTAGCCGTTTCGTGGCGGTACACCCCATGGCGGGCACCGAGTTTTCGGGGCCGGAGGCGGCGGTGCCGGAGCTGTTTCGCGACAAAACCCTGGTGCTCTGCGACGCCGAAGACAGCGCCGCCGACGCCGTGGCGCGGGTAGAGCAGGTAGCCGACGCCCTGGGTATGCGGCGCGTGTACCTGGGCGGCGCCGAGCACGACATGCACGTGGCCTACGTGTCGCACATCTCGCACATTACGTCGTTTGCGTTGGCTCTCACCGTGTTAGAGAAAGAACGCGACGAGCAGCGTATCTTTGAGCTGGCCAGTACGGGTTTTTCCTCCACGGTGCGTCTGGCCAAAAGCTCCTCGGCCATGTGGGTGCCCATCTTCCGCCAAAATCGTGAAAACGTGCTCGACGTGCTCGACGAACATTTGCGCCAGCTTCAACACATGCGCGACGTGCTGGCGCGGGAAGACTACCCGGCCTTCACCGACCTCATTCACCAAGCCAACCACATCAAACGCATTCTGAAATAACACTTTCCTGTCATCCTGAGCCTGCGAAGGACCTTATCACGACAGAACAATACGGTTGATAGGAACTATCTGACGCATGATCGTTCAGCCGTAATAAGGTCCTTCGCTCCGCTCAGGATAACACAATTTCTCCTACCATACCTATGAACACCTCTCTCGAAACCCAGACGCTGGGCGCGGCCGTAGCCGCCAAGAAACCACTGATTATCTCCGGGCCGTGCTCGGCTGAAACGGAGGAGCAACTGATTGCTACTTGCACGCAACTGGCCGCCACCGGCCAGGTAGACATGCTGCGCGCCGGCATCTGGAAGCCCCGCACCAAGCCCGGTTTGTTCGAAGGAATTGGTACCAAAGGTCTGCCTTGGCTGAAAAAAGCCCGCGAGTTGACCGGCCTACCTACTACCATTGAGGTAGCCACGGCTCGTCACGTAGAAGATGCTCTCACCTTCGATGTGGATGCCCTGTGGATTGGCGCTCGCACCACCGTAAACCCCTTCTCGGTGCAGGAAGTGGCCGACGCCCTGCGCGGCGTAGACGTGCCCGTGTTCATCAAAAACCCCATCAACCCCGACCTGGAACTGTGGACGGGGGCCGTGGAGCGCATCGCAAAAGCCGGCGTGAAGCAGATTGGCCTGATTCACCGGGGCTTCGCGTCGTACGGTAACACGCAGTACCGCAACGCGCCCATGTGGCACTTGGCCATTGAGATGAAGCGCCGGATGCCGCACATGCACATGATCTGCGACCCGAGCCACATCTGCGGCAACCGCCACATGCTGGCCGAAGTGGCCCAAAAGTCCCTCGATCTGGACTACGACGGCCTGATTATCGAGTCGCACATCGACCCGGACAATGCCTGGAGTGATGCCAAGCAACAAGTGACGCCCGAACGCCTGGGCGAGCTGTTGGCAGGTCTGCACTGGCGCCGCGAAACCACCGATAAGCAGGAGTTCCTGAGCGCTCTGGCCAAGCTGCGCGAGCAAATCAACCACATCGACGACGAGGTGTTGCAGCTGCTGGGCCAACGCATGCAGATTGCCGAGCGCATTGGCGAGTACAAGCGCGACAACAACATCACCATCCTGCAAACGGCCCGCTGGAACGATATCCTGGACCGCGGCGTGCAGAAAGGTGCCAAGCTGGGCCTCACCGAAGATTTCATCCTGAAATACCTCGATGCCATTCACCTGGAGTCCATCAACCGCCAGAACAAGGTGATGAGCAAGAAGGCGGAGTAGGGTAGGGGCTATTTAAGTTTGGCTGTCATCCTGAACGCAGTGAAGGACCTTATCACGTGAGAACGACGAGCGTAACAACGACTCGTTCTCACGTGATAAGGTCCTTCACTGCGTTCAGGATGACAGGAGAAAGCAGAATGACATCAGTATAAAAGAAACTTGCCCGTACGCGAAAATCCCCCGTATTTAGGCCCATGCTCTTTTACACCGTCATGAAGCCCGTGGTGCAGGTGGCGCTGCGCGTATTTTTCCGCAAGCTTGAAATCCGGCGGCACAACCGGTTGCAAACCAAAGGACCGCTGCTAATCGCCAGCAACCACCCCAACACCCTGATGGACCCGCTGGTGGTGGCTGCCAACCGTCGGGAGCCGGTGTTCTTCCTGGCGAAAAGCACGTTTTTCAAAAATCCGATTCTGCGGGCCGTAATGGAATCGGGCAACTGTATTCCGGTATATCGGCGGCAGGATACGGAGAGCGGCGCCGAAAAGCTGACGCCGGAGGAAATAACGGCCCGCAACGAGGCCGCTTTCAGCCGCAGCTACGACCACTTTGACCGGGGCGGCACGCTGATGATTTTCCCGGAAGGCACCAGCGTGAGCGAGCGGCGCCTGCGTCCGCTTAAAACCGGTGCCGCCCGCATTGCGCTGGGTGCCGAGGCCCGGCGCGACTTTCAGTTGGGCCTGCACATCCTACCCATCGGCATCAACTACTTCGACCCTACTCACTTTCGCTCCGACGTGCTGGTGAACCCGGCCCGCCTGATTCGGGTGGCCGACTACGCCGCCGCCTACCGCCAGGACCCCGAAGCCGCCGCCGACGCGCTGACCGAGGAAATCCGGCAGCGTATGGAAAAGCACTTGGTCATCACCCGCGATGCGTCGGAAGATGAACTGGTACTAAACATCGAGCGCACCTTTGGCGACCACCTCAATCCTGACGACGACCCCAACACGCTTTACGACAACTTCCAGCTGAGCCGCACGCTGCTACAAGCCGTAACGTATTTCGAGCACCACGACCCGAATAGGCTGAATGAAGTGCGCGAAAAGCTGACCGCCTACCTTGGTGACCTGCACCGCCTGCGCCTCACCGACGAAGCCTTAGAGCCGCAAGAGCCCCGGTCGTCGCACCTCACGCGGGCCGTGAAGACGACGGCCAAGCTGGTGCTAGGCCTACCGGTATATTTGTATGGCGTGCTGAATAACTACGTGCCTTATATCCTACCCTCTGTGGTGGCCAAGCGTGCCACAAAGGATGTGGAGTTTGTGGCGCCGCTGCTGCTGTCGGTGGGCATTATCACGTTTAGCGCCAGCTACGCGGCTCAAACGGCGCTGGTGCACCACTACACCAAAGACTGGCGTTGGACGGCGTTGTACTTCCTCAGCCTACCCATCACGGGCTTCTACGCCCTGAGCTATTGGAACAACCTAGAAGCCCGCCGGCACCGACTGCGGGCGTCAAAACTATTCAGGCAGCAGCCAGCCGAGGGGGAAAGCCTACTCCAACAGCGGGCCGATATTTTGCGCCTGCTCAGCGAAGCCAGCCAGGAGTATTTGGCGGGTAGGCAAGCGAAATAGAGCCCCGGAGTGGTCTGTTGCCTATTACAAATCCACCTTCACGCCCACGCCCAAAGTCAGTATCTGATCCAGACTTAGGCCTTTATGGTTGGGTAGATAACTCACTAGGTATAAATCATTGGTGCCCAGTTCATAATAAAGCGAAACGTCGCGCTTGCCGCCGGTAGCGCGGGGTAGTGCCAGGGCTACCCGGCTACCCAAAAAGGCCCCGGCGCGCAGGGTAGGCGTCCACCAATAGTAGCCACGGTAGCCGTATTTGTCGGCGCTGTTGCGGTTGATCTGGGCAGCAGGCGTATAGTTCACCAGCCCGCCCACCGACAAGGGCAGTAGGCGCCACCGCTCCGCCAGCCGCACCGAAAACGGCGAGTACGTGGCTTTGGCTGTGAAAATGGAGAAAGCCCGGTGTCCAGTGTAGCGCGCCGGCACGTAGCCCACCAGCACATCGGCATCGAAGCGGTGCGGATGCGAGCCGGGTGAGTAGCCCGCGCCAGCCGTTATCATCCCAATGCCGCCACCAGTTTGGAGCACGGCGTGGTCGGGCACATACCAGGGGCGCGGGGTAGGGCCCTCTGTGGATTGCGCCGTGGCTGACCAGCCGCTCAGTAGCAGCCCCGCGAAAAGAGTAGCTGTGTGCCGCATACTAATACGATATGGTTTCAAGCTTGTACTGATGCCGCCCCCAAAGCGTGAGCACCAAATAGTTGCGCTGCGCCACGCTGTAGCCGCTGACGTAGGTGACGCGCCCTGGAACGGGCTGGCGTACGTAGAATTTATCGTTGTGGCCGGTGAGGTGCAGCACCAGGCGCGGCGCCTGCTCCAGCGCACTGGTGTAAGCGGGTGTTACGGCCGTGTCGAAGTCGCCGTCGTCGGGCGGTACATGAGCCATCACCACTTGGCGGCGCACGCCTACCGTATCGGCTAGCTGCTGTTGCAGCCAGGGCACATCGGGCACATGGCCATTGAACTCGTACTCGCGGCCGTTGGTGTTTACTAGGATAAAGCGCGTGCCGGCGTAGGTGAACGAGTAGTTCAGCGGACCAAATATTTTCTGGTAGGCCTCGCGCCCGTTCTGCGTCAAATCATGGTTACCCACCACCGTGAGGTAGGGCACGTTCAGCTTCTTGAATTCATCATTCACCCAGCGCATTTCCCGAGCCAGACCGAAATCAGAAATATCGCCGCCTACCAGCACCATCGCCAAGCCGCGCTGTTGGTTGATGCTGGCTACCAGGGGCGGAACATCGTCGTAATAACGTTGCGAGTCGGAGGTGAACACAAAACGGAGCGTGTCGCCGCTGGTGGGCACGGGCTGCTGGGCCAGGACCGCCAGGTTTTTGCGCGTCAGGTCGCGCTCCGAAGCGGGGGCGCGGGTGTCATTCGGGCTAAATTCGAGCAGGTCGCAACTTGTGGTGGCCGCTGCCAGGGCGCCCAGCAGTAGCCCGACGGCCAGCCGGGAAATTGTAAAATCAGCCATGCAAGAAGCCGTCGGCGTTATGGCGACGGTGCCATCTATACCGGGCAGCATAGTGTTGTGTTTCGGAAGAATAAGCAGAAAGAGTGAGCCGCCGCCAGCCGTTTCCACAAAACCGTGTGTAGCGCACCGCCACCGGGCAATCTGACACCCATGCTATTTTCGCGTTTCCTTGCACTTTCGTCAGCCTATCAAGCTCGGAATGACGTTCCGAATTCCGTTTAGTATGACGGGCAAATTCCCGCGTTTTCTACCCTACTCATCCAGATACTGGTGCACGAACTTAATGGCCATTGAGCCCTCGCCCACCGCCGAGGCCACGCGGGCCATGGCGCCGGTGCGGGCGTCGCCGGCCGCGAATACGCCGGGCACGCAGGTTTCGAGCAGGTAGGGCTCCCGGTTGTGCTTCCAGGCCTGGGGGTAGCGCGGGTCGGCCACCAGGTCGCGGCCGGTAAGCAGGAATCCTTTGGGGTCGCAAATCACGCTATCCTGTATCCACTCGGTGCTAGGCTTGGTGCCGATGAAGATAAACAGCGCCTGCGCCTCGCGCGCTTCTACTTGGCCATTGTTGTTGATAACGACTTCTTCCAAATGTCCCTCTCCGCGCACCTCCTGTACCTGCGTGTAGGGCATAATGGTGATGTTGGCCGTGTCGCCGATCTGCTCAATCAAGTAGGCCGACATGCTGGCCGCCAACGACTCACCCCGAATCAGGATGTAGACGTGGCGGGCGTAGGTGGCCAGGTACATAGCAGCTTGCCCTGCCGAGTTGCCGCCGCCCACAATGTACACGTCGCGGGCCTCGCAGGAGCGCGCCTCGGTACGGGCGGCGCCGTAGTAGATGCCCGCGCCGTTGAGGCGGTCCATACCGGGCACTTGCAGCTGGCGGTAGCTCACGCCGGTGGTCAGCACCACGGCGCGGGTGCGGATTTCGCTGCCGTCGGTCAGGGTCAGTACTTTATAGTAGCCATCCTGCACGCACATTTCCTGTACTTCCTGCGGGGCCAGCAGCTCGGCACCCAGGCGGGTGGCCTGCATCCAGGCGCGGTGGGTCAGCTCGGCACCGCTCAGGCCTGTCGGAAAGCCCAGGTAGTTTTCGATGCGGGAGCTGGTACCGGCTTGACCACCAGGACTCTGTCGCTCAATTACCAGCGTTTTAAGGCCCTCCGAAGCACCGTATACGGCGGCGGCTAGGCCGGCCGGACCGGCGCCTACCACTACCACATCGTATAGCTCCTGCGCGGCCTTGGATGCCAAGCCTATTTTGGTGGCAATAGCTGCCCGCTCGGGCCGGGCCAGGGCGGTGCCATCTTCAAAAATAACCACTGGCAAATCGGCAGCGGCGTACTCGGTGCCGGCCAGCAGGCCTTCCGCATCGGGGTTGTTCTCGTAGTCGAGCCACTGGTAGGGCACCATGTAGCCGGCCAGAAAGTCTTTCAGCTCATGCGAAAGCGGCGACCATTGAAACCCAATCAACCGCAGCCCCTCGAAACGGGGGCGGTAGGTAGCCTGCCAAGCGGCCAGTAAGTCGCGCAGGCTGGGGTAAAGCAATTCCTCCGGTGGGTCCCAGGGCTTGAGCAGGTAGTAGTCGAGGTGGGCGTTGTTGATGGCCCGGATGGCGGCCGTGGTATCGGCATACGCCGTGAGCAGCACGCGCTTGGTATCGGGAAAGAGTGCCCGCGCCTGTTCCAGTAGCTCCACCCCTTCCAGGCCAGGCATACGCTGGTCGGCCAGAATGAGGGCCAGCGGCTCCTGGCGTTGGTGCAGCTCGCGGATAATTTCCAGCGCTTCATCGCCGGACGAGGCGCGTAGAATGCGGTAGTCGCGCCGAAACTCGCGGCGCAGGTCGCGGTCCACGGCGCTCAACACCTGCGGGTCGTCATCAACGGCAAGAATAATCGGTTTTTTATCGGTAGCCATTAGGGTTGTGGGGTAGGGGCACGTTGCACGCGCCCAGCGGGGTAGGGCAGTTTAGAGTAGGAAGTGCGTAACACGCGCCCGGCAGAGGGTAAGCCAGAATTTCTCGGAGGAAACTACCGAATGAACCTGAATAAACAACGAGGGGCGCGTACAACGCGCCCCTACGCCGGCAACCAGGCGCAAAACTCCGTGCGGCCGGGCACGGAACTGACCTCCAGCTTGCCGCCGTGGTTGGCAATGATGCGCTGGGCAATATCGAGGCCTAGGCCCGAACCAGCGCCGGCCTGCTTGGTAGAGAAGAATGGCTCGAAGATACGCGGCAGCACGTCGGCCGGAATACCGGGACCGTTGTCGATGATGCATACCTGCACGAACCCGTTTTCCAGCCGGGTGCGCAACGTGATTTCGCCACCTTGGTCGGGTAGGGCGTCGATGGCGTTGTCGAGCAGGTTGGTCCAGACTTGGTTGAGGCTGCTGGCTTGCCCCCGCACGCGGGGCAAGTCGGGCGCAAACTCGCGCACTACCGTAATGTGCTTGTGCCGCAGGGGGTAGCTCAGAATATTAAGCGTGCTGCGCAGGCCAGCCGTCACATCGAGCGGGGCGTAATCGGTGCCGCGGTCCATGTGGGAGTAGGTTTTCACGTCCGTCACCAGTTGCGTAATGCGGCTGCCGGCCTCCTGGATGTCGCGCATCAGGCGCTGGGTGGTGAGGTGGCTGGCCAGCCAGGCAAAGGCCGCCGGGCGAGCCGCTTGGGGTAGCTGGTCAGCCATAATGGTCAACTCGGGCACGGCCAGCTCCGCTTCCAATAGGCTGGCTGCTAGCGTATAGCCATCGGGTACGCCTTGGTCTTCCAGCCAGTCTACCAACTCATCCTCCCGGTCGGCGCAGGCCAGCGCCGACATGGGCGTGGCGTTGCCGATGGGGGTGGCCGTGGCCAAGGCTGTCAGCTGAATAAGAGCGGCCGGGTCGAGGCAATGCTCGCCCAGGGCGCGCAGCAGGGTAGGTGCGGCGGCCGTCTGCTCACTCAGGTTGGCGGCGGCGCGGGCAATGGCGGCGGCGGGGTTGTTCAGCTCGTGCGCCAGCCCGGCCGACAGCTTACCCAGGGCGCGCAGCTTATCGTCGCGCTCCTGCGAGCGGGCCTCCTCTCGTACCCGGTCGCTCATCATGCCCACCAGGCGCTGTACCAGCTCGGGGCTTACGCTTTCTAGCGCGGCAAATTGGTCGCGGTGCAGGCGGTAGATGGTGGTGTCGCCCAGGGTCACGCCGTAGCCTTTGCCAGCTTGTAAACGCGAGTAGGGGAGCAGCCCGGTTATCTGCCCCGCCGTAGCCCGAAACTTAGGCTCGCGCTGCCCATTTTGCACCGAAAAATACTGAATGCCACCGCGCAGTACGGCCAGCAGGTAATCAATGGGCGCGCCGGGCGTCATCGTTTCGGCGCCACTTGGGTAGTCCCGGATTTCGCCGTGGGCGTGCAGCCAGTCGAGCACGTCGGCAGGCAAATCGGCGAAGGCCGTAATAACCGTGAGGTTGGCGGTGGAGGTTACCATGGCTTACTTATTCTGAATATGCGGTTGACTGCTAGCGTGTCTGTAAGAACGTCTACAGCGAGTATTCAGAGCAAGAACAATCTTTTGGGCAATATGTCTAGCTTACAGTACGCCCAACGGCCCGGCTACCAATGTGGTAGCCGGGCCGTTGGGCGTACTGTAAGCTAGTCGATTTTCTAGTTAGCCTACTGCCTACTGCTTCACTACCCGCACCATGCGACGGGCAGCAGCTTGCTGAATAGCCAGAAAATAAATGCCAGTCGGAAAGCTAGCTACTTCTGGTAATGATATGTCGGAAGTGCCACTGGGTAGGGCCAGTTGCTGGGTGCACAGCGTGCGGCCCGTAGCATCGGTTAGCGTTAGGGTAGTAATGCCCGCCTGCGGTGCCACAATGCGCGCTACCAACGACTGGCCGAATGGGTTAGGAAACGGCTGTACGGCCAAAGTTTGCGCCGCTGTGCTCACCGTCAAGATTTGCACCGTCGAGTAGGAGGTTGTGCCATCTGTATCTACTTGGCGCAGACGGTAGTATAGCAGCGGTGCGTCGTAGCGGGCCACACGACTATCCGTGTAGGTATAGTTGGTGCGCTGGCCGGTAGTACCCTGGCCGGCTACCTCAGCCACCTTCTGAAATTTTTGTCCATCCACACTCACTTCCACGTCGAAGTGGGCGCTGTTTTTTTCTGATGCCGTCGCCCAACTCAGCCAGGCATCGTCGGCGCGGCGCTCGGCCGAGAACCGAGTCAGTTCCACGGGCAGAGGATTGCTTTGATTGCTGATCGTCAGACGGTCAAAGCTGGTGGTAGTGGTGCTGATGCTGCGGGTAGTGGAGGCGTCCGCGGCGGCTCCCGCCCCGTTCCAAGGAGCGGTGGCCGTAGGCTGCCGCCAAATCAGAACGCGAGAAAAATCGGTGAGGCCGTTGTCATTGTCGGGCAGCCAGGCCAGCGTGATGGGCACGGCACCGGTAGGCGCCATACTCGTCGTCACGGTCCAGATTCGGTCAATGCTTTTGTTGTTACCGAAGGTGCCATAGCTGGTACCGGCCGTAGCCAGGCCAGCTGTGCGCGTCACCGTCACCTGGCCCAGGTTCTGCCCGTTACCACCAATGGTAGCGCTGTTGGTGAAGTTAGTGGCGCTAGTCACGTTAGTACGCGTCACGCGCAGGTTGCCTTGCACGTAGCGGCCAGTAGCCTCACCACTTACACTGGCCTCGTTGGTTAGGCTGATGATGGCGTTGGCCGCGGTTCGTACCATGCCAGCAGTTAGCTTCAGCTGTTGAGTGATGCCCAAATCGGTGGGCACGCTCACGCCTTGGGCGCTGGTGTTGTTCACTTCCAGTTGGGCTACGCTAGCGCCGCCTGGCGTCAGCGTTTGGGCCGTGGTTCCGCTCAGCAGTACCAGCCCCGACGAAGCTACCGTGCCCGCGTTGGTGAGGTTACCCGCTACCCAAAGTGTGCCCGCATTGGTGAGTGTGCTACTCGCTTTGTTATCGAGCGCACCCGGAATATATAACGTCGCGCCCTGCTGCACTGTCAAGATGCCGCCGTTGTTGGTGAGCGTTTGGGCAGCCAACGGACCGGCCAGCAAGGCCAGTAGTAGCGTAGGATAGAGCTGTTTCATAGGAGCCATGGGGAGTAGCAAAGCATCCTGTGATTAGCGTCCGATTACAATCCAGTTCATGCCATCACTCTGGATGGAAATACGGCTGCCCGGAGACAGCGAAGACAAATTGCTGCCCTCCACGTCGTCGTAAATATTTCCGGACACTACGCTGAGCGTCACCTCGGAGCCCGTGCCGCGGGCATTAATAATAGTATACAGGCGTCCGGGACAGGTGCTGGCCTGTGGCACGGTGATGATAGTGCAGTTTGCCAAGCGCCGCACCGTCTGATGCGTATTATCCAAGATTAAGCTGGTAGCAGTACCGGTAGTTACATACGGAATGGCTACAGCGCCGCCCACGCTCAGCGTGCTGGTAGGAGCGGTGGTACCATTTAGGCCAATTCCTACATTACCGCCGTTGGGGTTCAGCTTAAGAGCATAGTTGGTGCTCAGATCGGTAGGGTTGGTGCTCTGTAGCCAGTTGCCGTTGGTGCCGCTGCTACCCAAATCCAGGCTCACACTGCCATTATCGCGAAAGCGGGCAATATGGCCGCCGCTCTGAGTAGTGCCGGTTGCATTGGGGTTTGCAGCTCCCGTTCCTACAATGCTAAGACGAATGGCGGGGGCATCAGTTCCCAAACCCAAATTACCGGTCTGAGTTAGGGTCATCAGGTTTTTACTGATAGTGGAATTTGCTGACCACGTCACCCAGCTAAACGTTTTACCTCCTTCATCCGGAATGCCCGAGGATAGCGAGCTAGCACGCATAAATATTCCCCAACGGCCTAAGCCAGCATAAGCGCCGCTTGTGAATTTGTCCCAACCACGGGTAATCAGGGGCGCATCACTGGCATTTAGGATCAGGCCGTAGGTAGAGCGGCTGTACAGGCTACCGTCGGTAGTGATGCGCAAGCGTTCAGTATTACCAGTTCGGAATACCAAATCTTTGTTATCAGTAGAACCTATGAAGTCGGTGCCGGGACTAGTAGTTCCTTCCACTCCCGGGTTGGTACCCGGATCAGTACCCGTATTACCGCTGCGCTGCCAGGCTGAACTGGTAGCCTGGCCTGAAGGTAGTGCTACCCAAGCACCGCTAGAAAAATACCAGAAACCCGGTTGAGTACCATTGGTCTGATACACTAGCATTCCTTCCGAAGTGGTAGTGACAGCCGTACGCTGGGCCTGCGTCATGCGCGGGATCAATAAACCTTTATTGCTATTAGCACCCGCAGAAATGTCCAGCGCCGCGTTGGCGTCGGGGGTAGTAGTGCCAACGCCTACCGCCTGAGCGTGAGCGTTAAAAGCAAACGCGCTGAGAGATAATCCCAGCCAAAAGCAGTAAGCGTGATTCATAAGATAAGGTAGAAGGAATTTATAAATTCCCCATTTGGGAAGGTTTATTTATTTCTGTACAAAAATAGGATAAAACGATACTACTGACCAAAAAAGAAGTTTTATGAAAATAGGGTATTGTGCTATATAACATACCTCTAGCTGCTAACTGGATAAGTTATTGTTATTTGATTAATAAACTAAAAATCAGAAGTTTATATGTTTTATGATGTTGCTAATAATGTAACTATTTATATTTTAATTTATATTTATATGAGTCATATTTTTTATGAAAAAATATAAATAAAATAGCTTATCACGGTCATGAAGCTAATGGGCTTGTGTATCAATATGGGAAAGATGGGTAATAGAAACATATAAATATTCATATGGTGTGCATAAACCATTATAAGCTGACTGTAAGCAACAATCCTGACTTACAGCGAAGTAGGGTATAATCCTAATAGGCTATACGGATAGGAACGGTACCAAAAGGTGTCTGCTAAAAAGCCGTTTCTTGCCAAACTTTTTAGCGGCTCCTACCAGTTATAGTAGTTCACATTCAGTAGTCAATGGCCAAGATCAAAACCCTTTATTTCTGCCAGAATTGCGGGGCGCAATCCGTGAAGTGGATTGGCCGCTGCCCCAGCTGCGGCGAGTGGAATACCTACGTGGAGGAAGTGGTGCAGAAAGAAGACACCAAAGTGGCGGGCTCCTGGAAGCCGCCTACCGCGGCGCCTACCCTCAGCAAAGTGGCCAAGCCCCGGCCCGTAAGCGAGATTCACTACGAGGAGGAAGCCCGCATTGCCACTCAGGACGGCGAGCTGAACCGGGTGCTGGGCGGCGGCATTGTGCCCGGCTCGCTGGTGCTCATCGGTGGGGAGCCGGGCATCGGCAAAAGCACGCTGATGTTGCAGATTGCCATGTCGCTCAGGCGGCTGAAGGTGCTCTACGTGTCGGGCGAGGAAAGCGAGCAGCAGATCAAGATGCGCGCCGAACGCCTGGGCGACCAGCACCCCGGCTGCTACATCCTCACCGAAACCAACACCCAGAACATCTTCAAGCAGATTGACCAGCTTCAGCCCAACATCCTCATCATCGACTCCATCCAGACGCTGCACTCGGGGCTAGTGGAGTCGGGGGCGGGCTCGGTGAGCCAGGTGCGCGAGTGTACCGCCGAGTTGCTGAAGTACGCCAAGGAAACCGGCGTGCCGGTGATGCTCATCGGCCATATCACTAAAGACGGCAGTATTGCCGGCCCCAAAATCCTAGAGCACATGGTGGATACTGTGTTGCAGTTTGAGGGCGACCGGCACCTGAGTTACCGCATCCTACGCACCACCAAAAACCGCTTTGGCTCTACCTCTGAGTTAGGTATTTACGAGATGCAGGGCGCCGGGCTGCGGCAGGTGAGCAACCCCTCGGAAATTCTGCTTTCCCAGCGCCACGGCGAGGAGTTGAGCGGCATGGCCATTGGGGCTACCCTGGAAGGCAACCGCCCGCTGCTGGTAGAGGTGCAAGCCCTCGTGACGCCCGCCACCTACGGCACGCCCCAGCGCTCGGCCACGGGCTTCGACAGCAAGCGCCTGCAAATGCTGCTGGCCGTGCTGGAAAAGCGCTCGGGCCTGCGCCTGGGTCAGCACGATGTGTTTCTAAACATTGCCGGCGGTCTGCGCCTCGACGACCCCGCCCTAGACCTGGCCGTGTGCGCCGCCGTGGTCAGTTCCCTCAACGACATTCCGATTCGAGGGGAGGTATGCTTGGCCGCCGAGGTAGGACTAAGCGGTGAAATCCGGGCCGTGAGCCGGCTCGATCAGCGCTTGGGTGAAGCCGAAAAGCTGGGCTTTGCTGAAATGTACATTTCCCAGTTCAACGCTCGCGGCCTGGATCTGGCCCGTTACGGCATTCGGGTGCAGCCTGCTGGCCGCCTCGATGAGGTGCTGAGTGGTCTGTTTGGGTAAATAAAATTGCGTGCTAGCTATAAAGTAATGCCACGGTGTAGCAGCCGTGGCATTACTATTGTTGACAAGCAACAACTGCGGCGCTAGCGAAACGTATCGATGGTGCCGGGGTTACGAAAAAAGACTTCGTTCGGATTGAATATCCTATATGGAAGTCTAGTATCTTCGATTAAATAATTGTCTTTTACCGCGAATGCCATTGCCTATATGGTCTATTTCATGATACGGTAGGACAAAATCATGATGTTGGTTTTTTAGTCTTCCGCCAGACTTCTCCGCCCGATGCTCTCCTTCCGCGTTTCTTCCTTTCTAGCCCTACTTGTAGGGTGCTTGGCCTCCTTCTCCAGTCAGGGACAGGGTACCGTAGTTATCACAGGTAAAATCAGTGGGCGCACGGCCGACTCGGTGGCCGTATCGCTACGCGAAAACCCGCTCGACCCTAAAGAGCAGATCACCTACGCGCCCGTTAGCGACAAAGGGGAGTTCCGACTTGCGCTGAAAGTGAACGGCCCTACCCGCGCCGACCTGGTATATAACGATGACGTGACCGACCTCTTCTTGGAGCCTGGCTACGCGCTCGATGTGCGTTTTAAAGGCAACGATCTGGCCTCTTCCGTTAAGTACAAAGGCAAGGGCGCCGAGGCGAACAGCTACTTATCGGAAGTGGATGCGTCGTTTGTGGAAAACGACGGTTTCCAGGTGCTGCCCGATAATATTATGCTTTACGAAGCGCCTTTCCTGTCATTTCTGGACTATCGCCGCAAGCAGGAAGAGAAGTTTATGGAGCGGGGCACCGAGGGGGTAGATATGTCGAAAGCTTTTCGCGACTATGCCAAGGCCACCATCACCTATAGCTACGCCAACGACCGGCTCACGTTCCCGGATTTGCGCGAGCAGGTAGTAAATACAGAGGGCCGCCTGAAAATGTCGCCCACGTACTATGATTTCCTGAATGATAAAGCGTTGATCGAAAACCCCTCGGCCACGCAAAACGAGCTATACCAGGAATTCCTGCTCAACTACGTGCACTACCTGGCTACCGCCGACAAGCACCAGCGCACCGACCCCGATTTCTACCTGGTATGCTATGACTTGGCCAAGCAGAAGCTGAGCGGCCCCGTAAAGCCCATTATCCTAGGGCGGGTATTGCAGGAGTCATTCCGGTTTGGGCATGTGAAGCAGTCGGCGGCCATGCTGGAAGACTTCCGGAAAATCGACAAGGATAATCAGTATTACCCCATTCTGGTACAGGATTTCAACCTGCACAAAACCTTCGCTATCGGCTCGCCGGCCCCCGAGTTTCACCTGCGCACTGCCCAAGGCGACTCCGTTTCGCTGCGGGATTTTGCGGGCAAGTTGGTATACGTCAACTTCTGGCGCACCACCAGCGGCCTCAGCCTGCGCGACCTACCCTACGCCGTGGAGCTAGCCAAAAAGTTTGAGGGCAAGGATATTGTGTTCCTGAATGTGGCGCTGGATGAAAACGAAGGTGCTTGGAAGCAGCTGGTTATCAGCCGCAAGCTGCCGGGTGTGCACGTGCGCGCCAATGGCGGCATGAAGGCGGCTATAGCCCGCGCCTACGGCGTGCAGGACGTGCCCACGTATATTCTGCTGGCTGAGGATGGGACCTTCCTTAATACCAAGCCGAAGCGCCTGAGCAGCCGCGCCGCCGTCGACGAGATTAAGGAGTCGTTCGGGAAGGCTGGTACGTATTCCGGCATTATGCCGGCAAGTTCGGCAGGTAAGTAGCCCTTTGAAACCGAGCTGCCTTACGCAGTTCGCACAGCGTTATTAAAACTAACAGTGCCTTCTCGGGTTGAGAAGGCACTGTTCATTTCTGCCCCTACCCACTGGTGATAGGGCGGGGCAGGCTGCTTTCAGTTGCTTTCCCGACTTTTGCTTTCCTGTATGACTTCACTGGTGCGCGACGCGCTTACGCTGCTTTCCAAAACCACGCCCCGCCGTGTGCTAAACACCGGGCAAGTGGTAGGGGGCTATGTGCTCAGCAAGCTCACCGGCAAAGCCCGGCACTGGGGCCTACCCATGGCCCTATCATTCGAGCCGACCACCAGCTGCAACCTGCGCTGCCCCGAGTGCCCCAGCGGCCTGCGCTCCTTCACGCGGCCTACCGGCATGTTGCCAGCCGAGCTGTTCCGACGCACCATTGATGAGGTGGCCTCGCGGCTGTGGTACCTGATCTTCTACTTTCAGGGTGAGCCCTACCTGCACCCCGAGTTTCTGGACTTAGTGCAGTACGCCGCGGCCAAAGGTATTTACACGGCTACCAGCACCAACGCCCACTACCTCAACGACAAAAACGCCCGCCGCACCGTAGAGTCGGGCCTCGACCGCCTTATCATCTCCCTCGACGGCACCACCCAGGAGGTGTATCAGCAGTACCGGGTAGGTGGCAAGCTCGACAAGGTATTGGAAGGCACTCGCAACGTGGTGCGGTGGCGCAAGGAGCTGAGATCGAGCACGCCGCGCATCGTGTTTCAGTTTTTGGTGGTGCGCCCCAACGAGCACCAGATCGAAGATGCCCGGCACATGGCCCGCGAACTGGGCGTAGACGACGTGTGGTTTAAAACTGCCCAGATCTACGACTACCACAACGGCTCGCCCCTTATCCCTACCATCGATTATTACTCGCGCTACCAGAACAACGGCAACGGCACTTTCAGCCTGAAAAACCGCCTGCTGAATCACTGCTGGAAAATGTGGCACTCCTGTGTGATTACCTGGGACGGCCTGGTAGTACCTTGCTGCTTCGACAAGGATGCCGAATACCGCCTCGGCGACCTAAAAACGCAGACCTTTCGCCAGCTCTGGCAGGGCGAGAAGTACCGCCGGTTCCGTGCGGCCCTACTCAAAGGCCGCGACCAGATTGAGATGTGCCGCAACTGCACCGAGGGCACCAAGGTGTGGGGGTAGGGCAGGGGCTTACTTGGTGAAATCTAGATCGTAGGCCAGCACCGTGCGGATGCCGTGGTTGTACTCAAACACGGGCGTGTTGGTGCCGGGGGCGTCTTCCTCGTGCTGCGTAATTTGATAAAGGTACTGCACATCCAGCCGGAAATGGTCGCTGAAACGGTAGCCTACCCCGCCCGCTAGGCGGTTTTGGTTGAACACGTTGTTCTGCACGTTGCGCCCGAAGCTGATAAAGATTTCGTCGAAGGCCGTGAGGTAGGGCTCGTGGTTGTCGAGGGTAGGGCCGATGAGGGGAAGCTGCAAGCTGAGTTGGTAGCGAATTCGGTTTTGAAACCACCAGCTTTCTATCGATTTCTCCACAAATTGAGCCTGCCAGCGCTGCTCCAGCCGCAGGCGGTGCGTGAGCTCTAACCGCCCTAACGCATCCTTCAGCGACACGTCTTCATATAGCCGGTGCTCCGGCTCGCTCCGGCCGCTGGCGGCGGTAGGGTAGTCGCCGTAGGGGTAGGTGATGAGCAGCGTGTAGCCACCCGACACCTTCACCCGATCGGAAAGCTGGTAGATGCCACCCAAACGGGCCAGCAGTTGCTGTGGATCCGCACCGAGGTGCACGCGCCGTAGCTGCAACTCGCTGTGCAGCTGCCATTTCTTGCTGATCTGGTTGTCGCCGTTATACACCAGCCAGCCAAGGGTGTTATGGTCTGCAATACGGTTTCGCTGGGTTTGAGCCCGGCTGTGAGTAGCGATAAAACACAGCAGAAGCAGGAGCAGACAGGAAGGAGGGCGCACAGAGGAAAAAGCGAAAAAACGAAAAAAGGAAATCAACCAAACGACTCATCAGGATCAGCTCCGACAGGGTTTACAGCCCTGCCGGGGTAGGGTGGCTATCAGTAATGTTCTGCATGCTAGTGCTGCCAAGTACCAAAGCGCCCGGCGCGGTAATCCTGGTAGGCCTGCTGAATTTCCTGCTCCGTGTTCATCACAAACGGCCCATAGGCCACAATGGGCTCCTCGAAGGGTAGGGCGTGGCCCAGCAGCAGCACGGCATCGGTCAGCGCCTCGATGTGCAGGTCGTCTCCATCGTGGTGGAACTCGGTGAGGGTGCGGGCCTCTGTTTCCTGCCCGTTCACGCGCAGCTTGCCGCGAATGGTGTAGAAAAAGATGCTGCGGGCAGCCGGAATGGTGAAGTCCAGCATGGCACCGGCTTCTAAGTTGATAGTAGCCAGTTGAATATCGGCCAGCGGCTGTACCGCCCCGGCCTGCCCGGCCCAAGTGCCCGATACGGCATGCAGGCGGGCTCGGCCGTCGGCCAGCGTCACTTCCGGAATATCGGCTTTCTGCAAGCCCTGGTAGTGTGGCGGCACCATTTTGTGCCAGGCCGGCAAGTTCACCCAGAGCTGTAATATTTCCAGGTCGCCACCCGTTTGTTTGAAGTGGTCCGAAGATATTTCACTATGAATCAAACCGCTGCCGGCCGTCATCCACTGCACGCCCCCGGCCTCAATCACGCTTTGGTGGCCGCTGCTGTCTTGGTGCATAATGTCGCCGGCCAAGATAAAGGTTACCGTTTCGAAGCCCCGGTGCGGGTGCGGCCCGAAAGGCAGGCCCCGGTTGCCGGGTCGGTACACCTGCGGACCGTGGTGATTCAGAAACAAAAAAGGGTCGATGTGCTCCACGGCCGGCGTGGGCAGCGCTCTGTAGGTAGTAAGATCGGCAATGGGGGCGCTAATGGCGCGGTGCTGGGCTTTAATCGTGCGCATACGGAAGTATTTGCTGTACTACCCATAGCCGTGGCAATATGTTTGTGAAGGGGCCTCGGTCGTGCATAGCGCATCAGCCTCAATTTCAAGGGCAAATCTTGTCTGGAAAGAGTAAGGACTTCCTTTTTTCCTTGCTTATATTGTACCCGTTTTGTTTATAACATCCCATCCATGCCTGCTTCCCTCGACACAGTCAAACAATTCTTACAGCTAGCGGAGTCCTGCGTAATCGACCATGCTGCCTACACGCCGGTATTGCATCCAGAAGTAGAAGAGATTGAGTTTCCGAATCTGCATAACAAGCAGGGCCTGCGCCGCGACTTTGAAGGCATTATAGACGGTATCCGCCACGGTCGGGAGCTACTATCCCGGCAGGAGCTGGCCGGTTGGAACTTCGTGACTAGCAACGACAACACGGTGGTAGCGGAGATTCGCTGGCGCGGTGAGATGAGCATCCGCAACCAGCGTGTGGTGCCTGGGCAAATCCTGACCGGTCACTTTTGCCGGGTGTTTGAATTGAAAGACGGCTTGATCTTCCGTCTCCGCGACTACTATTGCTACGAGATGTTCTAAACTTTTACTTCGTCAAACTTTTACTTCGTCACCATTGCAGTCAGGTAGGGCAAGCGTGGGCTGATTGCCGATTCTCGAGACGTAGCGCAGCCTGCGCCGCTCAAAAGAGTCATTGGAACAGTTTCGTATCTTGTTCTGATGATGAATAAACCTTTACTGTCTTACCTGACAGCGGCGGCCGTGCTGGCAGGCTGCGCTGGTAGCTACCGCACGGCAACCAACGCTACCGCTACCACCGCCGCGTCCAAAGCCGCAGGCCCCATACTTCCTGGCGTGGGCCTCGATGTGGCCGATCTGGACACCACCGTATCGCCCTGCGACGATTTCTTTCACTACTCCGGTGGCAACTGGTTACGCAACAACCCCATTCCGGCCTATGCCTCTAGCTGGGGGCCGCGCAACCTGCTCGGCGACCGGACGCAGGCGCTGCTGAAGCAGATTCTGGAAGATGCCGCCAACACCCGCGCTTCTAAGGGCTCCAACCTGCAAAAGGTAGGCGACTACTACGCCTCTGGTATGGATTCGGTGGGGCTGGACCGCGCCGGGTTAAAGTACTTGCAGCCCGAGCTGCGCCGCATCGACGCCATCATCAGCCGCGACGCATTGCGCCGGGAGCTGGCCCACCAGCAAACACTGGGCACGGGCGCCTACTTCCGCGCCGGTGTCAGCCCCGACCGCAAAAACAGCTCGGTCTATGCCGTGAACCTGAACCAGGGCGGCTTGAGCATGCCCGACCGCGACTACTACCTCAAAGACGACGTCCGCTCTACCACCGTGCGCAACGCCTACGTAGAGTATATGACGACGGTGTTTGAACTGCTGGGCAATGCACCCGCTACGGCCCAGCAGAGAGCGGCCAACGTGCTGGCCCTGGAAACGCGCCTGGCCCGCGCCAGCAAAAGCCGCGTGGAGCTGCGCGACCCCTACGCCAACTACAATAAGATGCCGCTGGCGGAGTTCGACCGCGCTTACCCCGCCGTGGGCCTCGGCGACATGCTGAAACAAAACGGCCTGGGCGCCGTGCAAGAGGTGATTGTGGGGCAGCCGGCCTTCTTTCAGGAGCTGAACACGGTGCTGCAAAGCACGCCGCTGCTAGAGCAGAAAACCTACCTCACATGGCAGTTGGTATCGTCCATTACGTCGGCACTACCCCAGGCCTACTCCGATGCCGCGTTCCGGTTTCAGCAGGTACAGAGCGGCACCAAGCAGCAGCCTACCCGCTGGAAACGCATGCTGGCCGCTACCGATGGTACCTTAGGCGAAGCCTTTGGGCAGCTGTATGTAGATAAAGCCTTTTCGCCGGAGGCCAAGCAGAAGGCCTTGGATATGCTTGCCAACATCAAGGAATCGATGGCCGAGCACATCCGCTCCAACACCTGGATGAGCAGCGCCACCAAAACCGAAGCCCTGAAAAAGCTGAACGCCCTGCGTGTGAAAATCGGCTACCCCGATAAGTGGAAGGATTATTCTACGCTGAATATCTCGCGCGAATCCTACTTGCAAAACGTGCTGGCTGCCCGGCAGTGGAACTACGCCCGCAACGTGGAAAAGTACGGCCAGCCCATCGACCGCACCGAGTGGGGCATGACGCCGCCTACCATCAATGCGTACTACAGCCCGGCCATGAACGAAATCGTGTTTCCGGCGGGCTACCTCCAACCGCCGTTCTTCGACCCAAAGGCCGACGACGCGGTGAACTACGGTGCCATTGGCGGCGTAATGGGCCACGAAATGACCCACGCCTTCGACGACCAGGGCCGGCAGTACGACTCGGAGGGCAACCTGCGCGACTGGTGGACCAAAGCCGATGGAGAGGAGTTTACCAAGCGCGCCGCCGTGGTGGGCACGCAGTACTCGGCCTTCTCGCCCCTCGATTCGGTGTACGTGAACGGCAAGCTGACTATGGGCGAGAACCTAGCCGATTTCTCGGGCCTTACTATTGTCTACGATGCTTTGCAAAAGCAACTTCAGCAGAAGTACGGCAGCAAGCCCCGCCCGCGCTACGATGGCTTCACGCCCGAGCAGCGCTTTTTCCTGAGCTGGGCGCAGCTGCGGCGCACCAACATCCGGCCCGAAGCCCTGCGCCAGCAAATCCTCACTGACCCCCACTCCCCCGGTCAGTACCGCACCATTGGGCCCCTCATGAACATGCCACAGTTCTACGAAGCCTTCGGCTGCCAGCCCGGCCAGAAGATGGTGCGTAATACGGAGGACCGGGCGAAGATTTGGTAAGAACGGCGGCAAAAGCCAGTGCTGTGTGCAAGCCCCTTGTGGAGGCAGAAAGTACCCTGTGTACCTACTGCCTCCGCAAGGGGCTTTTGTATAAAGTGTAAAGACCGAAATGGTACTATTTTACTTTTAGGTAGAAAGGATTTAATAAGAGACAGTCGACAATGGAGAAGCTAATGGTTTCTTAACAAGCAACTGAATCAACGGGCTAGGTAATTGCGGCCTCATTTGTGATACCCCAACCCACGATGAGTTCAGCCTACTCTTTGAAGGGTAGGATAGAAGCTAACCAAGAATCGATACGACGATGACTCGCGGCGTAACGAGTTGGTCATAGAATACTTCCATTCTGCTTTTTCGCCTTCCAACATTCTTTCCTGCTATGAAAAAAGACTACCTATTTTTTTTGCTGGCGGCAGCTGGTCTGGGTGCAGCACCCGCTGCACAGGCACAGTCCTTCATTAAAGCCAATCAGTACCTTTCGGTTGGAGCTAGCCTGAGCGCCTTCAACTACTTTGGCGACCTGACGCCCCGCGTTAGCTTTGCCAGCGTACGTATGGCAGCCGTGAGACCAGGGTTTGGCTTCCACGTTACGCAACGCCTAACGCCTTACGTATCGGTGCGTGGCGCTTTGTCGTTTGGGCGCATCACCGGCTCCGATCAACAGGCTGCTGGCAAGGAAGCTGCGTACCGCTACTACCGCAACCTAAACTTCACAAGTAATATACAGGAGCTATCGGTAGTAGGTATCTTCGATCTGGTGCCTAATCACAGCCAGGCGGTGAACCGTATGCCCATCGTGCCCTACGTGTTTGGGGGTATAGCCGGCTTTCATTTCAATCCGAAAGGTACCGTGGATGGTGGTACCGTACCGGCTGGCCTCAAACCGGACGCCCAAGTGGAGTTGCAGCCGTTGCGCACAGAGGGTCGCTACTACCACCGCGCGCAGATAGCTATTCCTTTCGGCGCTGGCGTGCGTATGAAAGTGGCCAAGAACATGGATGTAGGCGTGGAACTGGGTTGGCGCAAAACTTTCACCGACTACCTGGATGACGTGAGCACCACCTACGTGAGCATGGCTAAGCTATCGACGCCTGCGGCTCGCTATTTTGGGCATAGCATTACACGGACTGACCAAGATACGCCTGCGCAAATGGATGTGCCGGGGGCCTTGCGTGGCAGCAGTGCACAAAAGGATTGGTACATCACAACAGGTATTTCTGTAAGTTATATTCTGAAAAAACAGATGAAAACCAATAAATTTAGATAGGTATATACTTGATGTATATATACTTACAAAAAAATTATTAGTATTTGTCTTATATGATGTCGCTACCTTATTAGGTAGCGACATTACTTTTTTTGAGGCTCATCATATCCTTTATTACGAAATAATCGTAGTATTACGAAATAATCGTATTAATTGATATGGAACGACTTACCCAACCCGAAGAAGAAGCCATGCAGGTGCTGTGGCAGCTGGATGGTGGCTTTGTGAAAGAGGTGCTAGAGCGCCTGCCCGAGCCCCAGCCGCCTTACACCACCCTGGCCTCTACCATCCGCAACCTGGAGCGCAAGGGCTACGTGCGCGCCGAAAAGCTGGGCAACTCTTACCGCTACGCCCCGCTGGTGCGCAACGAGGAGTACCGACGCCGCTTCATGAGCAATTTTGTGAGCGACTATTTCCGCAACTCTTATAAAGAGGTAGTATCGTTTTTTGCGAAAGAGCAGAAAATCAGCGCCGACGAGTTGCAGGAGATTATCCGCATGATTGAGGACGGTAAACGCGATTAGCTATGCCTGCGCTACTCCTCTATCTGCTGCAAGTGAATGGGGCATTGCTGCTGTTCTACGCCGGTTATTGGCTGGTGCTGCGCCGCCTCACGTTCTACACGCTCAACCGCTGGTATCTACTGTTCTCGGTAGGCTTTTCGGCTGCTTACCCGGTAGTAGATGTCAGCGCGTGGCTGGCCCGGCCGGTGGCTGCCACTACGCAGGTGCTAGGCGAAACCTGGACCTACCTGCCCACTGCCGCCGCGCCTGCTTTCACCTATTGGACCAGCCTCGAATGGGCGTATTGGGTAGGGGTAGGCGTGTTGTTGCTGCGCTTGCTTGCGCAACTAACGGGCTTGTACCGCATCCGGCGAGCCTCACGGCCGGCGCAGTGGCACGGGCAGCAGTACCGGAGGGTAGGGGCCGCCATGAATCCGTTTTCGTTTGGGCGTACCGTCTATCTCAACCCCGATCAGCATGCCCCCTCCGAGCTGCCGGCCATTCTGCGCCATGAGCAGGTGCACGTGCAACAGTGGCACACCCTAGATGTATTGGTGGCTCAACTCGCGCAGGTCTTTTGCTGGTTCAATCCGGGGGTGTGGCTACTGCGCCAGGCGGTGCAGGAAAACCTAGAGTTCATTACCGACCGCGCCGTGCTACGCGCCGGCCTGCTCGATGCCAAAGCCTACCAGTATAGCCTGCTAAAGCTCAGTACGCTGGCGCCCAGTGCGGCCCTAGCGAATCATTTCACCTTTCTCACTCTTAAAAACCGCATTGCCATGATGAACAAGAAGCGTTCCGCTACTGCCTATCTGGGGTTGTATGCGCTGCTGATACCAGGATTAGCATTGCTGGCATTCGCCTGTGCCCCGCAAGGTGAGCCTGCGGGTGATGAGATGGAAGTACGAAAAACTTCATCAGCAAGGTTTGACGCCATGAGCGACAGTACGCTGTTCTTTTTAGATGGTAAACCGAGTAGTAAAGCTGCTGTTGAAGCTATTCCTGAAATAGGCATAGTGCAAATACATGGAGCAGGGGGGCGCTTTAGAGGAGAATTTGGACCAGGTGTTAAGCGCATTTTTTTAGTGATTACAAAAACAGGTGAAAACTCGCCGGCAACGAAAGCATTTCGGCAGAAATATGGTTTTCAAACGCGTGCTGAGTTTGAAAAAGAAGAAGCAGAGAGACCTGCCAAAGAGGCCCGCGAAAGAGAAGAAATACGTCAGCGGGATGAAAGATTTAAGCAATTGCCCGACGCGCTGTATATCCTGAACGGCGAACCGGTAGATAAAGAAGAAATCAGCGAGATAAATGCTGAAGCCATTGAAAGCGTAAACGTGCTAAAAGGCAAGCAAGCAATTGAACAGTATGGCGAAAAAGGGCGTAACGACGTAGTCATAGTCATTACCAAAAAACATTCACAATCAACTAACTAGCTGCACAGGCAGTCCATTATCATGAAAACTACCAAAACCATTACCGCAGGAATTGTAACGCTGTTGTTAGTCGCTGGCGGCCTAGGCAGCCAATCGGCGCAAGCGCAGGCTCCTAAACTAAGCGCGGCGAAACAAGGTCCGCTCGCCTACTATGTAGATGGCGTGCTGACTTCGAACGAAGCACTGAACGATACTAAGCCAGAGGAAATTGAGGTCATGAACGTCGTGAAAGACAAAGCCGTGTTGGCTACGCTCGATCCCGCAGCAGCCAATGGTGCTATTATCGTCACCACCAAGAAGAATAAAGACTCGGAGGCGGTGAAGGCGTTCAACAAAAAGCACAATATCACCTACACGCCTCCTAGCCCAGAGGTGAAAAAAATAAACGATGCTGTAATGAGCGGCACCGGCCTGTCGGCCGGCGAACTGGGCGGCCGGCTGCTACTGGTGAACGACAAAGAAGCCACGTTGGAGCAATCGAAAATAGCGCACGGCCAACTATCGTCGATCTACGTGCTAGACGCGGCAAAAGCCACCAAGCGCTATGGTGAAAAAGGCAAAAACGGCGCGGTGGTTATCACCACGAAGTAGATATCTTATACCAGTAGAAAGCAAAAAAGCGCAGGGTAATTGCCCCGCGCTTTTTTGTTGGTAGGCGAAATAGTACGCGCTACTTCACTTTCACTTCGCCGTCGTCGGCGTCTTTCTTTACTTTATTGCCTTCAGCGTCTTTGATCTTGATGTCGCCGTCGTCCTGCTTCTTGATTTTGCTGCCGTCTGCACCCTTGATAGTCGTGCCGGCGGGCATGTCCTCGGCGCGCTCCATGGCTGTTTGGTCCTGTGAGCAGGAAGCCAGCGAGAGGGTAGCGCCAGCCAGGAGTAGGAAAAGCATTTTCATACAGAAGAGAGAAAAGGGTGGGTATAAGGTAGGTATGCTAGGCTAACGGCCTTCCCTGGCTGTACGCTGCTGCGTGCGGAGGGTTATAGGCTCGGCAGGAGCCAGCGGCAACTACTGCCTATTTGGTAATTCCGCGTCGGTGTCAGACCTTCGCCGTTGATGCGTATGGCTGCCTCTTCTACTGTGTACTTCGAGAATGCTGCTGGTCGTTTACTGACCGATTCGGCAGGTTTTCTGCGGGTGGTATGGAGCAATCAGCCGCGTGGCCCCAAGGATGTGGAAGCACTTTTTACGCACATGACGCGTGCCTTGCAGCAGTACGGTTGGGGTCGGATTCTGATTAACCAAGTAAACATGCGCCGTTTCACGCCTCAGGAGCAAGAGTGGGTAGCCAACGAATGGCTGCCGCACGCTGTGCGGGAAGGAGGCTACCGCTTTGGGGCTGTACTGGTGTCGCCGGATGTGATGACGCGCCTCGCCACGGCCTACATTACCACCAAAATACAGGGCCTACCCTTGGTATATCACTCCTTTGATGAGGAGGCCACAGCCGTGAGCTGGCTGCTGCGGCAGGTAGGGTGGTAGTGCTAGGGTAGGGGCGGCAGCCGGGCTTGCAACTCCGCTACGGTGTAGTGCTCCAGCGCTAGGAGGGCGTCGTAGGGGTTGCCTGGCAGTTGGAGTAGCGTAGCAAAGGCCGGCTCAGTTTTGATGCCTTGTTGCTTGAGTTGTTGCACGGCAGCCCGCCACGGTTCGCCCCCGACTTCTAATACCCGTTGTTCTACCAGCATGTGCCGCACGGCGTACTGTTGCCGGGAGGGGCATGCTTGCCCAAACACTTCCACGGCAAACGCCTGATACTGAAAGTTACAGACGATGGCCGGCTGGCCCTGGCCCACGGTTTCGCGTAGGACAAAGCCGGGTAAATCTGCGTAGTGCGTGTGCAGCAGCGCCCGAAATGCTTGCTCTTGCTTCGGGAATACTGCGCAAATTACATCCAGGTCGCTGGCTGGCGTGGCAATGCTCAGCGGAATGGTGCCGGCCAGCACCGGGTCGAAAGCCTGCAACGTGGCCATAATGCCCAGTGCTTGCAGCGTATGATAGGCTTGTTGCTGGCGCGCGTCGCCGGTTAGTAGTGTGGCAAGGTCGGTGCAGTCGCGCATGTGGTATCGTTGGGCGGCTTCGGCTATCTTGCGCACTGTTTCATCACCTCCTCACTAGCGCTATGCCCACCGAGCCACTTGCCGTTCTCCAAGAATACTTCGATTTAGTACAGGCATTCAGTGTGGATACTGCTGCCTACGCGGCGGTACTGCACCCCGAAGTAGAACAGCTGGAATACGCCAATGACCTCAACAAGCAGCCCGTGAGCCGCTCGTTCGACGAGATTCTGACCAACCTGCGGGCGGGACGGGAACTGCTCCTCGACCCCAGCTTTATTGTACATCACACCCACGTGGGCTCTACGGGCACAATAGTGGTTGAAGGCCGATGGGAGGCCACTGTCCTCCACGACGCGGGGCCCGCAGTGCGCGGGCAACGCGTCGCGTCGGAGTTGTGCTTGGTGTTTGAATTTAAAGACGGCAAGATATACCGGCAGCGGCGCTACCCCTGCTACGAGCCGCTGTAGCGGCTTACTTGCCTAGCTCACGTATCCAGATGTTGCGGAAGCTCAGCGGCTCGCTCTTGTCGCCGTGCGATTGGAGCTTGATGGGCGATGCGCCGTGCGCCTTGCCCTCGTAGCTGGCCTTGCCAATATACTGGGTAGGGCCATCCAACTCCACATTGTCCTGCACCACCACACCGTTGAACAGCACCGTTACGCGGGCAGGTGTTTGCAGTGTGCCGTCCGATTTGAAGGTAGGGGCAGTCCAGGCTACGTCATAGGTTTGCCACTCGCCGGCCTTGCGGGCGGGGTTAGCCAGCGGAATCTTTTGCTTATAAATGCTGCCCGCCATACCGTTCACGTAGGTTTTGTTGTCGTACGAGTCCAGGATTTGCAGCTCGTAGCCCGCATCACCCTTGCCGATAGAGGCCAGAAATAAACCGCTGTTGCCGCGCGCCTGCCCGGTGCCGCTGATGTTGGCCGGCACACGCCACTCCAGGTGCAGCTGGTAGTTGGTGAAGGTGCGCTTGGTTTCGATGTTACCTTTGGTCTTATCAACGGTCATGATACCATTGGCTACCTTCCAGTCGGCTGGTTTGGAGCGGTCGTCTACCTTCACCCACTCTTGCAGGTTCTTACCATCAAACAGCACAATGGCGTCCGAAGGGGGCGCTACCATGGTAGTAGCGGCGCCGGGCGTTACCTTTTTAGGCACCGGCTCATACACTTCCGTGTCTTCGGGCTTGGCGTTTTGCTGGGCATACGCTGACATAGAAAGACCAAGAAGGGCCGTGGCAAGCAAAGGAAATTTCATGGGAAGAGGAATAGAAAGTAAGAGTGAAAAGGTGCAGTACAGGCTGTTCTGTTGAGCGCAACCGAACTATTGCTGACGCTCTGTTGCCAGGTAGTGCAAGTACAGAATGTACCGTGAAGATGCTTTGACAAGAGCAGCCGCAAAACGTTTAATGCGCACGCACGAATTGTTTAACTACCCAGAAGGCGCTTTACAAATTACACGTCGCAAAGCTGCACCGCTTGGCGCAACGAGGCCAACTTATCCGCCTTTTGCGGCATAAACTCTTGCGCCACGTACCCCTTGAAACCAGTCTTGAGGATGGCGCGCATGATGGCCGGGTAGTACAGCTCTTGCTGCTCGTCCAGTTCGTGGCGGCCGGGCACGCCGGCCGTGTGGTAGTGAGCAATATAGGGGTGGAACTCGTTGATGGTCCGAATCACGTCGCCCTCATTGATTTGCATATGATAGATATCATAGAGTAGCTTGAAGTGCTCAGAGCCCAGTCGTTTGGCAAGGGCCGCGCCCCAGGCGGTGTGGTCGCACTGGTAGTCTTTGTGGTCAATTTTGCTGTTGAGCAACTCCATCACCAGTACCACTTTGTGCTTCTCGGCCAGGGCCACCAGCGGCTGCAAGCCCTTCACGCAGTTGGCCAGCCCCGCCTCGTCTGACTGCCCCCGACGGCTCCCGCTAAAGCAGATGAGGTTGGTGTAGCCAGCGGCGGCTACTTTAGGTATCATCTCGCCATACTGTTTTTGCAGGCGCGCATGGTATTGTGGGTCGTTGAATCCTTCTGTCAAGCTAATTTCGGCGCCGTTGCACATGGGCGAGTCTAGGCCGTACTTTTTCAGGGTAGGCCAGTCGGCAGGCCCTACCAGGTCAATGCCCTGGATACCCATCGCCTTGGCCTCTTTGCAAAGCTGCTCCACCGATAAGTCGTTGAAGCACCAGCGGCACACCGATTGGCGAATGTTGTTTTTGAGCGGCATGGTAGCAGAAGTGTTTTTTTCGTCCGAAGCACACGCGCTGGCTACTCCGGCGGTACTCATGGCGGCAGTACTGGCTAACAGGCCCTTCAACGCAGCGCGACGATTCCAGAGGGTAGGCATGGGAGACGTAGAATAATTTGCTAGAAGTTGGTAAAATCAGTTGGTGCCCTTCGCTCCTGTCATCCTGAGCGGAGCGTTAGAGATGACAGGAGCAAAAGATGACGGATGAAGCAGATTACTTCGCCTGCGCCATCGACGGTGCGGAACCCAACGCCACATCAGGCTCGGAAGTAGCGGCCTGGCGCCGCTCACGGAACATAAGCAGGAACAGCAGCAGCACTACACCCGCAATACCGGCTGGAATCAGCCAGATCATGCGCCAGTTGTGCGCCTCGGGGGAGAGTTGGTAGGCGTCGAAAATGCGGCCCGAAAGCAGGGTGCCAATCAGCATCCCTACCCCGTAGGTAGCCAGGGTAATAAAGCCCTGGGCCGAGCTTTTGAACTGCTCGCCCGCCAGGTTGTCGGTATAGATTTGACCCGTTACGAAGAAGAAGTCGTAGCACACGCCGTGCAGCACAATGCCGGCAATCAGCATCCAGTAATTAGCGTCGGCATTGCCGTAGGCGAAAAATACGTAGCGTAACACCCACGCACCCATGCCAATGGCCAGCATTTTCTTCACGCCCAGCTTGCTGAAAAACAGCGGAATAGCCAGCATAAACAGTAGCTCTGACACTTGCCCCAGGCTCTGCACACCGGCCGCCGATTTCATCCCTACCTCGTTCAAAAACGGATTGGTGAAGCCATAATAGAAGGACAGCGGAATGCAGATGGCAATGGAAGCCAGAAAGAAAATCAGGTAAGAACGATTTTTCAGCATGCCAATGGCATCCAGGCCCAGCAGGTCGCCCAGAGAGCTACTCTGGCCTTTTTTCACGGGCGGGGTAGCGGGCAGCGTAAAGCTGAACACGCCCAGGATGGCCGAAGCCACAGCGGCCATCGTGAAGGTGGCTTGCAGGCTGCCGTTCTGCTCCCAGTTTAGCCAGCCAATGGTAAGGCCCGCCACAATCCAACCCAGCGTACCCAGTACCCGGATAGGCGCAAACTCCTTCTGCGGGTCCTGCATCTGCCGGAAGCTGATGGAGTTTACCAACGCCAGGGTAGGCATGTACAGAATCATGTAGGTGAGGATGCTGGGGTAGAAGCTACCAAAATCGGGCGCCAGCGACGCCCGCCATAGCAGCACCGCACCCGCTAGGTGCAGCACGCCCAGAATTTTCTGCGCCGAGAAAAACCGGTCGGCAATCAACCCAATAATAAACGGCGCTACAATAGCCCCTACGGACTGCGTCAGAAAAGCTGTACCCACCTGCAAACCCGTGGCGTTTAGGTTTTTAAGTAGGTAGGTGCCCAGCGTCACAAACCACGCGCCCCAGATGAAAAACTCCAGGAACATCATGATGGACAGCTTCACTCGGATGGTAGCAGTCATAAGGGGTAGGCGGTTTAGGTAGGGAAGTGGTGAGATAGAACAGGATGCTAAAACGTCATTTCGACCTCTCTGCTTGATGCGCAGAATGGTCGAAATGACGTTTAGGACTTTCGTCTTATTTCAGGGTCAGGATGTAGCGCACCATAGCTTCGGAGTCTTTCTCCGACAGGTTGGGGTGAGGCGTCATCGGGATATCGCCCCAGTTGCCTTTGCCACCGCTGATAACCTTCTTGGCCAGCATGCTCACATTGGCGTCGGTGGCCTCGTATTTCTGGGCTACGGCTGCATAGGCCGGGCCTACGAGCTTCACGTCCTGGCGATGGCAGCTGGTGCAGTCAGAACCCTCAATGAGCTTGGCACCGGCCGCTACGGCGCCACCTGTAGGCGTGGTGCCAATCTTGTTGACATCGGTATCCACCTGGGGCTGACGGGCCTGGGCACTTACGTCGGCACCTTCTGTGCTATCAGTATCAAGAGCAGGCGTGTCGTCGGCCAGTGTGTACTCGGGTTTGTCTTTCGCGGTATCGGAGCCGGAGTTGCAGGCCAGCAGCGTCGAGCCGCAGAGCAGCAGCAAAAAAACGTTTTTCATCAGGTGAGGAGGTAGAGGAAGTAGGAAGTTGTGTGGTTTTATAATCCTAGTATTTCTTTGTTAAGACTCTGGTCGATGCCAGAAGCTGCAAAATCATCGAAGGCCTTGTCCGTCACCCGGATGATGTGGTCTTGGATGAACGGGGCCCCTTCGCGGGCACCGTCTTCGGGGTGTTTCAGGGCGCATTCCCACTCCAGCACGGCCCAGCCGGGGAAGTTATACTGCGCCAATTTGCTGAAAATTGATGTGAAATCCACCTGGCCGTCGCCTAGTGAACGGAAACGTCCGGCCCGGTCTACCCAGCCCTGGTAGCCCCCATACACGCCCTGGCGGCCGGTAGGGTTAAATTCGGCATCCTTCACGTGGAACATCTTGATGCGCTCGTGGTAGATGTCGATGAACTCCAGGTAGTCCAAGCATTGCAGAATAAAGTGCGAGGGGTCGTAGAGCAGGCAGGCGCGCGGGTGGTTGTCTACCTGTTCCAGGAACCGCTCGAAGCTGATGCCATCGTGGATGTCTTCGCCCGCGTGGGTTTCGTAGCACAAGTCTACCCCCTGCTCATCGAATACATCCAGAATAGGACGCCAACGACGGCCCAACTCCTCAAACCCCGTCTCTACCAGCCCGGCCGGCCGCTGGGGCCACGGGTACACGTAGGGCCACAGCAAGGCCCCGCTAAAAGTAGCATGAGCCGTGAGGCCTAAGTTGCGTGAAGCCTGCGCAGCATATTTCAGCTGCTGCACGGCCCATTGCTGACGGGCAGCGGGGTTGCCACGCACTTCGGCCGGCGCAAAGCCGTCGAATAGCTGGTCGTATGCCGGATGTACTGCTACCAGCTGGCCCTGCAAGTGCGTGGATAGCTCCGTGATTTCTAGGCCGGCATCGGCTACCTTGCCCTTCAGCTCATCGGCGTAGGTCTGACTTTCGGCCGCCAGCTTCAGGTCGATGAAGCGCGGATCGAGGGTAGGAACTTGAATGCCTTTATAGCCTAACTCGCTGGCCCATTTGCAGATGCTTTCCAAGCTATTGAACGGCGCCTGGTCGCTGATGAATTGGGCCAGGAAGATGGCGGGTCCTTTGATAGTTTTCATAATGCTTAGCTGATTGCTAATAGGTTTTAGCTGTTAGCTATTGGCTTTTATGGATGGAACAAGCTGCGTTCTTCAACGCGAAAGTTACTAGCGAAAAGCTATCGGCTAACAGCTGAGAGGCGTCCATTTTTGTTCCGACTTACCGGAGGCAATAACCGATTCGATGAAGCCCATGCCCCGCACGCCGTCTTCCACGCCGGGATAGTCGGCGGCTTCGGCTGGGGCAGCGGGGCCACCCAGGTCGGCTATGAGGGTAAGGGCGAAGTTGCGGTAGAGGTTGGCAAAGGCTTCGAGGTAGCCTTCGGGGTGGCCCGCCGGAATGCGGCTGTTGTGCAAGGCCAAGGGGCTGAGGTAGGAAGCACCCGTCTGGCGAATTTCGGTGGGCTTGTCCAGCCACTTCACCAGCAGCGTGTTGTTGTCAGCTTGCTGCCAATCGAGGCCGCCTTTTTCGCCGTAGAGGCGCACACGCAGGTTGTTTTCTTCGCCGGCTGCTACCTGGGTAGCCACTAGCACGCCGCTAGCACCGTTGGCCAGTTTCAGCAGCACGGCTCCATCATCGTCGAGCTGCCGGCCGGGTACTACCACGTTGATGTCGGCGCACAATTGCGTGACTTCCAAGCCGCTCACATACTCTAGCAGGTTGAAAGCGTGGGTGCCAATGTCGCCCATGGCGCCGGCTGCGCCGCTGCGGGCGGGGTCGGTGCGCCAGGCGGCTTGCTTGTTGGCGCCGCCTTCTTCGTAGGTGCTCAGCCAGCCCTGCGGATATTCTATGTATACTTTGCGAATAGTGCCCAGCACGCCGTCGGCAACCAATTGCTTGGCTTCCTTTAGCATAGGGTAGCCGGTGTAGGTGTGCGTAAGGCACAGGCGCCGACCCGTGGTTTCTACCACTGTGCGCAACTCCTTGGCTTCGGCCAGGGAAAACGTCATGGGCTTGTCCAGCACCACGTCGAAGCCGTGTTCCAGGGCCATTTTAGCGGGCGCAAAGTGCAAGTGGTTGGGCGTCACGATGCTGATAACTTGTACCCGCTCGGCTTCGGGCCGTTGGGCTTCCTGCTCCAATAGCTCCTGGTAGGAGCCATACACGCGGTCAGGGGCGAGGCCCAACTCCTGGCCAGTGGCGCGGGAGGTATCGGGGTTGCTGCTGAAGGCGCCGGCCACCAGCTCATATAGTCCATCGAGGGAAGCGGCCATGCGGTGCACGCCCCCAATAAAGGAGCCTTGCCCGCCGCCAATCATGCCCAGTCGTAATTTCATGCGGTGTGGTGAAGTGGTGAGGTTGTGAAATTTGAGTGGTAAGTAAAAAATACGGCTGGCATAAGGTCCTTGCGAAGGATCTTATCACTGGTAGAACGACAAGTGTAACAACGACTCGTTCAACTGGGATAAGATCCTTCGCAAGCTCAGGATGACAGACGCCTTTTCGCTCGCAAGTAACAACTCAAATTTAGGTAGCCCAGGCCCGGTCGCCTTTTTTATAGGGCACGTTGCCGTCGTATTTGCCGGGCACGGGTAGGTAGCGGAGGGCTTGGGTAGCGCCTGGCTCGGAGGTGAAGAAGCCCAACAAGGTCAGCTCCTTCATCATGCGGAAGTAGTGGTTGGGCTGCTCTTTGGTCTTGGTTTGGGCGTACTGCTTCTGCTCAGCGTCAAGGGCGGTTAGAAACTCCTTGCGCTGACCGGCATCCAGACCCATGAAGTCCTTCTGGTACTTCTGCTTACTGGCATCGTTGAGCTTGGTAATGCCCTCGGAGAAGATCTTTTGGTCTTCGGGCTTGTAGCAGTCGCGCACCATCACGGCCATAAAACCGCCCACGTTGGCAGCTTTGGCGCCGGGCGTTTTGGTGGCAGGTAGGATGGTTTCGCCTACCTCGTTCAACAGCGTTACTTGGTTGGCATCCAGAACTTCTTCTGGTTTTTGGTCGCCTTTCGGCCCAGCCTTGGCGGTTGTTTTGGAGTTGTCGGTAGAGCAACCAGTTAGAAACAGGTCGCCGCCAATTACGGCGCCACCCATCAGGAGGGCCACCCGGCCCAGTGCATCTCTTCTGTTCATTGCCGGTAGGAATTAGATGTTCTGCTTTTTCAGTTCGCTTACGGCGTGGTCTACGGCGCGGGCCGTGAGGGCCAGGTAGGTGAGCGAGGGGTTCACGCAAGAGGCCGAGGTCATGGCGGCACCGTCGGTCACGTACACGTTGGGGGCGTCCCATACCTGGTTGTGCGCGTTGAGCACCGAGGTTTTGGGGTCGCGACCCATGCGGGCCGTTCCCATCTCGTGAATGCCGCCGCCCAGGTTGTAGCCGTTGTTGTAGGTGTTCACGTTTTTGAGGCCGGCTTTTTCCAGCATCTCCTTGGCGTCCTCCATCATGTCCACGCGCATTTTCTGCTCGTTGTCTTTGATGGTGGCATCCATCACCAGCACGGGTAGGCCCCAGGCGTCCTTCTCGGTTTTGGAGAGGTAGGTGCGGTTTTCGTGGTAGGGTAGGGTTTCGCCGAAGCCCGTGATGCCCATAGTCCACTTGCCGGGCTCCGTCAGAGCATCTTTGTAGTCGCCACCAATGCTCATTTCTGCGATGTCGCGGCTCCAGCCTTCGCGGCTGGCGCTGCCCTGGTAGCCGAACCCGCGCAGGTAGTCGCGCTTGTCGCCGAACAGGTTGCGGTAGCGCGGCACGTAGATACCGTTGGCGCGGCGGCCGAATACGTATTTGTCCTCGTAGCCTTCCATTTCGCCGTGGGCACCAGCCCGGAAATGGTGGTCCATCAGGTTGTGGCCCAGCTCACCGCTGCTGCTACCTAGGCCGTCGGGCCATACATCAGTAGCAGAGTTCATCAACACCCAGGCCGAGTTCAGGGCCGAGGCATTCACGAAGATAACCTTGGCGAAATATTCGTAGGTTTTGTTGGTTTCGGCATCCAGCACCTCTACGCCCTTGGCCCGCTTGGTATCCTTATCGTACAGGATTTTGGTAACGATGGAAAACGGCCGCAAGGTGAGGTTGCCGGTAGCCATAGCCGCCGGTAGCGTGGCCGACTGCGTGCTGAAATACGCCCCAAACGGGCAGCCCAGCCAGCACTTGTTGCGATACTGGCAGTTCACACGGTTGTTGTGGGGCTTGGTGATGTTGGCCGTGCGGCCAATAATCATGTCGCGGTCCTTGAAGTGCTTCTTGATGCGGGCCGCTACGTCCTTCTCCACAATGTTCATGTCCATGGGCGGCATAAAGTCGCCGTCGGGCAGCTGGGCCAGGCCGTCGCGGTTGCCGCTGATGCCGGCAAACTTCTCGGCGTGGCTGTACCAGGGTGCCAGGTCTTTGTAGCGAATGGGCCAGTCCACGGCAATGCCTTCCTTGGCGTTGGCCTCAAAGTCGAAGTCGCTGTGTCGGTAGCTCTGGCGCCCCCACATCAACGAGCGGCCCCCTACCTGGTAGCCCCGGAACCAGTCGAACGGCTTGGCCTCCACGTAGGGGCTTTTCTGCTCGTTGGTCCAGAATTCAAGGTTGGTTTCATTCAGTGTATAATCGCGGCTGAGTACGGGGTAATCCTTAATCATCTGCTGGGTTTTGCCGCCGCGGTGCGGAAATTCCCAGGGCGCTTTGTTGGCATTCACGTAGTCTTTGATGTGCTCTACGTTGCGGCCGCGCTCCAGCATAATCGTTTTTAATCCTTTCTCCGTCAGTTCCTTGGCAGCCATGCCGCCCGATATGCCGGAGCCGATTACAATTGCGTCATATGTATTCTGTGCCATACAGGAGGGGTGGGTATTTTTAGTTATTCGTTTTCAACTTTTGGTGGTCTATAGCAGCGGTTTATGTTTAGCTTTAGTGGCCGCCCAGCACCCCATAGGGGGCGCAGCACAAGGGCAAACAACCAAAAACAAACAACCAAAAACCAACCCTATACCAGTGTGCGCTTGATGTAGGAAACGCTTTGCTTGATGCTGTCGAAGGGCGAGCCAGGCGTTTGGTCTTGCTCCACAAAGAAATACTGCATACCCGCTAGCTTCTTCTGCGCGAAAATGCGCTTGAAGTCGATGCTGCCATTACCTACCTCCGTGAAGTTGCGCTGGGGCGTTTTGTCCATGTCCTTCACATGCCACAGCGGGAAACGGCCGGGATGTTCCTTGAACATTGCCACAGGGTCTTTGCCCGCTTTGGTGGCCCAGTACAGGTCCAGCTCCATCTTCACCAAGTCTTTATCGGTGGCTAGCAGCAGATCGTAGGGCATCTGCCCATTCTGGGGCTGAAACTCGAAATCGTGGTTGTGGTAGCAGAGCTGAATGCCGGCTTTCTTGCACTGCTCGCCGGCTTTATTCAGGTAGTCAGCTACCTTCTGGTAATGGTCTCGCTCGCTGTCCATGAGGTAGGCGCACACCATGTACTTCACCCCTACCTGTGCGGCGTCGTCTATGGCTTTGTCCCAGCCGTGCAGCAGGGTGCCTTGAGTGGGCTGACCGTTGTTCATGGCCTCGCCCAGAACGTAGTGGCTGCTAGGCATAATCAGCCCGTTCTGCTTCAGCACTTTGGCAAACTCTGCGGGCTCCATGCCGTAGAACTTCTGACTGCCAGTGTAGGTAGCGCCTTCCACCGAGTTGTAGCCCATGGCGGCTATCTTGGCCAGTGTGCCGGTAGGGTCCTGCTGCATGGGCTCGCGCACGGTATAGAGCTGCAGACCGATGTAGGACTTGTCGGCTGCTAGTACAGAAGGGGAGGCGCAAGCCGCTGCCGATAATAGCACGGCAGATTTCAGAAACGTTCGTCTGGTGGTCATGAAGCAAGAGGGGTAGGGTAAAAAATCAGCGCTGGTACGCTGTGGTAGAATAGAGCGGAAAGCAGCTTTTTCGTGCGAAATAGCTGCCAAGGGGCACCACAGCAAGCAATGTTGACCCAAGGTATTCTTCTTTTTGGCAGGAACCCAAGCCTTTTGCCGGGCTATTTTGCTTGTTAGAAGAACAAATTGTGTAACGGTAGACACCTACCACACACGTTAAACGGGGAGTAAGATAAGCTTTTCAAACTCCTACCGCAAACGATTTCTCTCATAGGACACACGCAAAAAAAGAAGGCTGCATGTGGTCTTTCGTTGTGGCTGTAATCTATTGCGGCCCTGGCGTAGGGGCCAGGGCCGCAATAAAGCAAGCCGTTATGGTGCCATAGCAAGCAGTTAATAGTTCAATCCTTTCAGGTAGGCAATGTTGCGCTGCATGCTGGCAAGGGGTGCGCCTTCATACTCTTCCTGCTCCACAAAGAAATATTTCATGCCCGACTTCTTGGCGCTGCGCAGCAGCTTGGCTACGTCCAAGCGGCCGGTGCCCAGCACAGTGCTGTGGGCTTCCCCTTTTTTCATGTCCTTGAGGTGCCACAGCGGGAAACGGTTGGGGTAGCGCTCAAAATACTGGAAGGGGTCGTAGCCGGCAACTACCACCCAGCCCAGGTCCATTTCCATGGATACCAGGCGCGGGTCGGTTTTTTCCAGCAGCACATCGTACAGCACTTTCCCGTTATCCTTTTCAAACTCGGAGTTGTGGTTGTGGTAGGCAAACTGCACACCCGCTTTCCGGCAGGCTTCGGCCGCTTTATTGAAGGTGTCGGCGCAACGCTCGTAGTTGCTCACGGTCTGGCCCTGGGTGGGTAGGGAAGGGCACACCAGGTATTGCTGGCCGGCTTCGGCGGCGGCGTCCACGGCTTTCTGCCAATTGTTGTCAATACCTACGTGGCCGCTGCGCAGTGTCATGCCCAGGCTGCCCATCAGCTGCTTCATTTCCTTGGGCGACAGGCCGTAGTAGTAGCCCTTGGCGCTGTTGGCCGATTCGATTTCTTTGTAGCCCATCTTGGCCAGGCTGCTGAGCGTGCCCTTCGCGTCGCGCATCATATCGTCGCGCACGCTATATAGTTGAAGGCCAATATCTTGCACACGGGCGGCGTGGGCTAGGGTAGGCAGGGCCAACATGCCGGTGGCAAGGGCGCTTACGGAGGTCAGAAAATCTCTTCTAGTAGTCATAAAGGGGGCTGCGATGGAAAGATGCGGAACAACTAACGCTCACCAAGATAGAAATTTGCCCACCAGAAATCGGGAAAAGCTGATTTAGGTACATGAATTGTTAAAAAAGTATCGGCACGCAGTCTGGGTTATGGTAAATAGCAAGTGCAGCAAGGAAAAGACACAGTATCGTCTTGTTCTTGCTTTTTTTGTCTTCTTAAGTATTTGACTATGTTTTCTCCTTCTAATCGGCTGTATTTTGAAAATGCAGCGGGCCGTGTTGAAGAAGACCGGGCTGGTTTTGTGCGGCTGACCTATACGCTGGGTCGCCGGGAGGCAAGCATATGGCACGGACTGTTACTGCACACCAAGCACCTGCTCGCAAGGCAGGGGCAAGGCCTGCTACTGGTAGACCAACGGGCTATGCAAGCGTATTCGTTGGAAGAACAGCGTTGGCTGGTAGAGGAGTGGTTGCCTCAGGCCATTGTAGAAGGTGGCTACCGCTATGGAGCTATTGTGCAGGCACGCGATGCCTTTGCTCGCTTAGCCATGGACACGGTACGCCTACAAGCGCAGAACCTGCAACTCACGTATCGTTATTTCACGAATGAAGAGGAAGCGGTTGCATGGCTGCGGGCGCAGATAAAGGAATTCTCGTTGCGCTACAATTCTTAGAACAGAGCTGAAACTACAGTCGTTGGCTTCACGGAATACGCATCTTAAGTTCCAGGTAGCCGCATAGCGGTTTCAGTTTTGTAGGTCTCTGGATTGACACAAAAGCGCCGCGAGCGGGGCAAGAAACGTTTCTTACCCCGCTCGCGGCGCTGCCTTTTATACTCTTTAACTATTAGAAGCCTGAAGATGCCTGGCGGCTACGCTACCATTTGGAAGCAGCCTAGCGCAACGTCTGCTATGGCATGCTACCACGAGCCGCTGTTGTCGCTGCTGTCATCAAAGCCACCACCACCCGTGTCATCCGACGACGAATCATCGTAGGAGTTATCAGACGAGAAGTAGTCGGGGCCGGAGGAAACGTCGTCGGAGAAGTAGTCTGGGCCGGGGTCGTTGGCGGCGCTGGCACCACCAAAAAAGTCATTCACATCGGCATCCGAGGCGGGTGGGGTAGCGCCTAAACCGGCCGCACCCATGCCAGCAGCCGCCGTGTTGTCGTTGCCTAATTGTAGGTCGTTGCCGGAGTGGCTCTGGCCCGAGGCCATGCGGTTGCCGAGGTAGGCGCCGGCTGCGGCCGCGGCACCCGTTGCCAACATGCCACCAATACCACTGCCACCACCGCCATTGTTGGTATTGCCAGCGTTGCCGCCCCGGTTAAAGAAATCCGGTGTTGGCCGTTGCCGGCCCTGATTGTAGCCCTGGGTAGGCTGATTGTTACGGTTCGGTAAGAAATCGGGGGGGTTGCCCGCAGTGCTTTGTGCGGTGCTTTTGCGGCGAAACAACTTCACCAGCAGCCAGATTACGCCACCTACCACTAAAGCACCCAGCAGCAAAGTGCCCATGCCTGGCCCCGACGGCTCGGGGGTAGGGCTGGACAGCCCCGGCGAGAAAGGCGCACTAGACGGTTGTTCCATTGGCTCATCAAGTGGCGCCGAAGCAACGGGAGCCTCAGTAGTTGTGGCGGGCGACGTAGCTGCCGGCGCCTGCGTAGGTGCCGAACCTGGGTTGGCTGCTTGCAGCAAGGTGTTCAGCCCGGCCCGCAAGCCAGCAAAGTAGCGTCCTTGTTTGAACTGTGGCGCCATTTCTTGGCTGATGATGCGGTCGGTAAGCGCCGGCGTAACCTGGCTACGCAAACCTGAGCCCGCCTGAATGCTAACCTGGTGTTCCTGCGCCGCAATCAGCACCACTACGCCGTTGTTTTGGTTACGCTGGCCCACGCCCCAGGCGGTGCCCAGCGCACGGGCATAGTCGGCCACGGTGCGACCGTCCAGGGTAGGCACAGTTACCACAACCACCTGCGTGCCGTTGTTATCGGCGTAGCTGCGCAGGCCGCTTTCCAGCTTCTTCGCGTCCGTTTCGCTGAGGAGCTGAGCTTTGTCCGTCACGAAAGTGAACGGGTTGGGACGAGCCGGCAACTCGCCGGCAGCGGTGGCGGTGTGGCTCAAGCCGAGGGCAAGAGCGAACACGAAAACAAGAAAGCGAAACATAGCAAATGGATAGGAGTGAGGGAAGCGCATCAATTTCAGAGCTTTCTACGCACACAGGCGCTAATAGGTGCCTACCCCAATCTGCGGAGGGGGCAAGCACCTGGCTACCGCATACCCTGCTGGTGCTAATTCTTGTTGGCGGCCGAGTAGCGCAGCCACAGGATGCCTTCGGGCCGTTGCTCCACGTGTTGCAACGCGAACTGGCGCGGTGGTCCCGGCTGGTCGCCCTGCTCGAAGAGGGTAGGCGACGAAGCCGCGCCGTCTACCACCGGGTAGTGCAGTATGCTCAGCTCGTCTATCAGCCCGGCCTTTAGCAACGAGCCGTTGATGTGCCCGCCACCTTCCAGCAGAATGGTTTGGATAGGAAACAGCTCCGCCAGCTTGGTCAGTACGTTGTGGAAGTCCAGCTCCTCGGCTCCGCCAAACACGTAGGACACGCCCACGCGGCGCAGGTAGGCCAGGTACTCGTCGCTCACCTGCTCCGACAGCACACTGATGATATGCTCTCCATCAATGTCGGCTGACTCCCAGCCCAGCTTACCGTGCGCATCTACAGCCACCACAAAGGAGTCGGCGGAGTGCTCGGCTACGAAATCTGTACGGTCGAGGGGTTCCGTTACGGGTTGCAGGTCGGGTTCCAGGCCTTCGGTGAAGTCCTTTTCCATGGTCACGCGGCCACACAGCCAAGCATCAGCTTCGAAGGTAGCGGCAGTAGTTTCGTACTCCTGGGTGTTGGGTGCATCGCCCCAGCGGCTCAGAATAATGCGGCCGTCCAGGGAAGTCATCATGTGGCAAATTACGCGGGGTGTCATAGGGGGTAGGGGTAGGAAAAATGTAGGAAGGGTAGTGAAAGAAAGGACCAAAGGCCGATGCTCAGTACTGGTGTTAGCCCGCCTGTGGTGGGCCCTAATAGGGTAGTCGGATAGACGCCCCCGTGGTCAGGAAAAAGGACGGCGCGGCACGGCTGATACCAATGCCGCCGGCCACGTCCAGCTGTAGGTTGGGCCGCACCAGCCACAACAGTCCCGCATCCACTTCGTTATCGGGCCTGCTGCGGGCTTCGGTGGTGCCAAAGGCTTCGCCGTAAATTGAGAACTGCTTGCTCAGCCGAGCCGCGAGCTTCACGGCGTACTTCTGCTCGGTATCGTTCTGCACCCATCCGTAGCCATAAGTGTAGGTCAGGCTAAGCGCATCGGTGAGGGAGTTGGAGAAGCCGAGGCGCAAGCGGGCCTCGGGGTTGGTCGGACGCAGCTCCTTTTTGCCAACGGGTAGGGTAGCGGTAGCCGTGAAGGCAGCCTGTGGCAATATGCCTTTCTCGTCCCACAGCTGAACGCGGGTGCCTACCTCCGGCGCCCCAAGGCCTCGTTGTCCTTGCCGGCTACTGCTCGGGATAGATGCCTCAAACCCAGTGCCCAGCCGCAGTTCTACCCTATCTAGCAGGCCGTAGCGCACTGTGAGGGTAGGGTAGTTGTAGGTGCGCGACGACCTGCCGTCCTGGTAGCGCAAGCCGCCTTCCAGCTGTACAAAGTGCTTTTGCACAACCGATGTGCCGTTGGTCTGATCGGGCCGGCCAGGGTCGATGGGGTCGATATCCTCACGCTGTTGGGCATAGCTTGCGCGCGCCAGCAGCAGAAAGAATATCACGCCTAGCAAACGAAAGCCTCTACCACCCAGCGCATCCAATTTTCTCATATATAATAGCCCGCCAAGCAGAAAGCATGATTGCTTAGCTGCGCGTTAGCCAGCCCGGCAGCAGGTACACCCGCCTACGCCAATACCTGGCGCTTGGTTGGAGGCAGCTACAGTGTGACATAAAACGATGGGGCACAGCCCTGCGCCAGTGGGACTACCTATGCGCGCCACCCAGCCGCACCCGAATATACTGTTGCAGCCACATGGGGTACACGTTGTACAGCATATTCAACACACTCAGCGCCAGCCCCCAGCCTACCCTACCCATCGCGGCCGCGTAGCCGGCCGCGAACAGAAAGAACAGGAACCCCACCAGATGGAACTGCTCCAGGTGGTAGGTGTGCTGCCAGAGTGCCGCTACTGCCGCCCGGCTCTGCACGTGCCGGTAGTGCGGGTAGCGCCGCCGCAGCAATCCATTGATGAAGCTGCCGTGCTGGGTAAACTGATTGGCTACGTGCACCCCCAGCCGACGATAAGCCGCCGCGGAGCCGCTCAGCTGCCACCACCTAAACCACGCCCTGGGCACGGCATACCCCAGCAAGCTCACCGCCAACGCCCCGTACAGCCACGGCCGCGCCATGTGCTGGTAGCAAAAGACACTCAGCGGCCCCAGACTCAGTACCGACCACACCACGTTCGGAATAGCGTTGTAGAAGGCCAGCAGCGCCGGAGAGGGCGTAAGGTGTTTGTCTTCCATTGGCGGCAACTGAAGTGCTGGGCAGGTCTGAGGGTTTACTACCTTCCGCACGGCTTGGTTGGCGCGGAAGGTACAGGTGCCGCTATAGCAATCTGGGCCACCAACACTGGCGCGGGGCTGTGCCCCGTGTCATTTATTAGCAGGCCTCTGGCCTGCGGCCGTGCGCGCCGTTGAAGCTGTT
>NZ_JAHWGL010000140.1 GCF_019334315.1 Hymenobacter profundi
TTCGGATGGTCATGGGTGAAATGGTGAAGTTGTGAGTTTGTGAAATGGTGAGTGAGAATACGGCTGTCATCCTGAGCGTGCGAAGGACCTTATGCCCGCAGAACAAGTCGTTGCAACGTTGGTCGTTTTAGCGTGAGAGGGTCCTTCGTCGCCGCTTGATGCGCGGAATGCTCAGGATGACAGCCGTATTCTCACTCACCATTTCACAAACTCACAACTTCACCATTTCACTACTCACTATCCCGCAGACTGTAGCCCATGCCTACCACTGTTTGGATGAGGCGGCGCTTGAAGGGCTTGTCGATTTTATTGCGCAGGTAGTTGATGTAGACATCCACCACGTTGGTGCCCGTATCGAAGTTGAGCGCCCACACCTGCTCGGCAATGTAGGTGCGGGAAAGCACTTCGTTTTTGTGTTGCAGCAGCAGTTCCAGCAACGAAAACTCCCGCGCTGTGAGGCTAATTTGGGTGTCGCCGCTCCGCACTACCTTAGTTAGGGTGTTCAGCTCCAGGTTGTCGGCTTGCAGCAGGGTAGGGCCGTAGTCGGGGTTGGCGCGGCGGGTGAGCGCCCGCACGCGGGCCAGCAACTCCTTGAATTCGAAGGGCTTCACCACGTAATCATCGGCGCCCAGGTTCAGGGCTTCCACCTTGTTGTCGGTAGTGCCTAGGGCCGTAAGCATGAGGATGGGCACGTGCACGTTGCGCCGCCGAATCAACTCGCATAGCTCATAGCCATTGAAGATGGGTAGGCTGATGTCGAGCACAATGATGTCGTACTGATTGCTCAGCGACATCAAATGACCCGTTTTGCCGTCGAAGGCCACATCTACCTCGTACTCTTCCTCCTCGAATCCCTTTTTCAGGACCGTGACCACCTTCAGCTCATCTTCTACCAATAGAATCTTCATAGGCTAGCTACAGCTACAATAGCAAATAGGCGATACTAATCTGCAAAACACTGACTATCATCGCCACATGACTTCCTGACAAAGGTACGCGGTAGTGGGAAGTCTAACATTAGAGGGCCATTAGAGTTGCGCGCAGAAGATTTTGGGGCAGAAGAACCGGCCGTTGGCGCCAACCGTCGTTACTGCCCAGGCGGCGTCAGCTCTTGCAACAAGCCCCGCAAATCCTGGTCGATCAGGCGCACCGAGGCCTGCAACTCGTTCAGCATATCGGCCCGCAGGTGCAGGGCGTTGGCGTCGTAGTGCCCGCCTCCACCGAAGAGCAATTCCAGCTGCGCCCGACCCTTGCGGGAGTCGGGGCGCTCCAGCTGGCCGTAGTGCTGCCAGCGGCGGCGCGCATTGTGCGCCAGCGACGATTGTCCCTGATTGCTGAATGCCGGTTCCGTGAGCACATACCACACCGCCGGCGGGTAGGCACTCGACTGCGGCGCTTCCCGCCAGATATCGGCCAGCAAATTGCGTGGGTGCGTGAAGAGCACGGTGGGGTTTGAGGTGAGCGTGAGCACGCCCAGCACGGCCGTGGCCAGGCCGCCCCCAATGCCAAAAGCATACTGCCCCGTGCGCCCCTCTAGTACGGTAGTGGCAATGCCCGAAGCCGCCCCCACAGCAATGGAAAGCACCGTGAGGCGCTGCTCGCGCCGGCTGGTGTGCTCGGTGAGGTAGCTGGCTACCTGGTCGGCCCGCTCGCCCTCGCAGTCCAGCTCGGCGGCCACGCTGGCAATGGTGGTAGAAAGGAGGAGCAAGCGGGTTAGAATCCGTTGCTGCTGGGCCTGATACTGCTCGCTACGGGCATTGCTGGTGGGCGTGGCGCGCTCCAGGCGCACTAGCTCGTGCAGCTGCGGCAGCACCCCGGCCGCATTGGCTAGCAGCAAGCTGCGCTGCGAAAACCGCTTCGTTAGCAGGCTGTCGCGCAGCAGGGGCTGTAGGTTGGGTAGGGGTAGGAAAGCCGGGTCGTCGGTAATCAGGTGGGGCGGGTCGCAGTAGCCCGCTTCCACGCGCAACGACTGCCCCGATTGCCGCGCGCCGGCGCAGGCAGACAGCAGCACCGCTACAACTAGATAGCGCAACGCACGCGTAGGAGCAGAAAATACCATAAGCTTAGTGGAAGTAGCAACACATACGGCCCCGGTTACCGAAGCGGCGCTTGCAGCAGCACAATGCTGTGCCCGGCCACGGTGTAGGTGGTGGTGCCAGAGGGTAGGGCCCGCTTCTGGTAGCTGACCACGTTCGTGTCGGGCGTTTGCAGCGTGTTCATCGATTCTAGGGAAGGAGCCGTTAGCTCGTGGGCCGTCCAGCTGCCGGTGGTAGGCGCGTCAAGCCGGATATCGGTGGCTTGGCCGTTGGGCTGCACAATGGCCACGGTAAGCGCCTTGCCGTCGGTAGAGGCGGCCACATCCAGATGCTCCGCGCCTGCAATTGTGACGGCCACGCTGGTAGGGCCACACAGCTTGCGGTACAAGGCCAAGGGGTAGTAAATGGTTTGGCAGATGCTGGTCGTTTCGTTGGTCATGATGGGGGCCAGCACGTTCACGGTCTGCGCCCAGGTAGCCAGGCCAATAGCTGCCGCGTGGCGCTGAAACATGTTCAGGAAAGCCGCCACACCCAGCGCGTGGTTCCAAGTGTAATCCATTTCCAGCTTATAGGCCCCGCGGCCCCCGGCTTCCCAAATGCCCCATTCATCAATGGCAATCTTCACCGGCTGCTGCCGCGGCGGAAAGCGGTACCACTTGCTGAACGCTTCAACGGTAGCCGGAGCATAGGCCTTAATCTGGACAGCAGTGGCTTTGATGCTGGCTCCCATGGCCGCAATGGAAGTGAACAGCGAGGCCGGGTCGCCGGGCTTGGAGCTGGCGTAGAGGTGCAGCGACAGGTAATCGCAGATGGGGTGCAGCTCCTGCAAGATCTGCTGATTCCATTCGGGCTTGTCGCCTACCATAATCAGCTGGATAGACGGGTCTTGCAGCTTCATCAGCTTGGCGTAGTACCAGGCTTTTTTGATATAGTCCTGCGGGTTTTGCAGGGTACCAGCGTCTTCCTTCGCGGCCTCTTCATTACCCAGGCCCCAGTACCGCACCTGGTAGGGCGCGGCGTGGCCGTTTTTTTGGCGCTGGGTGGCGTAGTAGGTGCCCGTGCCGTTGCAATATTCCACCCACTCGGCGGCTTCCTCGGCCGTACCCGTCGACATATTCACGGTCAGAAACGGCGCTGCCCCCAACTGCTGGCAGTACTGCATAAACTCGTCCGTACCCACGTGGTTGTTGTCGAGCCCGCCCCAAATCAGGTTTTTGCGCACCGGCCGATGCTTGCCCACGCCATCTTTCCAGTGATAAATCTTGGTGACGGTGCCGCCAGGGTAGCGCAGCAGCGGCGTCCGTAGGCCGCGCACTTTCTCTAGCACATCGGACCGGAAACGGTGCTTGCGGTCGTCGTAAATGCCGCCGTAGATAGCCCTGCCCAGGTGCTCGATGAACTGACCATAAATAAGGGGTGATATTTCCCCCAAAGACTGATCCGGGCGCACCGTGAGGGTAGCAGTGGGCGCACCCCATACGTACTTAATAGGCCCTGGAACCATGGTGCCGAGCAGGGCACCCGTGCTTTGTTTGATGAATCGTCTTCTCGACGGCTGCTTCATGCTTTTTTAGAGGCTATTTAAGTTAGCTAAAAAGGTATGTAGAACGATGTAGAGACGTATACTTACGTCTCGTCGTTGAACGATTACGGCCACGCGGTGCGGACGACGAGACGCAAGTATGCGTCTCTACACCGTTCCTGACTAGTTCAAGCAGGAGCTTCTTAGTTAGTCGGAGTAGGGTAGTGTAGTGCTTGAACGCGCCAAGTTACGCCGGCTGGTGTGGAGGGCAAGAAGTTGGGGACGGATACTGGGTTTCACCGGGTTGCTCAACAACGGTGCTTTCCCCGTCGCCAAGAACAGCGTTGTATCTTTGCCCCCTATGCTATCCGTCAGAATTCCTTCCGTCCGCGACTATTTTCCCTACGAGCCTACCCAGGATCAGGCCCTGCTTTTTCAGAAGCTCGATGTGTTTCTGAAAGATGAGCTGCCCGGCCGCAAGGCCTTTGTGCTGCGCGGCTACGCCGGTACGGGCAAAACCACCGTAGTAAGCGCCTTGGTGCAGTGGCTCCAACAGCGCGGCCGCAAGTACACCCTGATGGCGCCTACCGGCCGCGCGGCCAAAGTAATGAGCGTGTACTCGGGAGTAGCGGCCAGCACCATCCACAAGAAAATCTACCGGCAAACCGGCGGCGCGGCCTCCGACCGACTCAACTTCCAGCGCCAGCCCAACCGCACCGCCGACATGCTCTACATCGTGGACGAGGCCTCCATGATTTCCGATGAAAAGGCGTTCGGCGAAAACGGTCTGCTCGACGACCTGTTGGGCTACGTGTTCGAGAAGCCCACCAACCGCCTGCTGCTCATTGGCGATACGGCCCAGCTGCCGCCGGTGGGCCAGCTCCTGAGCCCCGCCCTCGACCCCGAACTGCTGCGCCACCGCTTCCGCGCCGCCGTGGATTCGGTGGAGCTGCGCCAGGTGATGCGCCAGGCCGAGGAGTCGGGTATTTTGGTGAATGCTACCATCCTACGCGAGGAACTGCGCGAGGAAGCGCCCCATATTCAGTTCTTTACCAGCGGCTACCGCGACATTTTCAAGATGGGCGGCGACAAGCTGGAAGACGGTCTGCGCTGGGCTTACAAGAACTTCGGCCACGAAAACACCACCATCATTTGCCGCTCCAACAAAAACGCCAACCAGTACAACCAGTACATCCGGCGCATTTTGTTTGAGGCCGAGGACGAGATTGAGTCGGGCGACTACCTGATGGTGGTGCGCAACAACTACTTCTGGCTGCCCAACGACTCGGAAATGGGCTTTCTGGCCAACGGCGACTTCGTGCAGGTCACCAAAATCGTGCGGCGCACGGAGGAGTTCGGGTTTCACTTTGCCGACGCCCGCGTGCGCTTCGTGGACTACCCCGACGAGCCCGAGCAGGAGGTGAAGCTGCTGCTCGATACCCTGCATACCGAAAGCCCCGCCCTACCCGCCGACCGCAACAAAGCCCTCTACGACGCCGTGGGCTTAGATTACGCCCACCTCACCACCAAGCGCGATAAGTCGGCGGCCCTGCGCAAAGACCCGTTCCTGAACGCCTTGCAGGTGAAATTCGCCTACGCCCTCACCTGCCACAAAGCCCAGGGTGGCCAGTGGCAGGCCGTGTTCGTCGACCACGGTTTTCTGAAAGAGGATATGGTGAACTCCGAATTTGCGCGCTGGCTCTACACGGCCATCACCCGCGCCTCGGAGCGGCTGTTCTTGTTGAATTTCAACCAGAAGCTAATTGCTGATGTGAAGAGTGAAGAGTAGGGAAATGGTGAAGTTGTGAGTTTGTGAAGTGAAAAGCGTCTGTCATCCTGAGCCTGCGAAGGACCTTATGCCCGTAGAACGAGTCGTTGTGACGCCTGTTGTTCTTGCGTGAAAAGGTCCTTCGCTCCGCTCAGGATGACAATGCATCACCACATCAGCACATTAACTCATCAACACACCAACCTTTCTGAACTTCAGCCGCCCTACCTTGGTTACACCCCCAAACTGGCAAAGTTCTTGGCTGTCAGTGCGAAAATCTTAACTTTGTTCTACGCTACCTACCAAACGTTCTAGCATCATGAAAAAGATACTCTTCCTTGCTTTGTCGCTGTCGATGGCTGGCTTCGCGGCTCAGGCTCAAACAGTTGCCCCCGCCAACGCCCAGGCTAAAGTAGCCGGCCCCAATATTCAATTCGAAGAGTCGAAGTACGATTTCGGCTCCGTGGCGCAAGGCGGCATCGTAGAACACACCTTCAAGTTCAAGAACACGGGCACCGCGCCGCTGGTGATTTCCAACATCGGCGTAAGCTGCGGCTGCACCACTCCCGACTGGACCCGCGACCCGGTGATGCCCGGTAAAACCGGCTCCGTAACGGCCAAATTCAACAGCGCCGGCAAAATGGGCATGCAGAACAAAGTGCTGACCATCGAGTCGAACTCTGCCGCTGGCAATGCCATGGTATCGTTGGTAGGCGAGGTGAAAGACGCCGCCGCCATGACCACTTCTGCCATGTCTACCGATGGCAAGGAGAAAGTCAAAATCGGCGACGCTAAAATGAAAGCCAAGAAGAAGTCGTAAGACAACTGCTTGCGGTTACCAATGGCCCGGCTCAGAAATGAGTCGGGCCATTTTTGGTTTCTGTCGTGGTAGTTTTTGCGTATACTGCCTCACACTCCTTCAACTTCTTAGCTATGGAACAGAACACCCGCGAAGCCCTCGTAGACCACTTAATCAGCCTGCTAACAGAGGCTAACGCCCACATCACCTTTGAAGAAGCCTGCGCCGATGTGCCGCTGCTGGTCTTCAATAGGCACGTGCCGGAAATGCCGTATACCATCTGGCAATTAGCTGAGCATGTGCGCATTGCGCAGTGGGATATTCTGGAATTTTCGATGCAGGAAACGCACGAGTCGCCCAAGTGGCCCGATGGGTACTGGCCCGCCCGCGACGCCAACGCCACGGAGGAGCAATGGCAGCAAACGCTCACGCAAATCCGGGAAGACCGGGACCGGTTCATCGCCCTGCTGCGCGACCCCGCGCAGGATCTGCTGGCGCCCATTCCGCACGGCACCGGCCAAACGCTACTGCGTGAGGCCCTACTCATTGCCGACCACACCGCCTACCATACCGGCGAGATTGTAATGATGCGGCGGCTTCTGAAAAACTGGAAGTAGGAGGCTGGGCGCCCCAGTCAAGGTAGTAGCGACGACGATTTGGCTGCGTTGGTGGCGGGCGGTGCTTTGAAAAACAAGCGGTAAAAAGGTAGTAACCAGCCTTTCTCAAGCAAGAAGAAAAGAATGGTGCACAGCACAGTGGTAGCCATGATAACGGCAAACACAATGGTTTGAATAGCAGCGCCCGTAGCCATGCCTCGCTGTAAGGGTAGGGTAGCCAACACGGCCGCACCCAGTCCCTTCGGAATCAGAATGCTCATCACCGACTTGTCTAACACAGGCGTGGTGGCATCGGCTGACAGCCACACCACCGGGATGCGCACCAGAAATAGTAGCACCGTGAAGCCTACCCCGAGTAGGAGTAAGTTGATATTGTCGAAAACAATGGAAGCACCCACGTACACGAAGAAAAAAGTGCGTAGCAAAAACACGATTTCTGCGAAAAAAACCTTTTCAGCCGCTGTGAGCTCTACCTGACGCGGCGTAAAGTAGTGGGGCAAGGGCTTAGGGCGCAATAGCGCCACATTGCCCAGCGTGATGCTGAAAAACAGCACGGCAATCGGACCGCTGAACTCTAGTAGCTCGACCAAGCCGTACAGAATAAAAACGAAGGCGGGCGTAGAGAAGCTGGTTTTGTGCAGGGTAGGAATTCGGTTCAGCAGTACCGACCACAAGTAGCCACCACCCACGCCCGCTATTACTGCTACCACGGGGGAAGCCAGTATATGGTCGAAGATAGTACGAGCCGTCAGCGCTGAGCCCGTGTAAAAGCTGATAAGGGCAATAGGAATAGCCAGCGTGTACACGTCGCTCAGTGCCGATTCCATGACCAGGGTAGTCGTTGTGCGCTCCTCTACGGCCGCTTGGCGGGCGAGGGTGGTCACTACTGCCGAAGAGGTTCCTCCCAAAATAGAACCCAGAATAAAGGAACTGAGCACATCGAGTGGGGTGAACAATTGCGCCAGACCCGCTATGAGTGCCGTAGTAACGATAAAGTTGAGCGTGGTGAGGGTCAACGTGCCCCGGAGTGCCGCCCGCAGCTGTTCGAAGCGCACTTCCAGGCCGCTTTCAAACAGAATGAACACCAGCACCACGTTGCTGAACACACGACCGGCCTGCCCAAAATCTGCGGGGTTTAACAGGTGCAGCACGGGCCCCAGCAACACGCCCACGAGCAGCAGACCCAACACATCCGGAATGCGGGTGCGCTCAAACAGCTGCGCCAGGTAGTGCCCCAGAAAGATGAGGAAGCCCAGTAAAATAATAAGAACAGGAATGGTCATGTAAGCCGATAAGCCGAGAGAAGAGGTGGCCTGTAAACAGCCGTGGTAGGCTTCTACGCACAATCTGATTCGGTGGCGGTGTGGCAGTGTTCCGAGTCGGTTGTCATGGTTGGAGTTCCGCTCCTTATCTTCCTCGCCAAATCCCTCTTCCTATGCTTGCACGACTTCTACTTCTTTCAGCCACTGTCTTCGCCGTGTCGGCCCACGCGCAAACCACGTTCACGCCGCAAGTCAGCGAGTATATTAAGGTAAAAGCCAGCGTGGTAGCTATTACCGACGTGAAGCTCATCGACGGTACCGGTCGGCCAGCGCAGGCACACCAGACGGTGGTGTTTCAGGAGGGCCGCATCACGCAGGTAGGCAAGGCCGGCAAAGTGAAGGTGCCGAAGGAGGCCGAAATTATCAGTGGGGCGGGCAAAACGTTGCTACCGGGCTTCGTGATGCTACACGAGCACCTCTACTACACTATGCCGGCAGGCAGCTTATTCAACATTGCCGAGATGCCCTACTCGTTTCCGCGCCTGTACCTGGCTGGAGGCGCTACCACCATCCGCACGGCCGGCAGCGTAGAGCCGCAAACGGACCTGGCCATCCAGCGCCTGATCGGGGAAGGCAAGCTCATTGGGCCGAGCATCGACGTGACGGCGCCCTACATTGAGGAGCCCGGTATGGATATTCCGGCCCTGAACACGGTGCACGGCCCCGAAGACGCCGCCCGCACCGCCACCTACTGGGCCGATCGGGGCTGCACGTCGTTCAAGATGTACATGCACGCCACCCGCGCCGACCTGGCCGCCGTGGTAAGCGTGGCGCACCCGCGCCACCTCAAAATAACGGGCCACCTGTGCGCCATCACCTACCGCGAGGCCGCCGAGTTGGGCATCGACAACCTGGAGCACGGCTTCATGGCCAGCTCTGATTTTGAGCCCAACCACCAGCCCGATGTGTGCGACTACCCTACCTCGCACCGCGGCCTGCAAAACTTGCCCGAGAACAGCCCCGAAATGAAGGAACTGATTCAGTTTCTGATCAGCAAGAAGGTGGCCCTCACATCCACCCTACCCGTGTTTGAGCCCTACACCGGCCGCGAGGTGGTGCTGGGTGGCGGCTTAGAGGCGCTGATTCCGCAGCTCCAGGAGCGCGAGCAAACCACCTGGCAGCGCAACCAGGGCCGCGACTCGGCCAGCGCGGCGCTGTTCAGAAAGGAAATGGCTTGGGAAAAGATGTTCTACGACGCCGGCGGCCTGCTGGTAGCCGGCACCGACCCTACCGGCGCCGGCCGCACGGTAGCCGGCTACGCCAACCGCCGCCAAATAGAACTGCTGGTCGAAGCTGGTTTTACGCCGGTGCAGGCCATCAAGATTTCGACTCTCAACGGTGCCACCTACCTCGGCCGGGCTGCCCAAATCGGCTCTGTAGAAGTAGGCAAGCAGGCCGACCTAGTGCTGGTGGCTGGCGACGTGGAGCAGGACATCCGCCAGGTGCGCAACACGGAACTCGTGTTCAAGCAAGGGGTAGGGTTCGATTCGAAAAAGCTGTTTGAATCCGTGAAGGGGAAGGTAGGGCTGAACTAGCTGGCAGCACGAAGCCCCCTGCACGACCGGTTGTATTGGCAACTGGTCGTGCAGGGGGCTTCGCATTCGTAGTGTGGCCGCCTACAGTTGCCGAGCGGCCAACAACAGCGTAATCCAGCCGGCAATAAACAGCAGACCACCCAGCGGCGTAACGGCGCCCAGCCATTTGATACCCGTGAAGCAAAGCACGTACAACGACCCGCTGAAAATCAGGATGCCGCCCAGCCACAGCCCGGCCGTGGTGCCCAGTAAGCGCAACTCGGGCCGCACGTACAGCAGTATGCCCACTGCCAACAGGCTCAGCGTGTGGTAGAACTGGTAGCGCACGGCGGTTTCAAACGTGTCGAAGCGGCCGGTGGCTTCCAGCATCGTGCGCAGGCCGTGCGCGCCAAACGCGCCAATGCTCACGCCTAGGGCGCCAAGCAGGGCGGCAAGTTGTAGAATAAGTCGGGCAGTCATGTTGGGAGAGTTGAGTTGTATGTGTTGAATATTGAGTGGGGAGAGCGTCATTTCGACCAGCGGGAGAAACCTCG
>NZ_JAHWGL010000141.1 GCF_019334315.1 Hymenobacter profundi
TCGGTCAACTCTTTCCATGTGCCGCTCACGTTCGGCACCACGGCTTGCCCGCCGAGCTTGCCTTCAGTGCCTACCTCCCGCGATACGCGCGTTACCTCGTCGCCAAATGTGTTCAAGGAGTCCACCATTTGGTTCAGGATGTCCTTCAGCTCCAGGATTTCTCCTTTTACATCAACGGTCATTTTCTGGCTCAGGTCGCCGCGGGCTACAGCGGTGGCCACGTTGGCAATGTCGCGCACCTGACTAGTCAGGTTGGAGGCCATCGTATTCACGTTATCGGTCAACTCTTTCCATGTGCCGCTCACGTTCGGCACCACGGCTTGCCCGCCGAGCTTGCCTTCAGTGCCTACCTCGCGTGATACACGCGTCACCTCGTCGCCGAACGTGTTCAAGGAGTCCACCATCTGGTTCAGAATATCTTTCAATTCCAGAATCTCGCCCTTCACGTTCACCGTCATCTTCTGGCTCAGGTCGCCGCGGGCTACGGCGGTGGCTACGTTGGCAATATCGCGCACCTGACTAGTCAGATTGGCGGCCATATTGTTCACGTTATCCGTCAGGTCTTTCCACACGCCGGCCACGCCGGGTACGCTGGCCTGTCCGCCTAGGCGGCCTTCGGTGCCTACCTCCTGCGCTACGCGGGTTACCTCGCCCGCAAACAGGTTTAGCGAGTCCACCATCTGGTTGAGGTTCTGCTTGAGCTGAAACAGCTCGCCTTTCACATCAACCGTGATTTTCTGGCTCAAATCGCCTTTCGCTACGGCGGTGGCCACGTTGGCAATGTCGCGCACCTGACTGGTCAGGTTCGAGGCCATCGTGTTCACGTTATCCGTCAGGTCTTTCCACACGCCGCCCACGTTGGGCACGTTGGCCTGGCCGCCCAAGCGGCCCTCGGTGCCTACCTCTTGCGCCACGCGGGTCACCTCGCCAGCAAATACGTTGAGGTTATCGATGGTTTTGTTGATGGTTTCAGCCATCAGCTTGAAGTCGCCCGACACTGGAATCTGGAAGGTCTCGTCTAGGTTGCCTTTCGAGATATTCTTCAACACCTTGCCTACCTCCAACACTGGCACGGCGATGCTATCCACCAGGCCGTTGATGTTGTTGATCATATCGCGCCAGAAGCCGGAGGCATTCTCGGCCGAGGCGCGGGCTTTCAGGTTGCCCTCTACCCCCGCTACCTTGGAAATGCGCGATACCTCGCCCCCTACCCCACTAATCATCTCCACCATGGAGTTGTAAGCCTCAGCAATGTCGGCGAAGATGTCGTTGTTTTGCTTGGTCAGCCGCACCGATATGTCGCCTTTCTTAAAGGCATCGAGGGCGTAGAGCACACGGTTGAGCTGGTCGTCGATGTAGGCAGCTTCCTGGGCGCTGGTGGCTTGTCGTTGCAAGCCGCGGGTCTGGCCTACGCGTCGGGCCAGACCCGCAGCCTTCTTTTCATCAACGGGCTTTACCGCCTGATCGGACTCCGGTGCGGACGGAGCTGGGTTGACCGTCGATTGGGTATTCTTACCTGATGCCATATAATACGAGATGGGCGGGCTGAGAGCAATTCGATAAATCCTATCAGTTTGCGTGAGCACGACGGTTTTACCTGACTGGCAAAGGTAGTAAATACGTTGTTGGGGCGCACAGGCTTTTTTTAGGGAACGGCTTTTGTCAAAATGAGCAACGGCTGAACTACTTACACCCTCGCAACTGTATTTATCGGTGATACGCCGACCTAATGCGGACGAAGGGTAGCACAGTATATGACGCGGCACACCGGATTATTCCAGCATCTTTGCCCCTAAATCAACTTTTACTGTCCCCACCCGTTTTCTTAGTTGATACCCACCTCCAGTACCCCACCTCCGGGCTTTCTTCCTATGATTAAAAATCTAGTTATTGTTGAGTCTCCTGCCAAGGCAAAGACTATTGAAGGATACTTAGGCAAAGATTTCATTGTGAAATCCAGCTTTGGACACGTTCGCGACTTGCCGAAAGACAACAACGCTATTGATATTGCCAATGGCTTCAAGCCTACCTACGTAGTTTCGCCAGACAAGCGCGAGTTGATTTCGGAGCTGAAGAAATTGTCGAAAGAAGCCGAAACGGTTTGGCTGGCCAGTGACGACGACCGCGAGGGCGAAGCCATTTCGTGGCACCTTGCCGAAACGCTGAATCTCACCAACGCGAAAACCCGCCGTATCGTATTTCGCGAGATTACGAAGAACGCCATTCTCAATGCCATCGACTCGCCCCGCGAAATCGACCTGAATCTGGTAAATGCCCAGCAGGCCCGCCGCGTGCTCGACCGTTTGGTAGGGTTCGAGCTAAGCCCCGTGCTGTGGAAGAAAATCAAAGCAGGCTTGTCGGCCGGCCGGGTGCAGTCGGTGGCGGTGCGCCTGGTGGTGGAGCGGGAGCGGGAGATTCAGCAATTCAGTGTGTCGTCGGCGTACCGTGTGGTAGCCCGCTTCGATGCAGGTCAGGGCGCCGTGCTGGAAGCCGAGTTGCCTACCCGCTTCAAAACCCGAGAGGAGGCCGATGCTTTCCTAGCCCGTTGCGCAGGTGCGGTTTATACCATTGAAAACCTGGAGAAAAAGCCTGGTAAACGCTCGCCGGCACCGCCTTTCACTACTTCTACCCTGCAACAAGAGGCCTCGCGCAAGCTAGGTTTCTCGGTGGCCCAGACCATGAGCGTGGCTCAGAAGCTGTACGAGGCCGGCAAAATCAGCTACATGCGGACGGACTCCGTGAACCTGTCGGCAGAGGCGCTGGCTGGGGCGCGAACGGAAATTACGCGGGCATATGGCGCCGAATATGCGCTGGAGCGCCACTTCAAAACCAAGTCGGCCTCGGCGCAGGAAGCCCACGAAGCCATTCGCCCTACAGATTTCTCGCTGGCTAAGGCTGGTAGCGAATCGGCCGAACAGCGCTTGTATGATCTGATTCGGAAACGCGCCATGGCTTCACAAATGGCCGACGCGCAAATTGAGCGCACGGTGGCTACCATTGGCATCAGCACCCAGCCGGGCGTGACGCTTACGGCCACAGGCGAGGTGATTACATTTGAAGGCTTCTTGAAAGCCTATGCTGAAAGCAAAGACGAAGGCGAAGAAGACGCAGATACTGAATCTTCGTTCTCGCGCGGCCTACCCCCTATCACGGTCGGACAGCGCCTACCCCTGCAACTGCTGCGGGCCACGGAGCGGTTTTCGCAGCCGCCAGCACGCTACACAGAAGCTTCGCTGGTGAAGAAACTGGAGGAAATGGGCATCGGCCGACCTTCTACCTACGCACCTACCATCTCTACCATTCAGAAGCGCGGCTATGCCGAGAAAGACTCTCGCGAGGGCAAGGAGCGCAAGTTCCACGTGCTGACGCTGGACGGCGACGCGGTGAAAACTGAAGTGAAGACCGAAACCTACGGCGCCGACAAAGCCAAGCTGTTCCCGACGGATACAGCCATGATTGTCAACGACTTCCTGGTTGACCACTTCCCGGTGATTGTGGACTATCAGTTCACGGCCAAGGTAGAAGACGAGTTCGACCAGATTGCCAACGGCCTGGAGCAGTGGGAGAAGATGATTGGTGACTTTTACGGCACCTTCCACGAAACTATTGAGCGTGGCCAGGATATTGAGCGCAGTACCTTGGGCTCGAATCGCGAGTTGGGCACGCACCCCGAAACCGGACAGAAGATTACGGCACGCCTGGGCCGCTTTGGGCCCTACGTGCAGATTGAGCCGCTGGAAGGCGCGCCCGAGGACGAAAAGCCGGTATATGCCAGCTTGCGTAAAGGACAGTTCATCGAAAACCTTACCGTAGAGGAAGCGCTGGAGCTATTTAAGCTGCCACGTATAGTAGGGCAGTATGAGGATAAGGACATGACGGCGGCTGTGGGCCGCTTCGGCCCGTATATTCGCCACAACAGCAAGTTCTATTCCTTGGGCAAAACTCAGGACCCGCTATCCATCAGCGCTAACGAGGCCATTGACCTAATTGAGGCCAAACGGAAGGCCGATGCGGAGCGCTTAATTAAGGAGTTTACGGAAAACCCGGAAGTACAGGTGCTCAACGGTCGTTTTGGACCGTACATCGTGGTAGGCAAGAAAAACGTGAAGATTCCGAAGGGTGAAGAGCCCGCCGACCTCACGCTGGAACGCTGCCTGGAGCTAGCCGCCGCTACCCCCGACAAACCCGCCAAAGGCGGGCGCTTCGCCAAGAAAACCGCTCCTGCGGCCGACGCCACCGAAACCGCCGACAAGCCGGCGAAGAAGGCAGCTACAGCGAAGAAACCCGCCGCTAAAAAAGCAGCGCCAAAGAAGAAAGCGACGGGAGCTACTACCAAGAAATCGGCAGCCAAGGCCAAATAACTTACCTCTTTCTGCGTATATAAAAGGCCCCAAGCAATTGGGGCCTTTTTCAATTTTACTAAGTGAGTTGTTTGATGAAGAAGAAAATTGTTGCCCTAACTGGCGCCGGCATTTCGGCCGAGAGTGGCCTTGCTACCTTTCGTGGCTCCGATGGGTTATGGGAAGGCCACCGCGTAGAGGACGTTGCCACACCCGAAGGCTTCGCCAAAGACCCTACCCTAGTGCTGGAGTTCTACAACCAGCGTCGGCGGGCGGCCCGCGAGGCGCAGCCTAATGCAGGCCACCTGGCACTGGCCGAGTTGGAAAAGGATTTCGACGTGGTAGTAGTGACACAGAATGTGGACGACTTGCACGAGCGGGCCGGTAGCACCCACATCATTCACCTGCACGGTCAGTTGTTTGAGTCGCGCAGCACGCGCCACGAAGAGTTGGTGTACCCTATGACTGGCGACCGGATTGAGCTAGGCGACCTGTGCGAGCGGGGGCACCAGCTACGGCCCAACATTGTGTGGTTTGGCGAGGCCGTACCGCTGATGGAGCAAGCCGCCGCCGAAGCGGCCACTGCCGATGTCTTTTTGGTGGTCGGCACGTCGCTGCAAGTGTATCCGGCGGCGGGCCTGATCGATTATGCGCCGCGCTACTGCCCGGTATATGTTATCGACCCGCACCAGCCGCCCTTGACCAGCCGCCGCTATGTGCACTTTATTACGGAGCCGGCCAGTACGGGTATGGCTCGGGTAGCCACTCAATTGCGGGCTATGTTCTAATGAATTTCTAATCTACTTTTCAGTTGGCTTTTCGTAAGAACGGTTTCACCCTCCGTTCTATGCTAAAACTAATATCCTCCCTGTTGGCAGCTATGGTACTGTCAACCAATCTCTTACATGCTCAATCATCAGTCCCCCCTACCCATACGGTTTATCTGCTAGGCAACACCGCCACGGCTAAACTGCCTACCAGTCATCTCCAAACGCTACGGCATACGTTGGAGCAAACGACGGGTACTTTCACGGTAGTGCACCTGGGCGACGTTGTGAGCAACAATGGCCTGGGCAGCAAGAAAGACTCGATGCGGGTTGGCGAAACCGAACGCATCGACGCGCTGATTGGCCTAGTGAAAGACCTACCCAACGGCCGCATCTACTTCGTGCCCGGCGATAAAGACTGGGACAACTCCGGCCGTGACGGTCTGAAGCGGGTGCGCCGGCTGGAAAAGTACATTGAGAAACAGCTTGGTGGGCAGGATGCGTTCCTACCCAGCAACGGCTGCCCCGGCCCCGACATCATTGACGTGGCCCCCAATGTGCGCCTGGTTGCCATCAACTCACCCTGGTGGACGCATCCCTACCACAAACCCGAAGCACCCGATACGGACTGCAAAACCTTAACTCAGGATGAGTTTCGGGAAGAATTGCAGGATGCGCTGGAAGAAACCGACGGCCGCAACGTGCTGTTGCTGGGCCACCAGCCGGTGATTAGCAACGGCATTTACGGCGGGCACATGCCATTCAGCCGCCACCTGCTGCCGCCTGTCTTTGGTACGCTCTACGCTGCTTACCGCCAGAACGTGGGAGCTCCGCGCGACATGGCCAATCCGGCCTACAAGGAGTTCACCAAGCAACTGCTGGCTACACTCCAGGAGAACCCCGGCGTGATCTATGCCGCCTCGCACGACTACAGCCTACAACTCAATCAGTTCCAAGGAAACTACCATCTGATTTCGGGTAGCTTCGCGGAAAACAAGCACGTGGGCGTCAACAGCAAGTCGCTGTTCAACAAATCGGAGGAGGGCTTCTCGAAGCTGGAGTATTTCGCCGATGGCACCGTGAAGGCTTACTTCTACACATTTGATGCAGCTGGCTCCACTGCGAAGGAAGCGTATGCCAACACGGTATTTCAGTCGGCGTGCCAAGAGCCGCGCCTACCCAACGTGCCGGTGAATGCCTACATACCGGAGTGCCCTTCGGCGCCAAAAGGGGTAGCGGCTCCTAAGCCCGATGCTCCTGCTCAGGCAACCGTAACGGTAGCACCCGGCCCGCAGTACGCGGCCGGTGGGTGGCGGCGCTTCTGGATGGGGCCGCTGTACCGCACCTCCTGGACGCAGCCGGTGAAGGTGAAAACGCTCGATTTAACTACCGAAAATGGTGGTTTGCGGCCCTTCGGGCGTGGGGGCGGACGCCAAACTACCTCCCTCAAGCTTATTGCCGCCGACTCGTCGGAGTACGTGTTTCGGTCGGTAGACAAGGACGTGACGCGCATTCTGCCGCCGGAACTGCGCGGTTCTGTAGCCGCCGACATTCTGCGCGATATCACACCTACGGCGCACCCCTATTCGGCATTGGTTATTAGCTCGATGCTGGACAAGACAGACATTCTGCACGCCCGGCCGCGCCTGTTCATCCTACCCGACAACCAGCAGCTAGGCCCCTACCGTGAGGACTACGCCGGCTTGCTGGGCACGCTGGAAGACCGACCCAAAGATCCTAAGCCTAACCTACCCGGCTTCGGCAACTCCGATAATGTGCGGCGCTCCGGCAGCTTCTTCCGACAGCTCTACAAGGATAACGACAACCGCGTAGATGCCTACCAACTGGGCAAGGCCCGCGCTTTTGATATGCTGGTGGCCGACTTCGGCAAGCACCAAGATAACTGGAAATGGGCTGGCTATGACAAGGGCAAGAAGACCATCTACGAGCCCATTCCGCGCGACCGGGACCAGGCGTTTACCAAATGGAATGGCGTGCTCACTTACCTCGCCAACCGCGAGTGGGCCGTGCCGAGCATCGAGGATTTTCAGGCCGAGTTTCATGATATGAAAAGCCTGAACTGGCCGGCTCGTCACCTCGACCGATTCCTGTTGCAGTCGCTGAACCGCGAGGACTGGCAGCAGATTGGCCAGTACATGCAGCAGACCATGACGCTTGCCGTCATCGATGAGGCCACTGCTACCCTACCTCCCGAGCTGAAGGAAATTTCCACAGATGAGCTGAACCGCAAGCTGAAAGCCCGCGTGCAGGAATTGCCCAAAGCACTGGACGAGTACTACCTGTTGCTGGCCAAACGCGTGGACGTGGTAGGCTCCAACAAAACTGAAGTGTTCCTGGCCGACCGCCTACCTGATGGCAACTTGCGCGTACGCATGTACGACAAGGACAAAGACAAAGCGGACCAGCTCGGCGAGCTGCTGTTTGACCGCACGTTCAAGCCCAACGAAACCGACGAAGTCTGCCTATACGGCCTCGATGGCAAGGATATTTTTCGGGTGACCGGCGAGGCGCGCAAGAGCGTTCTGCTGCGCATTATTGGCGGTGAGGGCAAAGACCAGATCGTCGATAACTCCCGTGTAACGGGCCTGCGCACGCTCACCAAAGTGTACGACGTGCCCGACACGGACCTGCAACTGGGCAAGGAAAGCGACAACCGCACCTCTACCCGCCCCGGTGTGAACCGCTACGACCGAGAGGGTTTCGAGTACGACAGCTACCGCCCTAGCGCTACGCTGGGCTACAACCGTAACGACGGTTTTATCATTGGCGCGGGTATCAGCTTGTTTCAACAAGGTTTCCGCAAGCCCGATTTCAAGAATATGTATACGCTGGATGTGCGTGGGTCCAGCAACGGCAACTTCCAAGTAGGGCTGGCCACGCGCTACCGCTACGCCATCGGGAAGTGGGATATTGGCGCCCGCACCGAGTACGGCAACTATTTCCCGTACTACAACTTCTTTGGGCTGGGCAATAATTCGGTGAAGGACGAGGGTTTGTACGACGCGAAATACTACAAAGCACGCTATAAAGGCTTTACGCTCGGTGGCTTTTTGGAGCGCACGTTCTTCAACAACAAAAGCACGTTCCGCGTTGGCCCTACCTACGAGCAGTACACCAGCAGTTTTTCCGGCAATAGCTACTTGGGCGATTTGGTGCGCAACCCCACCACCGATACGCCAATACCCAATACAGATTTTCAGCGTTTGATTGGGTTGAATGCCCTATTTGATCTGGATTTGCGCGACCGGCAGACGTTTGCCCAGCGCGGCGTGCGCCTATTGGTGCAGCACGACAGCTACCACCAGCTCAACCGGGCCAAGGGCAACTTCGGCCTCACGCAGGGCTTCGCTGAGTACTATGGCACCGCTCGCATTGGTATTCCAGTGACGCTGGTAGTGAAAGGTGGCAGCGCCAAAAACTACGGCGACCGGGATGAAATTCCGTTCTACAAATACACCAGCCTGGGCCTAGCCGAAAACCTGCGCGGCTACTACCGCAACCGCTTCACCGGCGACGCCAGCTTGTACCTGAACACGGAGTTGCGCCTCGCCCTGGGCCACGTGCAAACGTCGTTCCTACCCTTCTCCTACGGCATATTTGGCTTCTACGACCAGGGCCGGGTGTACTACCGCGGCAGCTCGCCCGATGGCTGGCACCGCGGTACCGGCGCCGGTTTTTACGTGGCGCCCGTTACCGATCAATTGGCGTTATCCATCTCGTTTCAGCACTCCAAGGAGCAGAACGTGCTGTTCCGATTTGGGGTAGGCTTCCGCATCGATCAATAGCATAAGCGGGTCGTTTTGGACTCAACGGCTATATTTGAGCACTTTTCTCTCACGTTCCCCTCTCTTTATGGAATATCCACTGCTGAAACTGGCCGCTATTGATATCGGCTCCAACGCCGTCCGTTGCCAGATTTCGGCAGTTCTCCTCTACGAAGGGCAGTTTCGGCTCAAGCGCGTGGAGTACGTGCGCTATCCCATGCGCCTGGGCGAAGACGTATTCGCCACCGGCCAGATTTCGGCACCCAAGGAAGAGAAGTTTGTGAAGTTTCTGCACTCGCTGAAGCTGTTGATGGAGGTGCACGATGTGGCCCACCACCTTATTTGTGCTACCTCGGCCATGCGTACCGCTACCAATGCCCCCGGCATTGTAGAGCGGGTGCGCAAGGAGCTGGGGCTGGAAATTCAGGTGATTGATGGGCAGGCCGAAGCCGCCTACATCAATCGCGTGATGGAGCACCTGCTGGAAGATAAAAAGCACTACCTCCACATCGACGTGGGCGGCGGCAGCACCGAGTTCAACATTTACCACGACCGCCACAAGGTAGCGTCCCAGTCGTTCGAGGTAGGCTCTATCCGGCGCATGCAGCAAGCCGAGCAAGGCGCCGACGGCACCGCTCTGGAAAGCACTTGGGACCGGATGGAAGCCTGGGTGCGGGAAAATGCGCGGCGCTACCACGTCACGCGGGCTATTGGCACGGGCGGCAACATTGGCAAGATTTACAACATGATCAAGCCCGCGGCCGGCACGCCCATCACCCGCAAGACCATTGCCGCTACCCTGCGCGGTCTCGAAGCCATGACCATGGACCAGCGCGTGAACGTGGCCATGCTCAACCCCGACCGCGCCGATGTTATTCTACCCGCCGGCAACATCTACCTCTCGGCCATGGAATGGGCCAATATCAACACCATGCAAGTGCCTGACATTGGCTTGAAAGATGGTATGATGCAAACCTTGTTTGAGGACCATTTCGAGGAAATGCGCCCCGCTTCCTACCACACCGGCCGCATGCCCTTCCCCAACCTGCAAAGCAATCCTACCACGGAGTAGTGGTGAAGTTGTGAGTTTGTGAATTTGTAAATGCAAAAGCGTCTGTCATCCTGAGCGGAGCGAAGGACCTTATGCGCGCAGAACGAGTCGTTGTTACGTCTGTCGTTCATGCGTGAGAAGGTCCTTCGCTCCGC
>NZ_JAHWGL010000142.1 GCF_019334315.1 Hymenobacter profundi
GCAGGCCAGAGGCCTGCGAATAGTAGACACGGGGCACAGCCCCGCGCCATTACTGTACCTCGTACCATTTAGTGCGACTACAGCATTATTAGTTTCTTCCCTATCCCACTACCATGTTTATCATCGAGCAAACCGGATTAGCCATTGGCGTTTGCCTACTCGCCATGCTATGCTGGGGTTCATGGTCGAACGGACAAAAGATAGCCGCCCGCGATAAGGTGCCCATCACCCTGTTTTACCGCGACTATGTGCTGGGCATTGTGCTGTGGGCGGTGGTGGCGGCTTTCACGCTGGGCAGTTTGGGAGAAGACGGGCGGCCGTTTCTGGAAGACTTGCGCAAGGCCGACTGGGCCATGTTGGGCCTGGCGCTGGCGGCGGGCGTGGCGTTCAACCTGGGCAATCAATTGCTGGTAGCAGGCATTCAGGCGGCGGGACTGGCCATTGGCATGCCTGTGGGCACCAGCATTGCGCTAGTACTGGGGCTCATAGTAAACTACCTGGCCGAGCCTGAAGGCAACGTAGCCCTGCTAACTGCCGGCGGGGCGGTGGTATTAATTTCCATTGCGTGCAGCGCCTTCGCCTACCTCAAAAAGGAAGCCGACAGCCAAGACGGTGAAGATGACGCCGAAGGCAGCAAAACCAAGGGCCTGCTGATTGCGGGTTCTGCTGGCCTAGCCAACGGGTTTTTCTTCTGGATGATTACCACCTCTATGGCCTCCGATTTTGCCGACCCCGAACGCGGGCAGCTTACGCCTTACACGGCGCTGGTGGTGTTTGCGGTGGGCATGGTCATCAGCAATCCGCTGTTCGAGCAGATCCTGCGCCGCTTCGCCGATACGCCCGAAGCCGCCCAACTCCGCTACCGCGATGTAACCACCCGGCACCACTGGGTAGGGGTAGGCAGCGGCCTGCTCTGGGGCTTAGGTATGACCTCGCTGCTAGTAGCTTCCACCGAGGCCGGCAATGCCATATCCTTCGGTATCAGCCAGGGCGCTACGGTGGTGGGCGTACTCTGGGGCTTATTTGCCTGGCGGGAATTTAAGGGTGCACCTACTACAGCTTCCCGCTGGCTGTGGGTTATGGGCGGTACTTATGTGCTGGGAGTAGGCTTGATTGTAGCGGCGCGGCTGGGTAGCTAACAAGTACCGAGAGGGTAGGGCGCCGCACATAGCGGCTCGCTGTTGCGGAAATCAACGCTGTTCGAGAAATCAGCCTGTCAGACCGACCTAATGCATCGTGTACTTGCTACAATACCACGGCCTCAATATATTCATACTATATATTTCGCAAATACCATATAGTAGGTATTGCCAAGGCTTCTGCAAAGATGGAATTTTAGCCATTACACCAATGGCAACGGCCGCAGCATTTATTCAGGCTAACGCGTTGGTTTCCAATCTCCACCCTTAACCAGCTAGGTGGTTATGGCTACTCCTTCTTTTTCCGTTTTAGTGGCGGCTACGCCCTCTTTGCAGCGCTACGGGCTGCTGGCTACGCTGCACGAAGCCTGGCCGGGCCTCACCACCGATACTACCGCCGACGCCAGCCAACTCACGTACTTAGTGCGGCGGCACAACTACAACCTGGCCATTATAGATGGCCTGCTGCCCGGCCTGCTGCTGCCCGAGCATTTGCTACCGCTGTGGCCCCGGTTGCCGGTGTTGCTGCTTACGGGCAGCCGGCTATCCGCTATAGTGCGGGAACAGCTGCTGCAGGCCGGCACGGTGGCGCTACTCCCCTACCATACTACGCCCGAGCACATCATAGAGGCGGTGGAACGGCTGCTGCGCGACCCGCGTAGTGCGTTGCTTACTTCCCCCGTGGCTACGCGTCGGACCGCGGCGCCTGCCACGGCTTTCAGCCGCCGCGAGCTGGAGGTGCTGCGGCTGGTAGTGGCCGACTGCTGCAACCAGGAAATTGCCGACCGTCTCTACCTGAGCGTGCGCACCGTGGAAAGCCACCGCCGGGCGCTGTTGCAGAAAGCTGGCGCCAAAACGCTGGTGGGCTTGGTGGTGCAAGCTGTGCGCGAGGGCTGGGTAGCAGTAGCCTGATGTGGCGTTGCAGCACCTGAGAAGGCGGCCGCTCTCGGGGTGGCTCTGTGCGAGTAGCGTTTTTGCCGGGTAGCGCCTACCTTCCGGCGTCTCACGCTCGCCTACCCGCTGCCCATGCTCCCACACAACCTGCACGCTACCATTCTGCTTATTCTGGGCCTGCTGCTGGCCATGTTACTGCTCGTGATGCTAGGGCAGAAGCTGCGCATCTCCTACCCTATTTTTCTGGTGCTGGCCGGCCTGGCGCTCAGCTTTGTGCCAGGGCTGCCCCGAATAGTCATCGACCCCGATCTGATTTTCCTAATTTTCCTACCCCCGCTGCTCTACCAGGCGGCCTGGGAAACCTCCTGGAAGGACTTCTGGCGCTGGAAACGACCCATTCTGCTGCTGGCGCTGGGGCTGGTGTTCTTCACCTCTACCCTAGTGGCCTATGCCTCCCGCCGCCTGATTCCGGGGTTCACGCTGCCGCTGGGCTTTTTGCTAGGCGGTATCATTTCTCCGCCCGATGCGGTGGCGGCCACCTCTGTGCTGAAGGGTGTGCAGGTGCCGCGGCGCATCACCAGCATTCTGGAAGGCGAAAGCCTCATCAACGATGCCAGCAGCTTGATTGTGTTTCGCTTTGCCCTGGCCACGGTGGTATCGGGCACGTTTGTGTGGCAGGAGGCTATTAGCAGTTTTCTGCTGGTGAGCGGCATGGGCGTGGTGGTAGGACTAGTGCTGGCCCACGGCTTCTACCTCATGCACCGCTACCTGCCCACTACGCCCAGCATCAACACGGTACTCACGTTCATTGCGCCTTATGGCATGTATCTGGTGGCCGAAGAGTTTCACTTTTCGGGCGTGCTGGCCGTAGTGAGCGGGGGGCTGCTGATGTCGTTTCGCTCGCACCGGGTGTTTGATGCCGATACGCGCCTGCAAGCCAACAGCGTGTGGGCCAGCGTGGGCTTTGCGCTCAATGGCTTGGTGTTTATCCTGATCGGGCTGGAGTTACCCCAGGTGGTAGAGGGGCTGGGCTCCTACTCCCTACCCCAGGCCATCACCTACGGCCTAATCATCAGTGCCTTGGTCATGCTGATTCGGTTGCTGTGGATGTTTCCAGCGGCGTTTGTGCCGCGCTGGCTGAGTGCCAGCATTCGCGCCAGCGAAACCAGTCCCGGCTGGCAAGGACCGGTGGTGATAGGCTGGGCCGGCATGCGCGGCGTGGTGTCGCTGGCCTCGGCGCTGTCGGTGCCCCTGCTGCTGACGGATGGGCAGGCATTTCCGCAGCGCAACCTGATTCTGTTTATCACCTTCGTAGTGATTCTGGTTACGCTGGTATTCCAGGGCCTCACGCTACCACTGGTCATCCGCCTGAGCGGCGTGGGCCAGCTAGAGGAGCCTATACCGGCCGAGGAGCAAGAAGCCGGCATTCGGCTGCGCCTGCGCCGCGTGGCACTTCACTACATGGCCCAACACTACGCCGCCGACGTGCAGCACAACGAGCTGATTCGGGCGTTGCAGCAGCGCATGCAGGCCGAGGCCCAGCGCACTGGCAACCTGCTCGAAGCCCTCGACTACGACGAAACTAAGCGCCAGGCCCTGCAACGCTACCACCAGGTGCTGCTGCACGTGCTGCGCGTGCAGCGCGAGGAGCTGTTTGTGCTACGCCACGAGGATGTGTTCGACGAAGAGATGTTGCGCCACCAGGAAGCCCAACTCGATCTGGACGAGGCCAAAATCAGCCACATGCCGCATTAGGATATGTAGCAGACGAGCAGTGTATCCTGCTTCCACAGAGGATAGTCAGCTCTCTGACACTCAACCCTTGAGAGCAGTAAGACGTTTAGAAATCAATACGTTACTCAGCCCTTCTTTCCGTACGGCACATCGCATCACGGGAAGACATTTTCCTCAATAAATCGTATGGATGCTCTACTTCAACCTGACGCAGTATTTGAACCTTCGGCTGTGCTGGGTCAGCAGGCGTTGCTGGGCAATATCAGCCGGGCAGTGCTGCCCATCACCACCCAGGCCGTACGGATGAGCCTGAAGTCGGTGTTCATCAACCGAGTTCGGGAATTGGGCAAAGGTGAGATTCAGGTGATTAGTGTGGTGACGGATGGCGTATCGGCGGAGCCTATTCAGCTGTGTTCGGAGGTGTACCGGAAAGTCAGAAGGCGCACCGCCCTACCCATTGGCCCCAGCGGCATCACGCTCTACCGCACCCAGGCCGATGGCAAGATTCCGCCGTTTCTGGATTACCGCATTCTGGTGATAGAGCTGGACGAAGACGTGCGCCAGGCCGGCGACCTGCTGGACCAGGTGCGCCAGGACAGCCAGTTCCAGAGCTTCCGGGATTCGCTGTTGCAGATTACCTCCTTCACCGCCCCTCAGATTTCCCTTATCGCCGCTGCTACCGACCTCACGCTCAACATCATTGCCAAGCTCCTCAAAGCCAATAAAGACGACCAACTGTTTCTGCTGCGCGGCTCCTTCGACAACGCCTTCGACGACCTGGGTGTAGGCTTCGGCGAGATGACCCAGGGGAATCGTAACGTGACGGTGAAGTACCAGGTAGAAGCGGTGTAGAAAGCAGCAAAGTAAGGCTCTGCCAGACAACCCCGGAATGTAGTATCCCCCTACCACTACTCATGTAAAGACCTAAAAATCAGTACTGGTACGGTACAACAGTCAGCCGACAGGCAACAGATTTGGGATACTTACTGGCATGGCCTCGCGCACAGCCAGCACCGTCGCCGATATCACCTGGCAACCGCTGTCGGCAATGCGTAGCGGTATACGTTTTTCGCCCAACTTTCCGGCCTATGTCTCGGACCATTCCTTCTTTGGCGCGGCCCACGCCGCGGCCATGCGCGCCTTTTTCGGCCGCGACGATATTGCCTTCACCGCAACCACTGACCCACACGCCTTATGCGACGAAAACGGCATCCGCCGCACCCGCCGCTTTAGTTCCTTTCCGCAGGCTGCCCTCAAAAATGGCTGTAGCCGGGTGTACCTTGGAGTGCATTATCAGTTTGATGCAAACGGCGGCTACGAGATAGGCACCTTGGTAGGGCAACATACAGCCAACTTGTTTCAGGCCAGCGTTGCGCAACCCGAAATGGGTACCCAGCCATGGCGTAGTCCAAGCATAGCAAAGCCAACAGACCAGGCTCTGTAAAGAGGAAGCCGGTTTGTTTATCAGCTGCATGTGTATCTGATAAACAAACCGGCTTCCTCTTTACAGAAAACGCCCTACCCTAAGCTGCGGTAGCGCACGCGCTTGGGCTCTACATCGCCCAGGCGCTTCTTCTTGGCTTCTTCGTAGTCGGAGAAGTTGCCCTCAAACCACACCACCTCCGAATCGCCCTCGAAGGCGAGGATGTGGGTGGCGAGTCGGTCGAGGAACCACCGGTCGTGGCTGATGATGACGGCGCAGCCGGCAAAGTTTTCCAGCGCGTCTTCTAGGGCCCGGATGGCGTTTACGTCCAAGTCGTTGGTGGGCTCATCAAGCAGCAGCAGGTTAGCGCCTTGCTTGAGGGTCGTGGCCAGGTGCACGCGGTTCCGCTCCCCGCCCGAGAGGCTACCTACTTTCTTTTCCTGGTCGCCGCCGCGGAAGTTGAAGTTGCTTACGTAGGCGCGGGCATTCACGGGGCGGCCGGCTAGCAGCATGGTTTCGGTACCACCCGAAATCGACTCGAACACCGATTTAGCAGGGTCCAGCGTGTCGTGCTGCTGGTCTACGTAAGCAGTCTGCACGGTAGGGCCTACCTCGAACGTGCCCGCATCGGGTTGCAGCTGGTCAGTGATGAGGCGGAACAGCGTGGTTTTACCAGCGCCGTTTGGCCCGATGATGCCCACAATGCCACCTTGGGGTAGGGAGAAGCTTAGGTTCTCGAACAGCAGCTTGTCGCCGAAGGCTTTGGTCAGCCCCTCGGCCTCAATCACCTGGGCGCCCAGGCGCGGGCCATCGGGGATGAACAGCTCCAACTTCTGCTCTTTCTCCTTGGCGTCTTCACTCACCATTTTGTCGTAGCCAGCAAGGCGGGCCTTGCTCTTGGCCTGGCGGGCCTTGGGGGCCATGCGTACCCACTCCAGCTCGCGCTGCAAGGTTTTCTGACGCTTGCTCTCGGTTTTTTCCTCTTGGGCTAGGCGGTTGGATTTCTGCTCCAGCCAAGAAGAGTAGTTGCCTTTCCACGGAATACCCTCGCCGCGGTCCAGCTCCAGAATCCAGCCGGCCACGTTGTCGAGGAAGTACCGGTCGTGGGTTACGGCTATCACGGTGCCTTTGTACTGCTTGAGGTGCTGCTCCAGCCACAGCACACTTTCGGCATCGAGGTGGTTGGTGGGTTCGTCCAGCAGCAGCACGTCGGGCTCTTGCAGCAGCAGGCGGCACAGGGCCACGCGGCGCTTTTCGCCGCCCGAGAGGTTGCCCACCACGGCATCGGCCGGGGGCGTGCGCAGAGCGTCCATGGCACGTTCCAGCTTGCTATCCAGGTTCCAGGCGTCGAGTTGGTCGAGGCGTTCCTGTACTTTTCCCTGCCGTTCGAGCAGTTTATCGAAATCTGCATCCTCGGCACCAAATGCCTCGTTAATTTCGTCGAACTCCTTGAGCAGGGCCACGGTTTCGGCCACGCCCTCCTCCACTACCTCCTTCACCGTTTTAGAGGCATCCAGCTGCGGCTCCTGCTCCAGATAGCCCACCGTATAGCCCGGCGACCACACCACTTCGCCCTGAAACTGCTTGTCGACACCGGCAATGATTTTCAGCAAGCTCGACTTACCGGAGCCGTTCAGACCCAGCACGCCGATTTTGGCACCGTAGAAAAAGGATAGATAGATGTTTTTGAGAACCTGTTTCTGGGGCGGAAACACCTTGCTAACGCCCGCCATCGAGAAGATAATCGTCTGGTCGCTCATATGACTAAAAAAAGTGGAAATGAAACAAATGATTAGCGGCACTGCCGGGAGTAGCTCTTACCCTGGCAGCAACTCCGGTACCATAGCCCGCAGCCGGGTTTTGCAGTGGCTTCTGCGGAAGTATACTACAGATGCCCTATTTTGCGTATGATTGATTTAAAACAATAACATGACAGGAGGTTTTCTCCACTCATTTTTCACCTTATTGCCTGATCTACAAATGCTGTTTGGCTGGCTGGTAGTACCTTGCCGGCATACCACCTGGTAGGGCCGGAGTTGCCGCAAAGGTAGCGTCCTGCGTGGCTTTCTGCCCTATATTATGCTAAGCGCGTGGGCATTTCTGCCCGGCATGCCGTAAACTTGTGCACTTAGTCTAGCTTCACATTCCGCTCGCCCCTCCCTCCACTTATTCGCTTCCGCGCTATCCCAATTATGGAACAACACGACCACCTCCTCGCTACCGCCCGCCAATACGGCTATGTCGAGGATGACCAGGTGTGGCTCCGTCCGTTTATGACGCTGCCTGCCCGCCGGGTAGGTCAGGTTAAAGACTCTCCCGACACCTCCCTCATCTACTTCGCCCAGCGCTTCGAACTGTTTCGGGCCAAGGTAGAAGACCTGCTGGCCAAGATGGCTGCCTCCGACAATAAGGGCTCTTTCCTGATGAAGGCCCTGCACCTGAAAGAACAAGTTGCCAGCTACGATGGGCTAGGCGATTTTGAGAGCCTCTACCACCGCCTCACCGAGGCCGAAGAAGGCATCAACGTAACCATTGCGCAGAACCGGGAAAAAAACATGGCCACCAAGCTGGGCGTGTTGCAGGAGCTGGAAGAGCTACGCGATACCCTGGATTTTCAGACCGCTACGGAGCGGGTGAAAGCCCTGCGCCAGGTCTGGATCAAGACTGGTCCCGTTGACAAGGATCTGATTGAGGACATGGAGGACCGCTTCCGGGCGGCTGTGGATGCCTTTATGCAGCGCAAGCGCGATTTCCTGGCCGATAAGAAGGCCATGACCAACCGTGTGCAGGACAAGTACATGGCGCTCATCCGGCAGTCGGAAGCCTTGCAGGATTCCGACGACTTCGAGAATACCACCCGCAAGCTCAAGCAGCTGCAACAGGAGTGGAAAGACATTGACGCCTCCCTACCCCGCAAGCAGGCCAACGACCTGTGGACGCGTTTCCGGGCGGCGCACAATCATTTCTTTGAGCGCCTGAAGGTGCACATCAACACCAAGCGCACCGAAAACCAGCCCGAGGACAACCTGGCCCGCAAGCGTGGTCTGGTGGCGGAGGCGGAGGCCCTGCTGCACCGCCCCATGTCGGAGGCGGTGGCCCGCGCCAAGGAGCTGCAAGCTGCCTGGAAGAAGGTAGGCCCCGTGCGCGGCGAGGAGTCGGACCGAGTGTGGGAGCAGTTCATTGCCGCCTGCGACAAGGTGTTTGAACTCAGCTCGTTGGAGCACTACATCCGTAAGCGCCACGGCGGCGCCCCCGAGCCCGGCACCCGCGACGACCAAATAGCCGCCCGTGTGCAGGCCCTGCGCGAGTTCGTGAAAAGCGACCGGCAGGAGCAACTGGTGCTGGAAGAAAACCTGAGCAAACTCAACGTATCGCCCGGCAATGAGTCGTTTCGGACCATGTTACAGGGGAAAATCCGAGCGTTTGAGCGGAAAATCCGCACCAAAAATCATTTAATTGAGCTTCTACAAAAAGGAGTGCTTGTATAAGCAACCTTCAGTTGTATTTTACGTTGTCGGCAAGGAGCAACGTTTTGCCGGCCTCCGTGTCTACCTTCACATCGTCGTAGACCAGCGAGCTTGCGACGTGCCACCTTTTGCCAACCTTTTTTTATAGTACACGACTATGTATTGGACGCTGGAACTGGCTTCCTATCTGGAAGATGCCCCCTGGCCTGCCACCAAGGATGAACTCATCGACTACTCTATCCGTTCGGGCGCCCCGATGGAGGTAGTGGAGAACCTGCAGGCCTTGGAAGACGATGGTCAACCCTACGAGAACATCGAGGAAGTATGGCCCGATTATCCGACCAAGGAAGACTTCATGTTCAACGAGGACGAATACTAAGAACTGTTGAATATTAAGTGTTGAGTACTGAATGAGTGATTTTGAATTAACCGACAATCATTCCTCACGCAGCATTCAACATTCAGCACTCGACATTTCCGGATTGGTTGCGGGGTACGAACAGCGCGTTCTGCTCCGCAACCTTTTTTTTGTGGTACCCGAGCCGACTTTCGTGGCGATTATCGGGCACAATGGCTGCGGCAAAACCACCCTGTTTCGGGCCCTCACGGGGCGCATCCCGTATCAGGGTACCATCCGGGTAGCGGGGCGTGATTTGCGCACCGTAGCGCGGCCGTCTGCTGAGGGCCTGCTGGCCTACTTACCCCAGCGCACCACCGTGGGCTTTCCCATTGCCGTGCGCGAGCTGGTGGTGATGGGGCGCTACCGCCACCACCGTTTCCTGGGCGGCTACTCCCCCACCGACTACGCCCTCTCCGACAGCGCCTTGCAACAGGTAGGCGCCGCCCACCTCGCCACTCGTGATTTCACGCTGCTTTCCGGCGGCGAACAGCAACTGGTGTGGCTGGCGCAGCTCTCCTTGCAGGAAGCAGGGTTGTACCTGCTAGACGAGCCCACCCAGCAGCTGGACGTGTACTACCGGCGTCGCGTGTTTGCCTTGCAACAGCAGTGGGTAGCCGAGCAGGGCAAAACCATCCTCTGCATTACCCACGACCTAGACAACCTCACTGCCTTCCCACCCGGCGGCCACCTGCTCAACCTCTCCCGCCCCACGCCTACCCTCCTCCCCCTCACGCCGGAGGTAGTGTTAGCCGAGAAGGCGTATCTAGAAAGTGAGGAAAGCTTTGTGAAGAGGTGAGTAGTGAGTAGTGAGTAAAAAATACGACTGTCATCCTGAGCTTGCGAAGGACCTTCTCACATTAGGACGCGTCGTTATCACGCTTGTCGTTCCAGCGTAAGAAGGTCCTTCGCAAGCTCAGGATGACAGACGCTTTGCATTCACAACTTCACAAACTCACAATTTCACCACTCACC
>NZ_JAHWGL010000143.1 GCF_019334315.1 Hymenobacter profundi
TATTTGCGTCTCATCGCTGAACAGTTTCGTCCACACGGCGCAGCCGACGAGACATCGTGCAACAACTAACTCAAACAGCTTCTAAATCGTGTCCCGCTTCTCAAACACTTTCCCTACCCACCATGTCCCGCTTCCTTCTACTGGCTTTCGCCGGCGCACTCACCTTCACGCAGCTTTCCTGCTCTTCAAACACATCGGTAACGCCTACCGAAACCGCCGCGCTGCTGCAAAAGCCCGACGTTGTGGTGCTGGATGTGCGCACGCCCGAGGAGTACGCCGATGGCCACTTGGCCGGCGCCCGCAACATCGACTTCAAAGCGCCGGACTTTGACGACCGGATTGCCCAGCTCGACAAATCCAAAACCTACGTGCTGTATTGCGCCTCCGGTAACCGCAGCGGTAAAACAGCCACGCTGATGGCCGAAAAGGGCTTTGCCAAGGTAGACAACGCAGGCGGCTTCAAAGATTTGAAGGCAGCCGGCTTGCCAACGGAATAGCCCGATGGGTGTTTTCTGCTGTAAGCGTGGCGGTTGGGTGCTGGTATTAGGACTGCTCTTGGCTAGCTGGGCAAGCCGTGCCCAAACGCCTACCCTGGCGCGCGATACGTCGTTCACGGTATACAGCGCCCTCGCCAAAGCCCGCAAGACCGACCCTACCATTACGCTGGCCCGGCCAGTGGTACCGGCAACTATTCACTCGCAGACGAACGTGCCGTACTGTACGGCTAGTGGGCGGGCGTTGCAGCTCGACGTGTTCTACCCCAAAGCCCGCCGCCGGGGCGGCTACCCGGCGGTGCTGTTGATTCATGGAGGTGGGTGGCGCTCCGGCGACCGGAGCCAGCACGTGCCGATGGCCCAGCAACTAGCGGCGCGCGGTTTTGTAGCCGTCACGGCCGAGTACCGCCTCTCCACCGAAGCGCCCTACCCCGCGGCTGTGCTGGATCTGAAAGCCGCCGTACGATGGATGCGGGCGCACGCCCGGGAGTATCATCTAAATCCCAAACAGATTGCTTCGTGGGGGTTTTCGGCGGGTGGGCAGTTGGCGGCGCTGCTTGGTACTACCAACGAAGAAACCCGCTTCGATTCGTTGGCGTGTAACACGGGCTATTCCAGCCAAGTGCAGGCCATTGTGGACGTAGACGGCATTTTGGCCTTCATCCACCCCGAATCGGGCGAAGGCGACGACCGGAAAAGCATTTCGGCGGCCACCTATTGGTTTGGCAGCTCCAAGACTGAGCGGCCTGCTTTGTGGCGCCAGGCTTCGGCCCTCACCTACGTAGGGCCGCGCACGCCCCCTACCCTATTCCTTAACAGTTCCGTGGCCCGCATGCACGCCGGCCGCGATGATATGACCCGGCAGCTTAGCCAGTTCAACATCTACCACGAAGTGCACACTTTCCCCGACGCGCCCCACCCCTTTCCATTGTTCAACCCCTGGTTTGCACCTACCTTGGACTACACTGTGGCGTTTCTGAATAAAGTATTCAGCGGGAAGTAGCAAATCGCTATTGACTATTACCGTTTCGGTAGCTATACTCAATCCAGCAATTGAGATTAGAGGACCTCATATACATAATTATGTCATATCCAATGTATCACAAGCTAGGTTCGGAGAAGTTTATTCTTTAAAAATTAACAAAATCACAAATGAGCATTCTCATTACTCATAATAAAATTTGTTTAATACAACAATATCTTTAATTCTGCTTCTAGCACCTATGTTCTTATATTAATCCACATTACATCAGGCATTATCATTGAAACGGGCTTGGCAAAAAGCCCGTTTCAATGATAAAACGCTTACTATTTTTTCTGCTGATCCATAGCTTCTGTATTACGTCCAGCAATGCTCGTACATTTTATCTAAGTGCTACCGGCGACGACACAAAATCAGGGTCGACCATCGAAACTGCCTGGCGTACCATTGTTAAGCTGAATACAATGGCTCTTAGTGCCGGAGATTGGGTATTATTTGAGAGCGGCAGTACTTTCGAAGGTAGTCTTTGGATTCGTAGCCAAGGCACTCCTGAGCAGCCTATTGTACTTAGCTCTTACGGCAAGGGTAGGGCCACGATCAATAGTGGCAAAGCGTACGGCTTTTATGCTCACAATATCGCCGGTATAGAGTTGCGCCGACTTAATTTCGTAGGATCTGGACGACTAAACAACACCAGTTCAGGCATTCTGTTCTATCTCGATTCGGCGGCGACGCATTTGCAACATATCGTCTTAGATAGTATAGATGTAAGTGGTTATCAAACATCTGGCATTTCAATTGGCAGCTGGCGGGGAACCAGTGGCTACCATAATGTACGTATAACCAATTGCTATAGCCACGACAACGGGGAGAGCGGTATTGCCTCGTATGCGCAAGAGCTAAACGCACATCGTGATTGGTATATTGGTCATTGCAAAGCGTACAATAACGCAGGCCGTGCCGACATCACCTATACGAATACTGGCAACGGCATTGTGATGAGTGGTATCGACGGTGTCTTAATAGAACGATGCGAAGCCTACAATAATGGCTGGCTTAATGCCAATCCTAGCGGAGGACCAGTAGGTATCTGGGGGTGGTGCTGCAACAATTTGATCATTCAGGAATGTGAATCACACCACAACCGTTCGGGTACCGCCCACGATGGAGGCGGCTTTGATCTAGACGGTGGCTGTACGAATTCTATTCTGCAATACAATTATTCGCACGATAATGAAGGACCGGGCTACCTACTGGCGCAGTACTATGGAGCCCCCCCTCTGCACGATGTGACAATTCGCTACAACATCAGTACAAACGACGCCCAGCGCTATAACCAAGGAGCTATTATGATATGGTCTTCGGGGGATAATGGCGGTATCCAACGCGCCTCTATTCATAATAATACTGTGTATGTATCACCGCCAGATAATGGTAGCAAGCCGAAAGCAGTGTATGTCAGCAGTGCTGGTATAAGTGGTATTACTTTCCGTAACAATGTGTTTCAGACAGAGTCAGGACTAGCGTTGCTAGAATCAGCTACGGCGTTTGGAGTTCGGTTTGAAGGCAACTGCTACTGGAGTTCGGACTACCCATTCACCATTCGTTGGCAAAATCAGCACTATAGCACGCTCACGGATTGGCGCGTGAAAACAGAGCAAGAGATGATTGGTACCCGCATCTGTGGTCTAAACGTAAATCCGCAATTAGCATTAGGCAATATTACAAACAGCAGTACGCTATCGTCAATTATCCCCGGTACCACACCCTTCCGTCTTTCCACCACATCGGCTCTTATAGGCGCAGGTTTGAACCTAATAAAGGAATTTGGTCAACAGCCTGGTTCGCGTGATTTTTATAACAATGCTACGCCCACACAAGACCAACGAGGAAACATTGGTGCTGATGAGAATAGTGCAGTAGTGCAAAGCAACCAAAATCGTTATACGGCTACCTCTACTTGGTGTACAGTATATCCCACTATCGCCCACGATTTTGTAAATGTACTTATAACTGACTCATCTCCAGTCACTACCATAGTACAACTGTACAATATGCAAGGTATACTCTGTCGTACACAGGTTTTATCCTCTACAACCTCTAAAGCCTATTCGCTCTCACTAAATGATTTGCCAGCCGGCCGTTATATTCTGCGTGCGACGCGGGGAGAGCAGATCACTGCACAATCATTAATAGTGACGTATTAAGCACTATTCGTAACATCTAAACGGCTGGTTGGCGGTAGCAACGCTACCGTGCCCATCCGAAACTGTAACATACAAGCGATAATAGCCTGCTGTGCTTGGCATACGTATCTGGGTACGTATACCCCGTACTTGTTTAATGCTGCCTGGCACAGGTTCCAGCGGACTGTCATCGCCTACCGAAACAGTGTAGCGCGTGGTACCCTCCGGCAGGATTTCCCAACGTGTCGTTAATGAGTCACCATCTGGGTCGAAGGCAACAGCTTGCGCAGAATAGGTCTCGTTAGCCTGCAATAATAATTTTTTTGCTTTTGACTTTCCTGCCAGTTCAAACAGGCGGATTTGCGGCGCTGCGTTTGGTGCCGGCTGATGCGACCAGAGCTTGTACATAACATCAATAGCTTGTGTCTTCTCACCAACGGCATTCGTAAGACTAAACCAAGTAGGGGTCATTTCATTCTTTTGCCCCCAGTAGAATATATAGCTACCCAAACAATGGGTGGAGTCAGCTAAAATCGACTCTTGATATCTTTCCTGTAGAAAAACTGCTTTTTCTGTACTGGTTTGTTCAAGTGGTGCGCCCCAGGCAGTACTATCTGATTCCCAATAACCTTTTGCTCCAAATTCAGTGACTATATATGGCTTTGTCCATTTAAAGCGTTGCAGATCCTGGGGGAGCGTACGAAGCCCTCCGAAAGTGTTTACAGACAACAGGTCGATTTCCGGGCTCATGATTCGCACAGCATCCGCTAGATTCAGCGAGCTATCTAGTATAGTAGTTACCGGGTGAAAGGGGTCTAACTCATGAATCATGCGGGCTGCCTCGTTCACAACTTGGTAGACGTTTGGATCAACGATGTGCATATTTAACTCGTTGCCTAGACTCCACATTAACAAAGCAGGCGAGTTACGATACTTTATTACCTCTTCACGTAAGTTTTCCATGAGCTTGGCTACTGACTTCTGATCATGATAGTCAAAGCCGCTCCTGTTATGAGGCATCCATAAACCAAGTGTGACTGTTAGACCCTGTCGTTGGGCCTCCTCCAATAGCGGTTCTGCATAATCAGTACTCCATAGCCGTACAGAATTGCCACCTGCTAAGCGCACTTCATTAAAATACTGCAATCCGGCAGCTCCTTTAATGAAGTAGGGCTTCCCTCCCCTTAACAATTGATATCCTGTAGGAGTAGTAACAATCTGTACAGGTAATATACCTGACGCCCGGACGGCTGCCCCCGTGGTACGTGCTTTATCATCTGAACTACAGGCCGACGCAATAACTACAGCAAATGCTATGATTTTAAAGCACAAACACTTAACAAACTTTGTCATGCAATAGTACAATTTTACGCAAAAGCTGAAGCAAATACATAAGTAACCATTTCCGAAATTATTGCTCCTTAGATTACCACATCTTTTTTTCAGCCCATTAAACTATATAAGAAAAACACAATGCAAATATATAAACTATAATAATAAAAAAATCATATTAATTTTTAAAAAAATCATATACATTTGCTGGAGACATCGTTGCATCTATAGAAGAATAAATGGAACTCTTAAATGTGTGAGCAACCAATCCTGAAGGAAAAAAGTGAATCAGCGGTTGTCAGATATAGGGCGGCGCCTCAGCTGTATAAAATGCGGCTACTGGTCGGGATGGGTGTCCTTTTTCTGCTACGCTTTGGCTGGTGGTTTATCGCCAGCAGCCCGGTTGGCTTCGCACCCCTGTTCTGGCTACTCACTCTCTCGCTTGGGTTTGCTCTACTCCACATTGGCTACGAATGGTACCACTACGTGAATGTACGAGAGCCGGTGGCCAGCCACGCCACCAGCAGGCTAACCGTTGACGTACTCACGACAGCTTGCCCAGGCGAGCCGCTGGCCATGATTGAGCAGACGCTGCGGGCCATGAAAGCTATCCGCTACCCCCATACAGATTACCTCTGCGATGAAGGCAACAACCCCTACCTGCAAGCGCTCTGCAGCGAACTTAATATTGTGTATGTCACGCGCCAGCTAAAAGTCAATGCCAAAGCAGGAAATATCAACAATGCCCTACAAGGAGCCACCGGTGACCTATGTGTGGTCCTCGACCCAGACCACGTACCCACCCCGGATTTTTTAGAGCATGTGCTCCCGTACTTTGCTGATCCTACGGTAGGCTTTGTGCAAGTCGTCCAGTCTTATGGCAATCAGAGCGAAGGCCTCGTGGCACTGGGCGCTGCGCAGCAAACGTACTACTTCTACGGACCGCTTATGATGGGCATGAACGCGTACGGTACGGTGCAGGCTATTGGGGCCAACTGTACCTTCCGGCGGGCGGCCCTGGACAGCATTGGCGGGCACGCAGCCGGCCTTACGGAGGACATGCACACAGCCATGCGCATGCATGCTAAGGGTTGGAAATCGGTGTATGTACCGCGCGTGCTCAGCAAGGGCTTGGTGCCCTCCTCATTGGCTGCCTACTACAGCCAGCAGCTCAAATGGAGCCGCGGGGCGTTTGATTTACTGCTGCGGGTTTACCCACGCCTGTTCGCTCATTTCTCCTGGCGCCAGCGCCTGCATTACCTGCTGCTGCCGCTGTACTTCCTGTCCGGCGTCATTACGCTGATCGATCTGGCGATTCCGATTGCATCGCTGGTGCTCTATCAGTTTCCCTGGCATATTCCCATCCGGGAATTTATGGTCTATGCCCTACCCTTGGTCGGGCTGATCTTTTTGATCCGGCATTATGCTCAACAATGGCTGCGCGAGCCCCACGAAACCGGTTTGCATATAACAGGCGGGTTTCTGCGCGTGGGCACATGGTGGGTATACGCCATCGGGTTTTGCTATGCACTGCTTAGAATCAAAGTACCCTACATCCCGACCCCCAAAGAAGGCAAAATTGAGAACGAATGGAAACTTAGCTTGCCCAACATCCTGGTAGCTTTTATAAGTATCGGAGCAGCAGTGTACGGCGTTAGTATCTCGTCAACTAATGCCACCAAGATGATGGCTGGATTTGCCGTCACCAATGCCATTATTCTGCTCATTGTGGTTCTGATGGGCCAGCATGCGCTTCTACGCTTTTTGAACGCAAAAGCCGCCGCTCTTTTTGGACGTAATCTACATCAGCGGGTAAGTCATTTCAGCGCTTCATTGACTTCAGTCTTAGAAACGGCTGTTCGTCGATACAGCCTCGTTATTGCCACTGTTTTGGTTGTGTCGGCTGCTTTTTCTGATGTAGTAGTTTCACGGAGGCATAGTATGCTAAAACAACGCCAGGCAGAGAAATGGATTCATACTGGTGGCGACGATGTACATTTCGGCTTGATGTTACCTAATCAGGATACCATACAGACGCTAACAAGCCAAGAAGTAGACCAATCCATGCTTCCGGCTACTTCGCCTTCCCGGATTGTGGCTATCAATCTTTCTACAATAAATAGTTCTGGTCTTCCAGTTATTCTCATTCAGTCACTCCTCCACCGTCATACTGTCCCTCTACTTACTTGGCATGTTAATGCAGGTGACACGCTACCATCGACGCTTATTGCCCATCAACTAAAACAAATTGAGGGGATGGTGATGCTAAGACCTATGTTATCAGCTCATAGTGCATCAGCATATCGCCGGGAATGGCAACTTTTAGTTGGTCGTATCCAAAACGCTGGTGGTACGAATGCAGCGTGGATCTGGTCACCGCCGCAACCTGACTCTTTGATCCAATATTTCCCAGGAGCCCGCTACACAAACTGGATAGCAGCAGATTACCGCCATCAAAACGTACGAGAAATATGCGGTGCTACTTCTCCCTACCAAAAAATGCGCTTGCAAATATCTTCTCGCATTGAATTACACGAGAAACCAGTAGTGTTATTTGCTGCTCCTGATCTTCATCAACAATCTGCTGCGCAGAGTAAGATTATCCGAAGTGCATGCGCTGAAATTAAAGCAGTAGTTTATCAAAGCTCTATTCTAAGCCAGACCAGAAGAAAGCGCAGACGCCTTTTAGCGAATGTGCACGATACAGGTAGCAAAAAAACTACACATCTTAAAAACTTAGAACTTACGCAGTCGCCCGTTTTTTAGCCCGCAGGGGCAGCATATTAGTAGTAACTAACTGGGAAACAAGAACAAATCTCCAGCGGGGCGGCACGCTTCAGACCGGCAACCTAGTGTCGCCCCTCCGGGGCTAGCAAAAGTCGCTTTGCGTAAGTCCTAAAGCTAAAAGCTGCGCACCATGCTGTTATGCAGCGTGCGCGGCGTCCAGTAGCCGCTGGCAATGATGCGGCGAATGGTGAACAGTGGGTCTTGCTGATCGCGCTTTTCGGCCAAAGAAAAAGCGGCCACAAACCCGCGCTTCTTCAGCTCTGGAATGGCCTCGGGGTTCCACAAGCCGAAGGGGTAGGCAAAATAGGTAATCTTCTGCCCCGTGATTTCCTCCAAGGTTTTGGTCGGCTTTTCGATCTGCGTCACCCAATCCTGACCCTGGTATTTCTTTACGTTGTGGTGGTCCCAAGTGTGTGAGCCAATGACGTTGCCTTCGTCGGCGAGCTGTTTCACCTGTGCTTTGCTCATGTACTTGGGGCGGCCCAGGCTCACGGTCATCACAAAATACACCGCCTTGAAACCGTGCTTTTCCAACTCGGGGCGGGCCACGGTGAACTGGTCCAGGTCTGTGTCGTCGAAGGTGAGCATCACAGGCTTGGGGGGTAGTGGCGCGCCGGTGGCGAGGTAGGCGTAGAGCTGATCGGGCAGGATGGTGTGGTAGCCCGAATCGGCTAGCATCTGTATCTGCTTTTTAAACGCGTCTACCGGCACAATGTAATCCTTAGCCGATTTAGAATCGCGCGGGCGCCAGTCGCGTATTTGATGGTAGCACAGGATAGGCACCTGCGGCCGGGCGTAGATAACCGCCGCGCTAGCTACGCTAGCCGCCGGAATGCTAGCGGGCGCAGCGGCAACTGGGGCCGCAACAGGCGCTACGACAGTAGCAGAATCGGTAGTTACAGCTGTAGGAGGGTCGGTTTCGGAAGCGGTGGCAGATTTGATATCGCAGGCGGGTAGGGCCAGCGTAGTAGCCAGCCCGGCGGCTAGCAAAGCGGTACGAAATACAATCATGGATATTTAAGAGCACCACGCTCTCAAAAAATGGGTATTTTTGAAAATAATTAATGGGAAAGGCTGCGCTGGATGAGTGCATTTATGCATTGTACTTTCAGCAGAGCAGCTTCCTTACAAATCAACTGATTTTCCACTCATGAACCAACTCCGTGGTACGGGCGTTGCGCTCGTCACGCCTTTTTTGCCTACCCCTGACCACGCCGTGGATTACGCCGCGCTGCGTCGTATAATTGACTTTACACTAGATGGAGGCGCTGATTATCTGGTGATTAACGGCACCACGGCAGAGTCGCCTACCCTGACAGTGGAAGAGCGAGCAGAGATTCTGCGTGTAGCCCAAGAACAGGTAGCCGGCCGCGTGCCGTTGGTTTTCGGATTGGGTGGCAACAATACCGCCGCTGTGGCGCACACCCTGCGCACCATCGATCTTACCGGTGTAGTGGCCGTTCTGTCGGCCTCGCCCTACTACAACAAACCGTCGCAGGCTGGTATCGAGGCGCATTACCAGCACTTGGCCGATGCCTCGCCCCTACCCCTACTCCTGTATAACGTGCCTGGTCGTACGGGTTCTAATATCACGGCGGATACTACCCTGCGCCTGGCCCAGCACCCGAACATCATCGGTATCAAGGAGGCCAGCGGCAACCTGGAGCAGTGCATTGCCATTGCTGCTGGCAAGCCCGATGATTTCTTGCTGATTTCGGGCGACGATATGATGACGACTTCGCTCGTCAGCTTTGGCGCCGTAGGCATCATCTCGGTGCTGGCCAACGCCTTCCCTCGCCCCTTCTCCGACATGACCCGCCACGCCCTGGCCGGCGACTTCGCCCAGGCCAGCCAGCTGCTCTACGATTTTGTGGCCCTCAACCCGCTGATGTACGAGGAGGGCAACCCCGTAGGCGTGAAAGCTGCTCTCGCGGCACAGGGCTTATGCTCAGCTGCTGTGCGCTTGCCGTTGGTAGAGGCGTCAGAAGGGTTACAGGAAAAGATTACGGTGCTAACGCACAAAATGCAGGGGGTAACGGTAGGGTAGCCACCACAGCAGCGCTAAGCAATCAGAAAACGGGTGTCATCCTGAGTGTAGCGAAGGACCTTCTCACGTAAGAACAAGTCGTTAGTACGACAGTCGTTCTTACGTGAGAAGGTCCTTCGCAAGCTCAGGATGACACCCGTTTTCTGTCTATTTATCTATTGCTACCGTTGCTCTCTACCACCCACTAGCCAGCACATCGG